>NZ_JBHTBX010000007.1:0-259229 GCF_042665135.1 Hydrogenophaga bisanensis
GTCGAGGAACTCGCGCTTGCGCGTGCGCTTGGTCTTGCGCTCGTATCCGCTCTCGCCCAGGCTCATTTGCTTCATGTCGGCAATGTCTCACATCACGCGGGTGGCGGCAGGGTTATGCAGACCTTCCCTAGGCTTTGACTGCGTACCGCATCATCATTCCCGCCTCGGCATGTTCCAGCGTGTGGCAGTGAAAGACGTAGTCCTGGTCGCCGGTGTGCGGGTGCGAGAAGTCGATGGCGATCTTGACCGACTCGCCCGGCCAGACCTGCAGCGTGTCCACTACGCCCAGGTCCTGCGGCAGCAGACCGCGTGCCCCTGCCAGGGGACGGATCTGGTCCGGGCTGCCCAGGCGTTCGAGCACCCGGAACGAGAAGCCGTGCAAGTGCATGGGGTGCGGCATGCTGCGTTCGGCGTTCTCGATCAGCCAGGTCTCACGCGCACCACGCTGCACTGTCAGCGGCACGGCAGCGTGGTCGAACACGCCACCGTTGATCGTCCAGTGGCCTTTGCCGTCGTGGCCCAGTTGCATGCGGCGCGGGGTGCCCGCCAGTTCCACTGGTGCGGCTAGGCTGGACAGCCGGGTCGGCATGCGCCGGTCATAGAGCGCTTCGGTTGCCGTCAGGTCGATACGCATCAGCGCCCGCGCGTCGCCTTCCATCGCCATGGCGGCGGGCGCGGCGGCACCGAGGGCCGCGCCGTGCTGGCTGTGGTCCATCGCAGCCATATCGTGTCCACCCTCCTGGTGCATCGGATCGAAGGGCAGCGAGGCCAGGGTCACCGGCCGACCGCCTTCGGCTTCCCGGAAATCCACCAGCACATCCAGCCGCTGACCGGGCGAAAGGAAGGTCTGATCGATACGCACGGGCTGGGCCAGCAATCCCCCGTCCGAGCCCGCCAGGTAGAAGCCCAGGGCCCGGCCTTGTTGCAGGAACGCCAGCCGGTAGCTGCGCGCGTTGCTCCCGTTGAGCAGCCGGAAACGCACGATGCGGCGACCCGCCTTGAGCACCGGACGCTCGGTCAGGTTGACCATCATCCTGCTGCCCACCCAGCCACCAAAAGACTGGGCGGCGCTGGGCGCGTACTGGAGGCGTCCCTGTGCATCGAATTCCTTGTCCTGCAGCACCAGCGGGATCTCGGATTCACCCAGAGCCAGTGCCAGTTCCTTGCGCAGGGTGGCTTCGTCTTCGTCTTCGACGAAGAGCAAGCTGGCCAACCCGTGGTAGGCCTGCCGGGGAATGAAGCCGTGCGCATGGGGGTGGTACCAGTACATCGAGGACCGGTCCTGCACGGTGAAGGCGTAGTCCATCTGCTGGCCCGGCGCCACCACGTGGAGCCCGTTGCCGTCGTTGCGCGAATCCACGCTCAGGCCGTGCCAGTGGATGACGGTGGGCTGATCGATGCGGTTGATCAGCTTGACCCGCATCTGATCGCCCTGTCGGGCCAGCAGCGCCGGGTTGAGGAATTTCTTGCCGCCCGACTCCACGGCATAGGCCAGGACGGGGGTGCGCTGCCCCGGCAGCACCTCGATCTCGCTGCGGACCACATGGACTTCCTTGAAGTCCGTCACGGGCAGCACCCCGAAGAGGCCACTGGTGCCCGGCAGGCGCAAGGGGTTGAAAAAGCCCGTCGCCTGCGCTTCAAGGCGCAGGACCTCGTCGGTAGAAAGGCCTGACGGCGTGGCTGAGGCGGCCCAGGCACCCGGGTAGGCGGCTGCGGCCCCCATTGCGCCCATGCTGCCCAGAAACTGTCGCCGTGAAAACATCGACATCACACAATCTCCTGAACTGGATACGAAAACAAGAACAGCGTCAGAACGTCGGCGCGCTCACTGGGCGCCGGGTTTGGCGGGCGACGGCGGCATGCGCTGCATCATCATTTCCATCATGTTCTGCATCATGTCCATGCGCATCTCCATCATTTGATGGCGCTGGGTCAGGTCTGGCGTGGCCACTCCCGGGGTACCCATCCCCTGCATGCCGGCCATGCCGCCCATGGGCTTCATGCCTTTCATCATGTCCATGCCTTCTTGCATGGCCTTCATGTGCTCGGCCATCAGGGCCTCGCGTTCGGCCGGTGTCTTGGCGGCCGCCATCTTGGCGCGCAGCGACTGCATCGTGGCCATGTGCTCTTGCATGTGCTGCTGCATCTGCGGCATCGACGACATGCCCATGGGCATGCCTGCCTGGGGTGTGGCCGGCTGGGTCGCGGTGCTGGCCGCCGGGGTGGACGGGTGGTGCTGGGTGTGGTCGGCGGTTTGCTGCGCTGCGGCGGAGAACGCCGCACCGGCGACAGCCACGGACAGTAGGGCTCGGATCAAGGCGGACATGACGATTTCCTTTCGTGACAGAACGCATGGCGAAATGCCATGGGGTCACTGTAGGGATCGACCCGGGTCGGCAAGATGACCCGGAGATGACAAAAAAGTCAGGTTCAGCGCGGCGACTGCTGCTGGGCCTGCCGGTTGATGTCGTCGTGGTGGCGTCGGGTCTCTGGCGCCCATTGCGACTTGATCCAGGACAGCACGGCCACGATGTCGGCATCGCTGAGCGAATCGCCAAAGGCGGGCATGTTGGTGGCGTAGTCGGGCAAGCCGACGGCCTTCGCCACCCCTTCCTTGGTGATGCGAATCAGCACATCGTCCGGGTGGTGCCAGGTGTGGCCGCTTGAATCGTGGGGAGGTGCAGGCATTCGCCCATCGGCGCCTCTTTCGCGCCAGTTGGCTTGCCCCTCCAGATGGACACCGTGGCAGCTTGCACAGCGGGTCTGATAAATCAGCGCCCCCTGTTTGAGCATCGCAGCGTCATCCGTGCGAAGCATCCCGACAGGAACTGGCCGGAAGAGGTCCGCAGATTGCCACCAGAAAAAGGCTGCGGAAGCCCCGGCGAGTGCCAGAACGACCGCAGCTGAACGGAGGAAACCTGTGCGCTGAAGAATCACTTCGCTGGCTGGATGTCGGTCACCGTCATCTGACCGTTCTCGTTCGTTGCCATGAACTGGATCCTGGCGCCGACGCTGGTCTTGTCCAGCAAGGCCTTGTCCTTGGCTACGAAGACCATGGTCATGCCGGGCATGTCCATGTGCTTGATGTCACCGTGCTTGATGGTGATCTTGCCGGCGTCCTTGTCGATCTTGCGCACCTCACCGTCGGTCATGCCGGGAGCTGCAGCCAAGCCCATCTTGGCGTGGTCCATGTTCATCTGGGCAAACACGGGGTTGATGGCGAAGGCGGTGAAGGCCAGTGCGCCCGCACTCAAAATTGCTCGCAGCTTCATCGTAAAGTCCTTTCGTTGAGTTGAGATCGCGAGAAAAAAGCTCAATTGGCCGCCACATTGACCTGGCCTTTCATGCCGGCCTCGTAGTGGCCCACATGCAGACAGGCGAAGTTCACCACGCCGGGCTTGGTGAAGCGCCAGATCACTTCACCCTGTTTGCCAGGCTTGAGCGAGATCTTGTTGGGTTCTTCGTGCTCCATGGTCGGGAACTTCTTCATGACTTCGTAGTGCTCCTTGAGTTCCTTTTCCGTGCCGAGGCTGAACTCGTGCGGCACCTTGCCGGAGTTCTTGATGACAAAACGGATGGTCTCACCCTTCTTCACCGACACGTTCGACGGTGTGAAGCGCATGCTGTCTGCAGCGTCCACCTCGATCGTGCGCGTGACCTTGGCTGCAACGCCCGGTTCGCCGATAGGAGACTCTTCGTGGTGGCCACCGCCGTGGGTGCCACCAGCGAAAGCAGCCGATGCGGCCAATGCTGCAGCAGCGAAAACAAAGCCAGCGCGAGAAGCGAAGTTGAACTTGAGGGATATCATGGTTGTCCTTGGGGTTTTGGTTGGGGAAACGGTTGAGGAAAAACAGTGGTGAGGCATGCAAAGGCCCATTTCAGTGGGACATGCCCTTGGCGGTGGGTTTGATCGCGGTGGCGGCAGCCGGTGTCGTGTCAGCGCTGGCCGCGGGGCGCGGCGTTGGGGGAAGTGCGCCGTTCCATTCGTAGGCCACGGTGCCCTCCGGGAACTTGTACGGCCCCGGGTCTTTGTAGTCACCTGGCTTCTGGTCCTTGCGCACCTTGAAGACCGTGAACATGCCGCCCATTTCCAGCGGGCCGAACTGGCCGGTGCCGGTCATCATGGGCGCTGTGTTGTCGGGAATCGGCATCTGCATTTCGCCCATGTCGGCCATGCCGCGTTCACCCATGAGCATGTAGTCGGGCGCGACCTTCTGGATCTTCTTGACCAGACCCCGGTGGTCCACGCCGATGATGGTCGGCACATCGTGGCCCATGGCGTTCATGGTGTGGTGGCTCTTGTGGCAGTGCATGGCCCAGTCGCCTTCTTCGTCGGCGATCAGCTCGATCTGGCGCATCTGCCCCACGGCCACGTCGGTGGTGACTTCGTACCAGCGGGTGCTGGGTGGGGTCGGTCCGCCGTCGGTGCCTGTGACCAGGAACTCGTGGCCGTGCAGGTGGATCGGGTGGTTGGTCATGGTGAGGTTGCCCACCCGGATACGCACGCGGTCGTTCAGGCGCACGTTGAGCGTGTCGATGGCCGGGAAAACCCGGCTGTTCCAGCACCAGATGTTGAAGTCGGTCATGGTGTTGACCTTGGGTGTCTTGCTGCCGGGCTCCACGTCAAAGGCGTTGAGCAGGAAGCAGAAATCGCGGTCCACCTCGCTGATGTGCGGGTGTTTGGCCTTGGGGTGGGTCACCCACATGCCCATCATGCCCATGGCCATCTGCACCATCTCGTCGGCGTGCGGGTGGTACATGAAGGTGCCAGGGCGCCGAGCCTCGAACTCGTAGACATAAGTCTTGCCCACTGGAATGGCGCGCTGATTCAACCCGCCCACGCCGTCCATGCCGCTGGGCAGGCGCTGGCCGTGCCAGTGGATGGTGGTGTGCTCGGGCAGCTTGTTGGTCACGAAGATGCGCACGCGGTCGCCCTCCACCACCTCGATGGTCGGGCCTGGGCTCTGACCGTTGTAGCCCCACATGTTGACCTTGAAGCCCGGCGAGACCTCGCGCACCACGGGCTCGGCCACCAGGTGGAATTCCTTGACGCCTTTGTTCATACGCCAGGGCAGCGTCCAGCCGTTGAGCGTGACCACCGGGTTGTAGGGTCGGCCAGTCTGTGGCACCAGCGGCGGCGCGGTGTCGACCGAAGTCTGGATGACCGGCTCGGGCAAGCCAGCCAAAGCAGAGCGGGCCACGGCCAGGCCGGCCACGGAGGCAGCGGCGCCGGCGAAGAACTGTCGTCTGGAGTTGGTAGGGGTGTTGGTCATGTGGTGTGTCCTTTCAATGCGCTGCTGCTGCCGGAGCCTCGCCACCGGCGCCGCCAAGATTCACAAAACTTTCGGGCTCTCCGCCCTGCAAGACCCACTGCAGATCGGCCTCGGCCAGCCAGAAGTCGCGCTGTGCACCGATTGCATCCACCGTGGCCTGAGACTGGTTGCGCACCTCGTCCAGCAGGTCCCAGACGCTCTTGAGCATGCCGTTGTAGTGCAGCACAGTCTCTTCGGTGATGAACTCACGGGTCTTCAGGATGTCGCCCTGGCTGTCCTGCGCCAAGGCGTGGGCGGCCCAATAGACGTTCATGGCTGACTTCGATAGCGCACGGTTACGCAGGCTTTCTGCATCTGGCAACTGGTTGCGAACAGCATCACCGCGCTTTTGCAGGTCCGCTGCCGCCATGGGTTGCGCCGGGATGGCAGGCAACTGGTCTGGCAACACAAAGCCATCCTGAAGACCCGTTTGCCCCATCGTCTTGACCAGATTGGCCTGCGCCTGGGCGGCGGCTTGCTGCGCTCGCCTCAGATTCATGCGTGCGTTGGAGGCAGCCAGTTGTACGGGAGACAGTTGCAGCTTGCTCCAGTTGCCCACCGTCACCATGCGCTGCCCCAGTTCGTAGGCAGCCTGAGCCGCCTCCAGCATGTCGCGCTGGTGCTTCAGGACCTGCTGGGCGGCCACAGCGTCAATCCAGGCTTTGCGCCCCGCCGCAGCCACCTCCAGCACCTCGCCCGCATCCTCGACGCGGCGCTGCAGGCTGGGATCGAGTTCCGTCCAGCGGCCTTGCGCAATCAGCTGTTCATTCTGGGGACCCAGTTTCGACAGAGGGCGAGCCAGTTCGCGATGGACCGTCCAAGCCATGCGAACCGCCGCCTCTGCGGTGGGGATGGCCATACCCGAGGAAATACCTGGGGTCGTGGTGGAAGCACTGGTGTTGGACTGCTCCCACTTGAGCACATCGGCATGGCCGCGCTTGAACGCTCCCACCGCGTCATTGGCACGGCGCCAGTCGGCCTCCTGCGTCGGGCTGGCCGTCTGCGCAGCCAGCGCGAATGGGACGACCAACAGGCCTGCCACCAGCAGCTGGCTTGTGGCTCGATAACTGAACAAAGGTTTCACTGCAATCGCTCCTTTTGATGTGGATCAAGTGGTGCGGATTCTGGCGAGGCGAGTTCGTCACTTCCCTGTCGGTCAGATTACAAAAATGTCAGCTTTTGTCGCGCCCGCCTCGATACGGGCAAACTCGAGGTCAGGAGAACGTGAACGTGAAAATTCTGATCGTGGAAGACGAACCCAAAGCGGGTGACTACCTCAGGCAAGGCCTGCGCGAGGCGGGCTTTGCCGTGGACCTCGTCACCAACGGCGTAGACGGACTTCACCACGGCCTGGAAGGGGATCACGATCTGGTGATCCTGGACGTCATGTTGCCGGGCATGGACGGGTGGCAGGTGCTCAAGAACCTGCGCAGCCAGGGGCGACAGATGCCCGTGCTGTTCCTCACAGCGCGCGATCAGGTCGAAGACCGCGTCAAGGGACTTGAGCTGGGGGCCGACGACTACCTGGTCAAGCCGTTTTCGTTTGCCGAGCTGCTGGCCAGGGTCCGGACGATCCTGCGGCGAGGCCGCTCAGGTCTGGAAGCCACCTCGATGAAAGTGGCCGATCTGGAGCTCGACCTGCTGCGCCGTCGCGTGACCCGATCCGGCAAACGCATCGATCTGACGGCCAAGGAATTCGGCCTGCTGGAATTGCTGATGCGCCGCCACGGCGAGGTGCTGCCGCGTTCCCTGATCGCATCCCAGGTGTGGGATGTGAATTTCGACAGCGACACCAATGTGATCGAGGTGGCCATGCGGCGTTTGCGGGCCAAGGTGGACGATGGATTCGAACCGCGCCTGATCCAGACCGTGCGCGGCATGGGCTACGTGCTCGAAGCACCCGAGGACGCCCACTGATGCTCGGCCGGCTGTCGCTGACGGCGCGCCTGACCGCGCTGTACACCCTGGTCTCGGCCTGCGTGCTCGTCGGACTGGGCCTGCTGGTCTCGATCGCGGTGGGTCGGCACTTTGTCGAACTCGACCGGGATTTCCTGAAGGACAAGATCGAACTGGTGCAGACCATCGTCGGCGAGGCCTCGTCATCGGAGATGCTGGCATCCCGGCTGGATGAGCTGCTGACCAGTCACCACGGCTTGTTCATCGAGCTGCACAACAGCGCCGGTCAGGTCTATGGCGAAGCGGGTTCGGTGTTCTCCCGCCTGCCACCGTCCATCGGTACAGATGAACAGGCCTTTGACTGGACGGCCGGCGATCACACGCTGCGCGGTCTGAGGGCGGCCATCCGTCCGCCCTCCACATGGACGGGTCAGGCCGCGGACGGCCAACCGCTTGAACTGCTGATCGCGCTGGACACGGCGCACCACACCCATTTCATGCAGTCGCTCAGGCAGACGCTGGCGCTCTACCTGATCGGCGCCATCCTGGCCAGCGGCTTGCTGGGCTGGTGGGCCGCCCGCCGGGGCCTGGCGCCGCTTCGAATCATGAAAGAGCGCGCCATGACGGTCACGGCCCACAAGCTGGACCAGCGCATGCCCGTGGACGCGGTGCCGGCGGAGTTCGCCGACCTGGCGCAGAGCCTGAACACCATGCTCGAACGCCTGCAGTCCGACTTTGCGCGGCTGCAGGAATTCTCCAGCGACCTGGCGCACGAGCTGCGCACCCCCATCAACAACCTGCTGACCCAGACACAGGTGTCACTGACCCAGAAACGGGATGCGAGCGCCTACCAGGACATCCTCGCGTCCAACGCCGAAGAGTTCCAGCGACTGGCCCGCATGGTGTCTGACATGCTGTTTCTGGCCAAGACGGAACACGGCATCGAACTGCCCAACCCGGAGGCGATCGCACTGGAGCAGGAAACGCGGGCGCTGTTCGACTTCTATGACGCGGTGGCCGACGAGAAACGCATTCGTCTTTCGCTTGCTGGGCAGGCGGTGATCATGGGTGACCGCCTGATGGTTCGGCGCGCCATTGGCAACCTGCTGTCCAACGCCTTGCGGCACTCGCCTGACGATGCCGACGTGACGGTGACGATCGAAAAGCAAGGCACCACCACCACCCTGTGTCTCACCAACACGGGGCCCACCATTTCCCCTGAGGTTCTGCCTCGGCTGTTCGACCGCTTCTTCCGGGTGGACAAGTCGCGCAGCCACCCGGACTCCGATGGCGCTGGCCTGGGCCTGTCGATCACCCAGGCGATCATGGCCGCCCATGGCGGCTCCGTGACAGCCAGTTCCAGCAACGGCATCACCACCTTCTGCCTCGTCTTTCCCGGCTCAGTTGCAGATTGACTGGTGCTTGGGATGACCGGTTACGTCGATCGCGACCTTTCAGTTGGCAAGTTCGGGTGACCGTACCCAGCCTTGAGCAGTCTTGCCATAGTCAACCACGACCGCGGCCTGGGTCTCCCATCGCTACGAGGCGTTCCGCCGGGTACTGCCGCATGAAGTCCATCGACTTTCCCGCCGGCGCCGTCAGCCACTCGTCGTATTGATCCTCACCCAGGATCACGACCATCCGCTTCTCATCCTGCGGCTTGTGGAACTGGTTGAACAGGCTGTGCTCATCGGCATTGATGGTCAGCATGGTGAAGCTCAGCACTTCGCTGCCGGTGGCTTTGCGGTTGCTGGTCCACAGGCCGGCAATACCCATGGGCTTGCCATCGGCCCGTTCGATCCTGGTGGGCACCGCCTTGCCCGATCGCCAGTCGGGTTCATAGACGGCTTCCGCTGGCACGATGCAATGCTGCCCATGGCGCCAGGCATCCCGGAAGCTTGGCTTCTCGGCCACGGTCTCTGACCGGGCGTTGTAGGTCCGCCGGCCAAAGCTCATTTCACCGGCCCAGTGCGGGATCATCCCGAATACCCCGGCCAAGGCCTCCCTGGGTGGCACCGCGTCGTCACCCACATCGGCATGGGGATGGCGCCGGATGAAGGGCGCCAGATAGGTGGGCCAGACCTGAGGACGGATACCCGCTGGCGCGTCCACACCGAAGTACAACCGTAGCCGATCGGGGTGGGTTACCGGGTCGTAGTTCGAGCACATGGCCCGATTGTGTCCAGGAATGCATCAGGCGATCAGGCCGGTGCTTTGCTCGGTCATTCCCGTGGATGAATGTCCGGGATTTATACTGGATACATGAACAGTATATGCATCAGCACAGAGCCTGAGCCAGCGGTGGCCACGCCGCTGGTGCTTCCCATGCCTCAGGCCCACCTCAAGGCCGGGTTTCCTTCTCCAGCCGAAGACTTTACGGTCAACCGCCTCGATCTGACCCAGATCCTGGTGTCTCACCCCCAGGCCACCTTCTTGATGCGGGTCTCAGGCACGTCGATGCAGGACGCCGGCATTGATGATGGTGACATGCTGGTGATCGACCGGGCGATCAAGCCCCGCCACGGCCATGTGGTGGTGGCCGTCGTGGATGGCGAGTACACCGTCAAGTACCTGCACCAGAGGGCCGGGCGTGTTCGCCTCAAGGCCGCCAACCCGACCTTTCCGGACATCATCCCCAAGGATGGTCAGACCATCGAGGTCTGGGGCGTGGTCTCTTCCTGCATCAAGCGCTTCATCACCTGAAGGCCAGGCAACTGCGAAATGAAGGTGCGGCCATGTATGCCCTGGTCGATGGCAACAATTTCTATGTCTCCTGCGAGCGGGTCTTCCGTCCCAGTCTGAACGGCCGGCCGGTGATCGTGCTGTCCAACAACGACGGCTGCGCCATTGCGCGTTCTAACGAAGCCAAAGACCTCGGCATTTGCATGGGAGCCCCTTGGTTCCAGATCCGCCACCTGGAGCAGCAAGCGGGACTGGTGGCCCTGTCGGCCAACTTCACCCTGTACGGTGACATGAGCGACCGGATGATGAGCCTGGCCGCCGGTCTGGGACCGACCCAGGAGATCTACAGCATCGACGAGAGCTTCATCGGGCTGAACGGCGTACGGGGAGATCTGGTTGCCCGGGGGCACAAGGTCAGGGACCGAATCCTGCAATGGATCGGTATCCCGACCTGCATCGGCATTGCTCCGACCAAGACAATGGCCAAGCTGGCGAACCACATCGCCAAGACAGCCGAGCGCAAGCCGGGCAGCTATCCGGCTGAACTGGCCCAGGTGTGCAACCTGGCTGCGTTGCCGGCACAGGACTTGGATGACGTCCTGCAGGCCACGGATGTGGGCGACGTGTGGGGTGTGGGGAGGCGAATCAGCAAGCAACTCAAGGAGCAAGGCATCCAGACCGTGCTGGACCTGGTCCGCATGGACCCGGCCACCATCCGCCGGGGCTGGAATGTGACGCTGGAGAAGACGGTCAAGGAGTTGCAGGGCCAACCCTGCGTGGATCTGGACGATGCTCCAGAGCCCAAACAGCAGATCGCCTGTACCCGGTCCTTCGGGCAGCCGGTGACCAAACTGGAGTCGCTGATCGAAGCCGTCAGCGAGTTCGCCAGCCGGGCGGGAGAGAAGCTGAGGAAGCAGAACAGTCTGGCAAGGGAGCTGTTGGTGTTCATGCACACCTCACCGCATCGGCAAGGGCCACAGCTCTCGCGCAGTGTGGTCGTACCGCTGCGCAGGCCTACGGATGACAGCCGCCTGCTCGCAGGCGCAGCAGCCGATGGCATGCGCCGGATGTACCTGGCGGGTTACCGATTCATCAAGGCCGGGGTCATCCTCGTGGATTTGCAGCCGGCCAGCGTCCAGCAGCAGGAGCTGGATCTGGAACCCGAGCAGGAGGCCGAGATGCCACGGGACCGCTCACGGCTGATGGTGGCCATGGACGTGATCAACCAGCGCTACGGCAAGGGGACAGTCCATGTGGGGTCCACCGGGCAGACAGTACCGGTGCGGGCATGGGGCATGAAGCAGGAGAGGCGCACGCCGCAGTACACGACGCGGCTGGAGGATGTGCCGGTGGTCAGGGCTTAGGAACGTCATGGCCTCCATTACCCTTGTGACGGGGTAGGGTCGACACAGCTTCAGCGCAAAAAGAGATGCCCAACGGTCACTGGATCTGCGACCTGTATCCATCTGCCCAAAGGTCACAAACCAAAACGGGTATCTTGTGACGGCACAGACCTCGTCACAAACCTCGACACAGAAACAAAAAACCCGCCTTTCGGCGGGTTCTAAGACAAGCTAAGTGCTTGATTTTGTTGGTTGCGGAGGCAAGATTTGAACTTGCGACCTTTGGGTTATGAGCCCAACGAGCTACCAGGCTGCTCCACTCCGCGTCAAGCCTTGAATTATATCATGCTTTTTCGCCGTCGGCTGCCGGGGCAGCTTCAGGTGCGCGGTCGACCAGTTCCACGAGGGCCATCGGGGCATTGTCGCCCACGCGGAAACCCATCTTCAGGATGCGGGTGTAGCCACCGGGACGGGCCTTGAAGCGCGGGCCCAGTTCGTCGAACAGCTTGACCACCACGTCGCGGTCGCGCAGGCGGTCAAACGCCAGACGGCGATTGGCGACGGTCGGCTCCTTGGCCAGGGTGATCATGGGCTCGACCACACGGCGCAGTTCCTTGGCCTTGGGCAGGGTGGTCTTGATGACTTCGTGCGTCAGCAGCGAGTTCATCATGTTGCGCAGCATCGCCAGGCGGTGCTCGCTGGTGCGGTTGAGTTTGCGCAGTCCGTGTCCGTGACGCATGGTAATTTCCTTTCAGTGTTTTGCTCCCAGCCGGATCAGGTACTGGGAGGGGTCGTCAGACGATTGACGGGGTCTTGGTGATCAGTGCTTGTCCAGACCAGCCGGCGGCCAGTTCTCGAGCTTCATGCCGAGCGTGAGACCACGCGAGGCCAGCACTTCCTTGATTTCGTTGAGCGACTTGCGACCCAGGTTCGGGGTCTTGAGCAGCTCGTTCTCGGTGCGCTGGATCAGGTCACCGATGTAGTAGATGTTCTCGGCCTTGAGGCAGTTGGCCGAACGCACCGTGAGTTCGAGCTCGTCGACCGGGCGCAGCAGGATCGGGTCGAACTGCTGCGAGCTGCGCTGCGGAGCGGCGTCGAAGTTGAGTTCAGCACCCTCGAGTTGCGCAAACACCGCGAGTTGCTCGACCAGGATCTTGGCGGAGGCACGAACGGCTTCCTCAGGACCGATGGAGCCGTTGGTCTCGATTTCGAGGACCAGCTTGTCCAGATCGGTGCGCTGCTCCACACGGGCGCTTTCGACCGTGTAGCTCACGCGCCGCACCGGCGAGAAGGAGGCGTCGAGCACGATGCGACCCAGCGAACGCGAGGCGTCGTCGTTGCGGCGCAGGTTGCCCGGCACATAGCCGCGACCCTTTTCCACCTTGATCTGCATGTCCAGCTTGGCACCCGCCGACAGCGTGGCAATCACATGGCCGGGGTTGACGATCTCGACGTCGTGAGGCGTCTGGATGTCAGCGGCGGTCACGATCCCTTCGCCATCCTTGCGCAGGCTCAGGGTCACCTCGTCACGGTTGTGGAGCTTGAACACCACGCCCTTGAGGTTCAGCAGCATGTTGACCACGTCCTCCTGGACGCCGTCAATGGAAGAGTACTCGTGCACGACGCCAGCAATCGTCACCTCGGTGGGCGCATGCCCGACCATCGACGAGAGCAGCACGCGACGCAGCGCGTTGCCCAGGGTGTGGCCGTAGCCGCGCTCGAACGGTTCCAGAGTAACCTTGGCACGGTTGGCCGAGAGGTGCTCGACGTTGATGGTTTTGGGCTTGAGCAGATTGTTCAGCATTCAGACTTCCTTCAGTTCCCTCGGCTCGTTACACCGATAAGGCAGACGGAGCATGGCCCGGAGGCGCCACCGGCGCGCACCGGGAACGAAATTAACGCGAGTACATTTCGACGATCAGCGATTCGTTGATGTCCGAACCGAATTCGTCGCGATCAGGGGTCTTCTTGAAGACGCCTTCAGCCTTGTCAGCAGACACTTCCACCCAGGCGGGGAAGCCGATCTGCTTGGCCAGTTCCAGGGCCTCGATCACGCGGGCCTGCTTCTTGGACTTCTCGCGCACGGCGATCACGTCGCCGGCCTTGACCGAGTACGAGGGGATGTTCACGGCATTGCCGTTCACCGTGATGGCCTTGTGGGAAACCATCTGGCGGGCTTCAGCGCGGGTGGAAGCAAAACCCATGCGGAACACGACGTTGTCCAGGCGCGATTCCAGCAGGAACAGCAGGTTGGCACCGGTGTTGCCACGGCGGCGGTCCGCTTCGGCGAAATAGCGGCGGAACTGGCGCTCGAGGACGCCGTACATGCGCTTGACCTTCTGCTTTTCACGCAGTTGCAGGCCGAAGTCGGAGGTACGCTGACCCGAGGTGCGGCCATGCTGTCCGGGCTTGGAGTCGAATTTGGCCTTGTCGCTGATCGAACGGCGGGCGCTCTTGAGCAGCAGGTCGGTGCCTTCACGGCGGGAGAGTTTGGCCTTGGGGCCGAGGTAACGTGCCACGTTGGTTTCCTTGAAATATCTGCCGCAACCGGTGCCCAACTGGACACCATCGCGGGAGCCGTCCGTTGACCGGCGGCGGTGGGCTTAGCAAAAATGCCACCGCAGCTTGACTGCGGTGGCGCTCAAAAAAGCTTTGAATTGTACCGCGCGCCGGTCAAACCCGGCAAGCGGACGCACGCATCAGATACGGCGACGCTTCTGCGGACGGCAACCGTTGTGCGGCACCGGCGTCACATCGGAGATGGACGTGATGCGGATACCGAGCGCGCCCAGGGCACGCACGGAAGACTCACGACCCGGGCCGGGACCCTTGATCTCGACGTCCAGGTTCTTGATGCCCTGTTCAATGGCGGCACGGCCGGCCACCTCGGAAGCCACCTGGGCCGCGAAAGGGGTCGACTTGCGCGAGCCCTTGAAGCCCTGACCACCGGAAGACGCCCACGACAGAGCGTTGCCCTGACGGTCGGTGATGGTGATGATGGTGTTGTTGAACGAGGCGTGCACGTGGGCAATGCCATCCGCAATGTTCTTGCGGACCTTCTTGCGAACACGGGCGGCGGCGCTGGATTGTTGCTTAGCCATGGAAATCCTTCAAACCGATTATTTCTTCAGCGACTGGGCTGCCTTGCGCGGTCCCTTGCGAGTGCGTGCATTGGTCTTGGTGCGCTGACCACGAACCGGCAGGCCACGGCGGTGACGGAAACCGCGGTAGCAGCCGATGTCCATCAGTCGCTTGATGTTCATCGTGGTTTCGCGACGCAGGTCACCTTCGATGGTGAACTGGCCGACCTGGTCACGCACCTTCTCGAGTTCAGCGTCGGTCAGATCCTTGATCTTCTTGCTGTAGTCGATGCCGCAGGCCTCGCAGATCTTGCGGGCGCGGGTGCGGCCGATGCCAAAGATCGCAGTCAGGCCGATCTCGGCGTGCTTGTGCGGCGGAATGTTGATACCTGCAATACGTGCCATGTTGGTCCTCTGAATTCCAATCAGCCTTGGCGCTGCTTGTGACGCGGGTCAGTGCAGATCACACGCACAACACCGTGACGCTTGATGATCTTGCAGTTGCGGCACATTTTCTTGACGGAAGCCGAAACTCTCATTGTCTTCTCCTAAATTTCCAGATTCGTACGACAGCTGACCTGTCACTTGGCGCGGAAAACGATCCGCGCACGCGTCAGGTCATAGGGCGTGAGCTCCACTTTGACCTTGTCACCAGGCAGGATGCGGATGTAGTGCATACGCATCTTGCCGGAAATGTGCCCCAGGACCACATGCCCGTTCTCGAGCTTGACCCTGAAGGTGGCATTGGGGAGGTTTTCAATCACCTCACCCTGCATCTCAATGACGTCGTCCTTGGCCATAACTCAGCCGCCGAGGGATGTTTTGAAGTTCGCCTTCTTCAGCAGCGACTCGTACTGCTGAGACATCATGTAATTTTGCACCTGGGCCATGAAGTCCATCGTCACCACCACGATGATCAGCAGCGAGGTGCCACCGAAATAGAAGGGGACGTTGTACTTGAGGATCAGGAACTCGGGCAGCAGACAGACTGCGGTGATGTAGATCGCACCGGCCATCGTCAGGCGCAGCAGGATCTTGTCGATGTAGCGCGCCGTCTGATCACCTGGGCGGATACCCGGGATGAAAGCGCCGCTCTTCTTCAGGTTGTCGGCAGTCTCGCGACTGTTGAACACGAGGGCCGTGTAGAAGAAGCAGAAGAAAACGATGGCGGCCGCGTACAGGGCAACGTAGATCGGCTGCCCCGGCGACAGGGCCGAAGCGATGTCCCTCAGCCAGCGGGTGGAGTCACCCGTGCTGACCCAGCTGACGATGGTGGTCGGCAGCAGGATGATGGACGAAGCGAAGATCGGCGGGATCACGCCAGCCATGTTCAGCTTGAGCGGCAGGTGCGACGATTGACCGCCGTACACCTTGTTGCCCACCTGACGGCGTGCGTAGTTCACCAGAATCTTGCGCTGACCGCGTTCGACATAGACCACAAACCAGGTCACCAGCACCACCAGAGCGATGATGAAGATGGACGCCAGGATGTTCATGGCACCGGTGCGGACCAGTTCCAGAAGACCGCCGATGGCGCTGGGCAAGCCCGCGGCGATACCGGCGAAGATCAGGATCGAGATGCCGTTGCCCAGCCCACGCTCGGTGATCTGCTCGCCCAGCCACATCAGGAACATGGTGCCGGCCACCAGGCTGACCACCGCCGTCAGGCGGAACGCCATGCCAGGATCGACCACCAGACCCGCCTGACCCTCCAGGGCCAGGGCAATGCCCATGGCCTGGAAGATCGCCAGACCCAGCGTGCCGTAGCGGGTGTAGGAGGTGATCTTGCGACGCCCGGCCTCGCCTTCCTTCTTGAGCTGTTCGAAGGCCGGAACCACGTAGGTCATCAGCTGCATGATGATCGATGCCGAGATGTACGGCATGATCCCCAGCGCGAACACCGTGAAGCGCGAGAGAGCGCCACCCGAGAACATGTTGAACAGGCTCAGGATGCCGCCCTGCTGCCCCCTGAAGAGCTGCTCGAGCTGGGCCGGGTCGATCCCCGGCACCGGGATGTGAGCCCCGATGCGGTAGACGACGAGCGCCAGCAGCAGGAAGACCAGACGGCGACGCAGGTCGCCGTACTTGCCTGTCTTGGCCAGAGTCGTGGATCCGGTTGCCACAGAGTGCCTTTGTCGTTTGCCCGGGATCAGGCGGCGACAGCGCCGCCGGCAGCCTCGATCGCAGCCTTGGCGCCAGCCGTGGCCGTGATGTCCTTGAGCGTGACGGCACGCGTGATTTCACCGGTCTTGATGACCTTCACGCGCTTGGCCAGCTGACCGACGAGACCGGCCTGCTTGAGCACCAGCACATCCACTTCAGTGACGTTCAGATCGTTCAGATCGGACAGCGTCACTTCGGCATTGAACTGAAGCTTGGCAGACTTGAAGCCGCGCTTGGGCAGACGGCGCTGCAGGGGCATCTGACCGCCCTCGAAGCCGACCTTGTGGTAACCACCAGAGCGGGACTTCTGACCCTTGTGACCGCGACCGGCGGTCTTGCCCAGGCCAGAGCCGATACCGCGACCAACGCGGCGCTTGGCGTGCTTGGCACCCGCTGCGGGTTGAATGGTATTGAGTTCCATGACTTATGAGTCCTCTTCAGGTGCTGTGCTTACAGCACCTTGACCAGGTAGCTGATCTTGTTGATCATGCCGCGCACGGCGGGCGTGTCCTGCAGCTCGCTCACGCTGTTGAGCTTGCGCAGGCCCAGGCCGCGAACCGTGTCACGGTGCGACTGCTTGCAACCGATGGGGCTGCGAACCAGCTGGATCTTGACGGTGTTTTGGGTGGTCATGATCGCTCCAATCAACCCAGGATCTCTTCAACCGACTTGCCACGCTTGGCAGCGATCTCCGAGGGAGTGGTCGAGTTCTTCAGCGCGTCCATCGTGGCACGCACCAGGTTGTAGGGGTTGCTCGAGCCGTGGCTCTTGGCGACGACGTCGGTAATGCCCAGCACTTCGAAGACGGCGCGCATCGGGCCGCCGGCGATGATGCCAGTACCCTTGGCAGCCGGCAGCATCATCACGCTGGCGGCGCCGTGCTCACCGTGCACCTCATGATGGATGGAACCGCCCTTGAGCGACACCTTGATCATGTTGCGACGGGCCTGCTCCATGGCCTTCTGAACGGCCACCGGCACTTCGCGGGCCTTGCCCTTGCCCATGCCGACACGGCCATCGCCGTCACCGACCACGGTCAGCGCAGCGAAACCGAGAATGCGACCACCCTTGACCACCTTGGTCACACGGTTGATCGCGATCATCTTCTCGCGCAGGCCGTCGTCGTTGCCTTCGTTCTTTACGTTTGCCTGAAATTTAGCCATTTTGTGTATCCCGTCTGATCAGAACTGCAGACCGGCTTCACGAGCCGCATCGGCGAGGGCCTTGACACGGCCGTGATAGGCGAAACCGGCGCGGTCGAAGGCAACCTTCTCGATGCCAGCGGCCTTGGCCTTCTCAGCAATGCGCTTGCCGATCAGGGCAGCGGCGGCGGTGTTGCCACCCTTGCCGGCTGCGCCCAGCTGGGCACGCACTTCGGCTTCTGCGGTAGAAGCAGAGGCCAGCACGCGGGTGCCGTCGCCGGAGATGACGTTGGCGTAGATGTGCAGGTTGGTGCGGTTCACGGTCAGACGGACGGCGCCTTGCTGTGCAATGCGGATGCGCGTCTGACGGGCGCGACGCAGGCGTTGCTCTTTCTTGGTCAACATGATCCTGGTCCTTATTTCTTCTTGGTTTCCTTGATCACGACCTTCTCATCCGCATAGCGGATGCCCTTGCCCTTGTAAGGCTCGGGCGGGCGCACGGCGCGCACTTCGGAAGCGATCTGGCCCACGCGCTGACGGTCAGCGCCCTTGATGAGGATTTCGGTCGGCGTCGGGGTCTCGACCTTGATGCCTGCAGGCATCTCGATCTCGACCGGATGCGAGTAACCGACGCTCAGGTTCAGCTTGGCACCCTGGGCTTGGGCTTTGTAACCCACACCGATCAGAGACAGCTTCTTCTCGAAGCCCTTGCTGACGCCGTTGACCATGTTGTTCACCAGCTGACGCATGGTGCCGGACATGGCGTTGGCTTCGCGGGAATCGTTCACCGGGGTGAACGACAGCGAGCCACTGTTGTTGTCGATCTTGACCAGGGCGTTCTGGGCCAGGGTCAGGGCACCGAGGGCACCCTTGACGCTGATCTGGTCTTCCTTGACGGCCACCTCGACCCCGGCGGGGACGACGACCGGCAGCTTACCAATACGTGACATTTCAGTTTCTCCTCAATGCCCGCATCAGGCGACGTAGCACAGCACTTCGCCGCCGACACCGGTGGCGCGCGCCTTGCGATCGGTCATCACACCCTTGGGAGTGGTGACGATGGCCACACCCAGACCGTTCATGACCTGGGGCAGGGCATCGCGGCCGCGATAGATGCGCAGGCCAGGCTTGCTGACGCGCTCGATGCGCTCGATCACCGGACGGCCGGCGTAGTACTTCAGGGCGATCTCGAGCTGGTTCTTGCCAGCGTCGTTCACGACCTTGAAGCCATCGATGTAGCCCTCGTCCTTCAGGACCTGGGCAATGGCAGCCTTCAGCTTGGAAGCCGGCATCGACACGGTGGCCTTCTCGACCATCTGCGCGTTGCGGATGCGGGTCAACATGTCAGCGATAGGATCACTCATGCTCATTTGTGGTTCTCCTAGGGCTTACCAGCTGGCCTTGGTCACGCCGGGGATTTCACCGGCGAAAGCCAATTCGCGGACCTTGGCGCGGGCCAGGCCGAAATAGTTGAACGTGCCACGCGGACGACCGGTGATCTCGCAGCGGTTGCGCTGGCGGGTCGGGTTGGCGTTGCGGGGCAGCTTCTGCAGAGCCAGACGGGCAGCGTCGCGGGCTTCGTCGCTCTGCTTGGCGTCGTTGGCGGTCGCCTTCAGTTCGGCGTATTTCTTGGCGAACTTGGCGGCGAGCTTCTCGCGCTTGAGTTCACGTTGGAGTAGTGCTTGTTTAGCCACGCGCCACCTCAGTTCTTGAACGGGAAACGGAAACCAGCCAGCAGAGCCTTGCACTCTTCGTCGGTCTTGGCGGTTGTCGTGATGCTGATGTTCAGGCCGCGCAGGGCATCGACCTTGTCGTACTCGATCTCGGGGAAGATGATCTGTTCTTTGACGCCGATGTTGTAGTTGCCACGGCCGTCAAATGCCTTGCCCGAGATACCACGGAAGTCGCGCACGCGGGGCAGGGCCACGGTGACGAAACGGTCCAGGAATTCGTACATGCGGGCGCCACGCAGGGTGACCATGCAGCCGATGGGCTGCTGCTCGCGGATCTTGAAACCCGCGATGGCCTTCTTGGCCTTGGTCACGACCGGCTTCTGACCAGCAATCTTGGTCAGGTCACCCACGGCGTTGTCCATGACCTTCTTGTCAGCCACAGCCTCGCTCACACCCATGTTCAGGGTGATCTTGGTGATGCGGGGCACCTCCATCGGGGACTTGTAACCGAACTTCTGGGTCAGCTCGGGCGCGACCTTGTCGCGATAGATGTCTTGAAAGCGTGCCATGGTCATGCCACCTTGATTTCTTCGCCGCTGGATTTGTAGACGCGCACTTTCTTGCCGTCAGCCAGCACCTTGACGCCCACGCGATCTGCCTTGCCGGTCGCGGCATTGAAGATGGCCACGTTGGACTGGTGGATGGGCATGGTCTTCTCGACGATGCCACCGGTCACACCCTTCATGGGGTTGGGCTTGGCGTGCTTCTTGACGATGTTGACGCCCTCGACGACCACGCGGTCTTCGGTGGCGCGCAGCACCACCTTGCCACGCTTGCCTTTGTCGCGGCCGGCGATCACGATGACTTCATCGCCTTTACGAATCTTGTTCATGATGATTCCTCAGAGAACCTCGGGGGCCAGGGACACGATCTTCATGAACTTCTCGGTACGCAGTTCACGCGTGACCGGGCCGAAGATGCGGGTGCCGATGGGCTCCAGCTTGGCGTTGAGCAACACGGCGGCGTTGCCGTCGAATTTGATGAGGGCGCCATCCTGGCGACGGATGCCCTTGGCGGTGCGAACCACCACAGCGTTGTAGACCTCGCCCTTCTTGACGCGGCCACGCGGTGCTGCTTCCTTGATGCTGACCTTGATGACATCGCCCACGCTGGCGTAGCGGCGCTTGGAGCCACCCAGCACCTTGATGCACATCACGGACTTCGCACCCGTGTTGTCAGCAACATCGAGTCGAGATTGCGTTTGAATCATTTGATTTAAGTCCCAACTTGAATCCCCCCAGCCACCACGGCCAGGAGCGATCAGTCTTGGGCCCGTCGTCGCCATGCTGATGGAGCATCCGGCATGGCGCCGGGGCCACATCTGCCAGCTTCGGTGGGCAGAAATCTTCGCCTTTTGACAGCGAAGCCCTCTATTGTTGCAAAGCCTTGAGGGCCTGTCAAGCAGTTCTTAACGACCGCTGATCGGGAGGTAGTGGTCGCACAAGGCGACGAATGCCGCCGGGTCGGGGTCGGGAGCACCTTCCTCGGCCAGGATTCGGGCGACAGCAGGCGCCAGGGCCGCGGCCTGGCGGGCATCCAGGAACAGCGCGCGCCAACGGCGGGCCAACACATCTTCCACGGTGCAGGCATGCTCATGGCGCACCGCATAGCGGACCATGCCCTCGGTCAGCCCCATGCCCAACTCATCCAGTGCTCCCGGACAGGCAGCCACCTCCCTGGCCAATGCACCAAATAGATGCAAACCCGGGGCGGCGTGCAAAGGCACTTGCGCCGATGCCGGGACGGGTGCGCCCACGAGTCGGTGCCCGGCCGTCTGGTGGCCGCCCTGTCTGGGCAACAGACCGGCGGCAAAACAGCGTTCGAGCACATCTTCGGCCATCGCCCGGTAGGTGGTCCACTTGCCGCCGGTGACCGTGACCAGGCTATTGGCGTCCACCACGATGGTGTGCTCGCGGGAGATCACCTTGGTGGCGCCGCCCTGCCCTTGCGGGGGAGCCACCAGCGGACGCAGACCCACCCACACGCTGCGGATGTCCTCATCCCGCACCGGGCGGGAAAGGACTCGGCCAGCCTCCTCCCGGATGAACCGGAGCTCCTCGGCGAACGCGTCGGGCTCCCGTGGCAGGTCCTGGCGGGGTGTGTCGGTGGTGCCGAGAATGAGTTTGCCCAGCCAGGGCACGGCAAACAGCACCCGGCCGTCCTGGGTCTTGGGCACCAGCAATGCATGATCGCCGGGCATGAAATCCCGGTCCACCACCACATGGACGCCCTGGCTGGGACTGACCATGGGGGCCGGGGCCTGGCCAGCGGGAGCGGCCTGCTGCCGAAGGGCATCGACCCACACACCGGTGGCGTTGACCACGCACCGGGACTTGAGATGCATGACCTTCCCGGAGAAGCGATCACTCACTTTGACGACAAAGCCGCGGGATGCATCGTCCAGCGCCTCGATGGCATCCACCTTGGCGTGATTGAGGATCAGCGCACCAGCGGCCTCGGCACTGCGGGCCAGCGCCAGGGCCAGCCGCGCATCATCGAACTGGCCGTCCCAGTACTTGACGCCACCTCGAAGACCATCGCCACGAACACCGGGCAACGCCTTGAGGGTCTTGGCGCGATCCAGAAACTCGGTACGACCCAGGCCCGCCTTGCCCGCCATGAGGTCGTACAGCGTCAGTCCGATGCCATAGAACGGCGTCTGCCACCAGGAATAGGAGGGCATGACGAACGGCAATGGCTGCGCCAGGTGTGGCGCAATGTTCAGCACGGTGGTGCGCTCGGCCAGTGCCTCCCTGACCAGCGCCACATTGCCCTGGGCCAGGTAGCGCACGCCACCATGCAACAGCTTGGTCGAGCGTGACGAAGTGCCGCCGGCAAAGTCGTCTGACTCGAACAGGGCGACGGAGAAACCGCGCAGCGCCGCATCCAGTGCCACACCCAGGCCGGTGGCTCCGCCCCCCACGACCACCAGATCGAAGGGTTTCGGGTGGGTCAGGGTATCAAGGATGTCTGCGCGTTTCATGGGGTGATGGGGTACCGCACACACCCGAGGGTGTGTGCGGGGGTTTCAGATCAGCATGGGCCGCGCATCAGCGCACCTTGCCAGCCTTCCAGGCGTCGAGCAGTGCCTGGTAGTTGATGGTTTCGCCCTTCGGCTTCTCGTTGGCGAGCTTCTTCCAGGGCGCCGACTTGTCGGAGAGCCACTTGTCGGCGCTTTCCCGCTTGTTGAGCTTGGGCGGGCACTGGGCCATGCCTGCGCGCTCCAGGCGAGCCATCACGTCGTCCATCTCCTTGGCCAGGGTGTCCATGGCGGCCTGTGGCGTCTTCTCGCCCGTCACCGCCTGTGCCACATTCTTCCACCACAGCTGGGCCAGCTTGGGGTAGTCGGGCACGTTGGTCCCGGTCGGCGACCAGGCCACGCGGGCGGGGCTGCGGTAGAACTCGACCAGACCACCGAGCTTGGGCGCCATGTCGGTCATGGCCTTGCTCTGGATGTCGGACTCGCGGATGGGGGTCAGTCCGACCAGGGTCTTCTTCAGCGAGGTGGTCTTGGCGGTCACGAACTGGGCGTAGAGCCAGGCGGCGGCCGTCTTGTTGGCGTCGTGGTCCTTGAAGAAGGTCCAGGAGCCCACGTCCTGGTAACCGTTCTGCATGCCCTGCTTCCAGTACGGGCCGTTCGGGCCAGGGGCCATGCGCCACTTGGGCGTGCCGTCGGCATTCACCACGGGCAGGCCGGGCTTGGTCATGTCCGCCGTGAAGGCGGTGTACCAGAAGATCTGCTGCGCGATCTGGCCCTGCGCGGGCACGGGTCCGGCCTCGCCGAAGGTCATGCCGGTGGCTTCCTTGGGCGCGAACTTCTTCATCCAGTCGACGTACTTGGTCAGTGCGTAGACAGCGGCCGGCGAGTTGGTGGCACCACCGCGCTCGACCGAGGCGCCCACCGGGGTGCACTTGTCGGCCGCCACGCGGATGCCCCATTCGTCGATGGGCAGGCCGTTGGGCGCGCCGATGTCGGCGGTACCGGCCATCGACAGCCAGGCATCGGTGAAGCGCCAGCCCAGCGACGGGTCCTTCTTGCCGTAGTCCATGTGGCCGTAGATCGGCTTGCCATCGATGGTCTTGACGTCGTTGGTGAAGAACTCGGCGATGTCCTCGTAGGCCGACCAGTTCAGCGGCACGCCCAGGTCGTAGCCGTACTTGGCCTTGAACTTGTCCTTGAGGTCCTTGCGCTCGAACAGGTCGGCGCGGAACCAGTACAGGTTGGCAAACTGCTGGTCGGGCAGCTGGTAGAGCTTTCCGTCGGGCGCGGTGGTGAACTTGGTGCCGATGAAGTCCTTCAGGTCCAGGCCCGGGTTGGTCCACTCCTTGCCCGAACCGCTCATGTAGTCGGTCAGGTTGAGCACCTTGCCGTAGCGGTAGTGGGTACCGATCAGGTCCGAGTCGGAGATCCAGCCGTCGTAGATGGACTTGCCCGACTGCATGGAGGTCTGCAGCTTCTCGACCACGTCGCCTTCCTGGATCAGGTCGTGCTTGACGGTGATCCCGGTGATCTCGGTGAAGGCCTTGGCCAGGGTCTTGGCCTCGTACTCGTGGGTGGTGATGGTCTCGGAGACGACGGAAATCTCCTTGACGCCCTTGGCCTGGAGCTTCTTCGCGGCGTCAATGAACCACTTCATCTCGGACAGCTGCTGGTCCTTGGTCAGCGTGGACGGCTGGAACTCGCTGTCGATCCACTTCTTGGCCGCAGCCTCATTGGCCCAGGCCATCTGGGCCCCCAGGGCGCAGGCGGCGGCCAGCGCGAGGGCGTTGTAACGCAGTCTCATCGGTGTCTCCTTCTCTCAGGTTTGAAATGGGCGCTGCCCCTCAAGCGGGTGGGTGACCACGGCCCCGGGGCAGCGCCGGGCCGTATTCCCTGGGGTGAACGATCAGCCCTTGCGCATGATCAGCGCCAGGACAAGCATGGAGGCGACAAAGCTGATCCACACGCTGGGCGGCTCATCCAGCGTCATCAGTTCGCCGATCCACTCGGCTGCGCCCACAAAGGCGAGGTTGAGGTAGGCGGCCGTCAGCAGGCCGATGAAGAGCCGGTCGCCCCGGGTGGTGGCCATGGGCAGAAAGCCCTTGCGCTTGACGGTGGGGGACTTGATCTCCCACACCGTCATGCCGATCAGCATGAGCGCGATGCAGGTGAAGAACACGGCAACAGGGGTGGTCCAGGCCATCCAGTTGAACATCACACCCTCCCCATGGCGAAGCCCTTGGCGATGTAGTGCCGGACGAACCAAATGACGATGGCCCCCGGCACGATGGTGAGCACGCCCGCCGCCGCCAGCGTGGCCCAGTCCATGCCGCTGGCACTGACGGTGCGGGTCATGGTGGCGACGATGGGCTTGGCGTTGACGCTGGTCAGCGTGCGGGCCATGAGCAGTTCCACCCAGCTGAACATGAAGCAGAAGAACGCTGCCACCCCCACACCCGCCTTGATGAGCGGCAGAAAGATGGTGAGGAAGAAGCGAGGGAAGCTGTAGCCGTCGATGTAGGCGGTTTCGTCGATCTCGCGCGGGATGCCCGACATGAAGCCTTCCAGAATCCAGACCGCCAGCGGCACGTTGAACAGCAGGTGTGCCAGCGCCACGGCAATGTGCGTGTCCATCAGTCCCACGGTGGTGTAGAGCTGGAAGAACGGCAGAAGAAACACGGCCGGCGGCGTCATGCGGTTGGTCAGCAGCCAGAAGAACACGTGCTTGTCGCCCAGGAAGCTGTAGCGGCTGAACGCATAGGCGGCGGGCAAGGCCACGGTCAGGGAAATGACCGTGTTGATGCCCACATAGATCAGGCTGTTGATGTAGCCCGAGTACCAGCTCTCGTCGGTGAAGATGGTCTTGTAGTTGTCCCAGGTGAAGGCCTGGGGCCAGAGGCTGAATGAGGAGAGGATTTCCTCGTTGGTCTTGAAGCTCATGTTGACCATCCAGTAGATGGGTAACAGGGCGAAGATGAGATAGGCGATCAGGAACAGGGACCGCTTCTGGAAACGCCGCTCATGCATGGCCGGCTCCTTCTTTCTCGGCCTGGCCGAGGCTTTGCATCCAGTTGTAGAGCACGAAGCAGAACAGCAGGATGATGAGGAAATAGATCAGGGAGAAAGCCGCTGCCGGCCCCAGATCGAACTGGCCCACGGCCTTCTGGGTGAGGTACTGACTCAGGAAGGTGGTGGCGTTGCCGGGACCGCCGCCGGTGAGCACGAAAGGCTCGGTGTAGATCATGAAAGAGTCCATGAAGCGCAGCAGCACCGCGATCATCAGCACGCCGCGCATCTTGGGCAGCTGGATGTAGCGGAACACCGAGAGCTTGCTGGCGCCATCGATGCGGGCGGCCTGGTAGTAGGCGTCGGGGATGCTGCGCAGCCCGGCGTAGGCCAGCAGCGCCACCAGTGGCGTCCAGTGCCAGACGTCCATGAGCAGCACGGTCAGCCACGCCTGGGTGGCATCCCCCGTGTAGCTGTATTCGATGCCCAGACGTTCCAGGCTGTGGCCCATCAGGCCGATGTCGGCGCGCCCGAAGATCTGCCAGATGGTCCCGACCACGTTCCAGGGAATGAGCAGCGACAGCGCCACAATGACCAGGGTCGCCGAGGCTTTCCACCCCTGCGCCGGCATGGCCAGGGCCAGGGCGATGCCCAGCGGGATCTCCACCACCAGCACCGCAAGGGAAAACTTCATCTGGTTCCAGAGCGCGGCATGCAGGTCTTCGTCGCGCATGACGGCCGCGAACCATTCGGTGCCGACAAAGACGCGGCGCTCGGGACTGATGATGTCCTGCACCGAGTAGTTCACCACCGTCATCAGCGGCAGGATGGCCGAGAAGGCCACGCAAATAAAGACGGGCAGGATCAGGAACCAGGCTTTCTGGTTGACAGGTTTGGTGGTGGCGCTCATGCGACGAGCTCCTCGTTCTGGTAGAAGCAGGTGTGATCGCCCAGGATCTGCAGGCCGACCAGCGATCCCGTGCTTGGGATGGCGGTCTCGTTCGACAGCCTGGCCTTGAGCGACTGGCCCGCCGCATCGACGGTGACCAGAAAATACGTTCCGATGTCCTGGACACGCGTCACGGTGCCAGGCAGGCAACCCTGCTCCGACAGTGGCACCAGCCGCAGGTACTCGGGCCGGATACCCAGGCGCAGCGGGCCCTCGGGAAGTGGACGGGGTACTGGCAATACCCGGTCACCGATCCGCAACGAGCCGTTTTGAGCCTCCACTTCCAGCAGGTTCATGCCGGGTGAGCCGATGAAATGCCCCACAAAGGTGTGGGCCGGGCGTTCGAACAATGCGTCCGGCGCACCCAGCTGCACCACCTTTCCACGCGTCATGACCACCACCTGGTCGGCAAACGTCAGCGCCTCGACCTGGTCGTGCGTCACATAGATGAGCGTGAGCTTGAGTTCGTGATGAATCTGCTTGAGCTTGCGCCGCAACTGCCACTTGAGGTGCGGGTCGATCACCGTCAGGGGTTCGTCAAACAGGACCGCGGACACGTCCGGCCGGACGAGACCCCGACCGAGCGAGATCTTCTGTTTCTGATCCGCGGACAGCCCTGCGGCCCGCATGTCCAGCTGGTGGCTCATGTCCAGCATTTCAGCGATCTGCCCGACACGCTGGCGGATCTGATCGGCCGGCACCTTGCGATTCTTGAGGGGGAATGCCAGGTTCTCGGCCACGGTCATGGTGTCGTAGATGACCGGAAACTGGAACACCTGGGCAATGTTGCGCTCCTGGGGGGTGGCCCGGGTCACATCCCGGCCATCGAAGCAGACCGAACCGTGCGAAGGCACCAGCAACCCCGACATGATGTTGAGCATGGTGGTCTTGCCGCAACCCGACGGCCCCAGCAGGGCGTAGGCACCGCCATCCTCGAAGCTCATTTTCAGGGGCAGGAGTGCGTAGTCACTGTCCTGCGAGGGGTTGGGCCGGTAGGAATGGGCCAGGTCGAGATCGATGCGGCTCATGCCTTCACCTCCTGGCGACGGGGTGCGCGAACAAGGTCACCAGCCCGATCGAACACGTAGACCTGCGACGGGTCGATGTGCAGGGTGATGTGCGCACCCAGATCAAATTCGTGGACCCCGGTGAGCTGGGCCACCAGTTCACCCTGCGCGGTGTTCACATGGACAAAGGTGTCCGATCCGGAAATCTCGGCGAGTTCCACCTCACCCGGAATGCCAATATCACCCGGGCGTGCCGTTTCCCGCAGCGCGCTGGCGCGGATTCCCACGGTAACGGAGCGCGAAGCCTCACCCGGCAGGTCCACCGGCAGAGTGGCGCCGCCGCGCAGGCGCAGGCCGCCATCGACCGCCTCGGCCTCCACCAGGTTCATGGGTGGATCGCTGAAGGCCCGGGCCACCCGGATGGATCGCGGCTGGTGGAAGACCTCGGCGGTGGGCCCGTATTGCAGCAGTTCACCCGCGTCCATGACGGCGGTGTAGCCCCCCAGGAGCAGGGCCTCCGAGGGCTCGGTGGTGGCGTAGATGACCGTCGAATTGCCCGCAGAAAACAGCGAGGACAACTCCTCGCGCAGCTCTTCACGCAGCTTGTAGTCCAGGTTGACCAGCGGTTCGTCCAGCAACATCAACGGCGCACCCTTGGCCAGCGCACGGGCCAGCGCCACCCGCTGCTGCTGGCCGCCCGAGAGCTCGGCTGGCAGTCGCTCCAGGAAGATGTCGATGTGCAGGCGCGATGCGATCTCGCGCACACGCTGGTCGATCTCGTTCCTCGGGCGTCCGCCCAGCTTCAGGGGCGAGGCGACGTTGTCGAACACCGTCATGGACGGGTAGTTGATGAACTGCTGGTAGACCATGGCGATGTTGCGATCGCGCACCGGAACGCCCGTGACGTCCCGGCCGTCCACGAGAACCCGGCCCTGGCTGGGCACATCAAGCCCCGCCATCAGGCGCATCAGACTGGTCTTGCCCGCCTGGGTGGCCCCCAGAAGCACCGTAACGGCACCGGGCACAGGGGTGAGGCTCATGGGATAGAGATGGACCGCAGGGCCCACCGTCTTGCCCACCTGCTCCAGAGATAGCTGCATTCGTCTTCCTGGAAGTGGCGCGAAGCCGTTGCTGTTTTGTTCGTTTCGCCGATTTTAATGTTCGTTTTTCTTCGTTTTTATTCGGTACTTACCCTTAGGGCCGACAGTTGGTTTTCCGTTATGTTCGGGTCATCACGATTGCAGACACATCGCCCGTCATGAATCTGGCCCCCCGCCACACACAAATGCTCGATCTGGTGCGCGCCCAAGGGCCGCAGTCGATCGAAGCCCTGGCCGAGCGCTTCGGCGTCACACTGCAAACCGTGCGCCGGGACGTCCAGCGCCTGGCCGAGGCCGGGTTGCTGTCGCGTTTTCACGGCGGCGTGCGCCTGCCGGGCTCCACCACCGAGAACATCGCCTACCGGCAGCGACAGGCCATGCAATCCGAGGCCAAGAACGGCATTGCGCGCGCGATCGCCCGGCGCGTGCCCAACGGATGCTCGCTGATCCTGAACATCGGAACGACCGTGGAAGCGGTGGCGCGGGAGCTGCTGCACCACCGGGGACTGCGTGTGATCACCAACAACCTGCACGTGGCCGCCCTGATGAGCGCCAACCCGGACTGCGAGGTGATCGTGGCCGGGGGACAGGTGCGTGCCTCCGACCAGGGCATCGTCGGCGAGGCCACGGTGGACTTCATGCGCCAGTTCAAGGTCGACATCGGCCTGATCGGCATCAGCGGCATTGAGGCCGACGGCACGCTGCGGGACTTCGACTACCGCGAGGTCAAGGTGGCCCGCACCATCATCGAACAGTCGCGCGAGGTCTGGCTGGCGGCAGACCACAGCAAGTTCAACCGTCCGGCAATGGTGGAACTGGCCCATGTGAACGACATCGACGTGCTGTTCACCGATGCGGCGCCGCCTGCGCCATTCGACGACCTGCTGGCCCAGGGTCATGTCGAATGCGTGGTGGCGGCCGAGCAAGGCGATAGCCACTGAACCCTTTTCTTCGTCCTTTCTCCCTGGTGTTTCCCATGAGTTACCTGCTTGCCCTGGATCAGGGCACCTCCAGCTCCCGCAGCATCGTCTTCGACCGTGACGGCCACGTGGTGGCCATGGCGCAGCGCGAGTTTCGCCAGATCTATCCCCAGCCTGGCTGGGTGGAGCACGACCCGCGCGACCTGTGGCAGACCCAGCTGGAGACCGCGCGCGAGGCCCTGGCGAAAGCCGGCCTGAGCGCCAGGGATATCCGCGCGGTCGGGATCACCAACCAGCGCGAGACCACCGTGGTCTGGAACCGGCGCACCGGTGAACCGGTCTACAACGCCATCGTCTGGCAGGACCGCCGCGCCGAAGCCACCTGCGCTGCCCTTCGGGATGCCGGACTGACGCCCGTGGTCCAGGAGAAGACGGGACTTCGGATCGACGCCTACTTCTCCGGCACCAAGCTCAAATGGATCCTGGACCAGGTGCCCGGCGCACGGGCGCAGGCCGAGGCGGGGGAACTGGCCTTTGGCACGGTGGACAGCTGGCTGATCTGGCAGCTCACCAAGGGCCGCACCCACGTGACCGACCACAGCAACGCGGCGCGCACGATGCTGTTCAACATCCACACGCAGGACTGGGACACGGATCTTCTGCGGGCGCTGGACATTCCCGCAGCCATGATGCCGCGCTCGTTGCCGTCCAGTGCTCCGTTCGGGGAAGTCGACCCCGCGTGGCTGGGTGCGCCGCTGGTGATCGGCGGCGTGGCCGGTGACCAGCAAAGCGCGCTGTTCGGGCAGGCCTGCTTCTCGGCGGGCATGGCCAAGAACACCTACGGCACCGGATGCTTCATGCTGATGCACACTGGCGAGCGTTTCCAGATCAGCCAGAACGGGCTGATCACCACAGCAGCCGCGCAGCCGCCCGGCACGCCCCAGTACGCGCTGGAAGGCAGCGTCTTCATTGGCGGTGCGGTGGTGCAGTGGCTGCGCGATGGCCTGCGCGCCATCGAATCCAGCAGCGAGGTCCAGGCACTGGCCGAGAGCGTGCCCGACGCCGGCGGCGTGGTGCTGGTGCCGGCCTTCACGGGCCTGGGCGCGCCGTACTGGCAGCCGGATTGCCGGGGCAGCATCGTCGGGCTGACGCGCGGCACAACGATGGCCCACATCGCCCGGGCCGCTCTGGAGAGCATTGCCTTCCAGAGCGCTTCGCTGCTGCAGGCCATGAGCCGCGACGCGGTGGCCAGCGGCGGCGTGCCGGTAGCCGAATTGCGGGTGGACGGCGGTGCCTGCGTCAACGACCTGCTGATGCAGTTCCAGGCCGACCTGCTGGGCATCCCGGTGGTCAGACCTGCGGTCATCGAAACCACGGCGCTGGGCGCGGCCTACCTGGCGGGTCTGCATGCCGGGATGTACTCAGGCCTGGAAGAGTTGTCGGCCCAATGGAAAGCCGAGCGGGTATTCCATCCGACACTTTCGCGCGAGCGCGCGACGGAACGCATGGCGCAATGGGAGCATGCCGTGAGGCAGACGGTCGCGGCCTGACCCGATATCGCCAGTCTGCTGCAAGCCAGCGTCCACCGGGTCGTCGCAAAATAGCGGACCCAACATTCAGGACGGCTGGTCATGAGCTCATCACAGACTCCCCTCATCACCTTCATCGGCGGCGGCAACATGGCCAGCGCCATCATCGGCGGTCTGGTCCGCCAGGGCCACCCGGTCAACGCTCTGCAGGTGGTGGAGCCCTGGGACGAGCAGCGCGTCAGGCTCACGCAGCAGTTTCCTGGCATGACCGTGCTGCCCGCCGCCAGCGCTGAACTGAAGCCGTCCGACCTGGTGGTCTGGGCCGTCAAGCCGCAGACCTTCAAGGACGCCGCCGAAGCCGCCCGCGCCCACGTGGCCGGCGCGCTGCACCTGAGCGTGGCCGCCGGCATCACCAGCGAGAGCATCGCCCGCTGGCTCGGCACCGAGCGCGTCGTGCGTGCCATGCCCAACACCCCGGCCCTGGTCGGCCTGGGCATGACCGGCCTGATGGCGCGCGCCGCGGTGAGCGCCGACGACAAGGCCCTGGTCGAGCAAGTAGTGCGCACCACGGGCGAATTGGTGTGGGTGAACGTGGAAGCCGACCTGGACGCCGTGACTGCCCTGTCCGGCTCGGGCCCGGCCTACGTGTTCTACTTCCTGGAAGCGATGCGCGATGCGGGTGCCGCCATGGGCCTGTCGCCCGAGGTGGCCTACCAGCTGGCGGTCGGCACCTTTGTCGGCGCCTCGACGCTGGCCCAGCGCTCGGATGACCCGCCGCAGGTGCTGCGCGAGCGGGTCACCTCCAAAGGGGGCACCACCTACGCGGCCATCACATCGATGGAATCCTCGGGCATGAAGGACCGCTTCGCCCAGGCCCTGAAAGCGGCACAGGCACGGGCCGCCGAGCTGGGGCGCGAATTCGGTGCCTGAGCCTCAGGCCAGACCCGCCACCACCCCGGCAAATACGGTGAAGCCCAGCCAGTGGTTGAGGCGAAAGGCCTTGAAGCAGCCTTCACGCGTGCGGTCCTTGATGAGCTGGTAGTGCCAGACCACCTGGGCCAGCGCCACGACCAGCGTGACCGCCCAGACCACCAGATTCACCTGCTCCCAGAGGACCGCGGTCCAGATGCCCAGAAAGACCAGATAGAACACCGTGATGGCCGGCACATCGGCATCGCCCAGGGTGATCGCCGAGGTCTTCATGCCGATCTTCAGATCGTCGTCGCGGTCCACCATGGCGTACTCGGTGTCGTACGCCAGCACCCAGAACAGGTTGCCGACCATCAGCCACCACGCCTCGGTGGGCACGCTCTCCAGCACACCGGGACTGGCAGCATCGGTGACGGCGCGGGCACCGAACAGCTCCCAGGCGGGTCCGCCCAGCACCGCGGCAAATGCCATGGGAATGCCAAAACTGAAAGCCACCCCCAGCACCGCCTGCGGCATGGAGACATGGCGCTTGGCGTAGGGGTAGATGAGCGACAGGACCAAGCCCACCACCGACCAGGCAATGGTCGACAGATTGGTGGTCAGCACCAGCAGGAAAGCCACAAAGGCCAGCACGCCACCGACCGCCAGCGCCTCCCGGACGCCGATACGGCCACTGGTGACCGGACGCGCCGCGGTCCGCTTGACGTGGCGATCGAAGTCGCGGTCGGCGATGTCGTTGACGCAGCAACCCGCACTGCGCATGAGGATGGTGCCCGCGACAAAAACAGCCAGCAGGTGCCAGCCGGGGAAGCCATCGGCCGCCACCCAGAGTGCCGAGAGTGAGGGCCAGAGCAGCAACAGCCACCCTGCCGGGCGGTTCCAGCGGATCAGGTCCAGATAGAGATTCAGGCGCGAAGGCGCCGCCATGGCCGCAGCTCCCATGTCAGGACAGCCGCTTGACGCCCGGCAGTTCGCAGGCATAGATGGCGTTGCGCAACTCCGCGATGGCCTCGTAGCGGGTGAAGCTGCGCCGCCACGCCAGCACCACGCGGCGCGTTGGCGGGTCACCCTGGAAGGGCAGGTAGCGCACGAACGACGAGTCGCCAAAATCGGCATCCTCGGGCGCCGACCCGTCCAGCGCCGAACTGGGCACCGACAGGCGAGGGACGAGCGTCACGCCCATCCCGGCGGCCACCATGTGCTTGATGGTTTCCAGCGAAGAGCCCTCAAAACTCTTGCGAATGCCCTCGGCATCGTTGGAAAAGCGCGCGAACTCCGGGCAGACCTCCAGCACGTGGTCACGGAAGCAGTGCCCGGTTCCCAGCAGCAGCATGGTCTCGCGCTTGAGTTCCTCGGACGTGATGCTGTCGGCCTTGGCCAGCGGGTGATTGACCGGGACCGCCGCCAGGAAGGGCTCGTCGTACAGCGGCGCCAGGGCCAGGTTGGTGTCCGGAAAGGGCTCGGCCAGAATGGCACAGTCGATTTCACCCAGACGCAACTGCTCCAGCAGCTTGGTGGTGAAGTTTTCTTGCAGCATGAGCGGCATCTGCGGGGTCCGCTCGATCACCTGACGCACCAGGTTGGGCAGCAGATAGGGGCCGATGGTGTAGATGACACCCAGGCGCAGGGGGCCGGCGAGCGGATCCTTGCCACGCTTGGCGATCTCCTTGATGGCGGCGGCCTGCTCGAGCACCGTCTGGGCCTGGCGGACGATTTCCTCCCCCAGGGGCGTCACCGCGATCTCGCTGGCGTTGCGTTCGAAGATCTTGAGCTCCAGCTCCTCTTCCAGCTTCTTGATGGCCACGGACAGCGTGGGCTGCGACACGAAGCAGGCTTCGGCCGCCTTGCCGAAGTGCCGCTCGCGGGCCACCGCGACGATGTACTTGAGTTCGGTGAGCGTCATGGGCGTATTTTGCCCGTGCTTCTAGGCTTTGAGGTATTCGGCCTTGGTACCCAGCCAACGGGCCACGTGCCGCTCGGCAGCTTCGGGGTAATGCGTCAGCATCTCGGCTGCCGCCTGCCGTGCCCACTCCAGCAGGTGGGTATCGGTGGCCAGGTCGGCAAAGCGCAGCAGCGGCGCACCGGACTGGCGGGCGCCCAGGAACTCGCCGGGACCGCGGATCTCCAGATCCCGGCGAGCGATCTCGAACCCGTCGGTGGTCTCGGCCATGGCCTTCAGGCGTTCCCGTGCTGTCTCGCCCAGACGCCCGCCCTCGGGCGGGGTGTACAGCAGCACGCAGGCCGAGGCCGCTGCCCCCCGCCCCACCCGTCCGCGCAACTGGTGCAGCTGCGACAGGCCGAAGCGCTCGGCGTGCTCAATCACCATCAGCGAGGCATTGGGCACGTCCACGCCGACCTCAATCACCGTCGTGGACACCAGAACCCCCATCACCCCTTCGCTGAACAGGGCCATCACCGCCTTTTTCTCCGCCACCGGCATGCGCGAGTGCAGCAGGCCAACCATGACGCCACCCAAGGCTTCACTGAGTTCAGCGTGGGTCGCGGTGGCGTTGGACAGGTCCAGGGCCTCGCTCTCTTCGATCAGCGGACAGACCCAGTAGACCTGCCGGCCCTCGGCCACCTGCGCGCGGATGCGCTCGATCACCTCGTGGCGTCGGCTGTCGGCCACGACCTTGGTCACGATCGGCGTACGTCCGGGCGGCAGTTCGTCGATGGTCGAGACGTCGAGGTCCGCGTAGTAGCTCATGGCCAGGGTGCGCGGGATCGGGGTGGCGGTCATCATCAGGAGGTGCGGTTCTCCGGCCACGTCAGAGGCGCCGTCTCCCATCTTGCTGCGCAGCGCCAGCCGCTGGGCCACACCGAAGCGGTGCTGCTCGTCGATGATCGCCAGGGCCAGGTTGCGGAACTGCACCTGCTCCTGGATCACCGCATGGGTGCCCACCACCAGCGCCGCCTCACCGCTGGCAATGAGCGCCAGCATCTCGGTGCGCTGCTTTTTCTTCTGGCTGCCCGTCAACCAGGCCACGCGCTTGCCCAGGGGGGCCAGCAAGGGTTCCAGCCAGCCGACCAGCTTGGCAAAGTGCTGCTCGGCCAGGATTTCGGTGGGCGCCATCAATGCGCATTGCCAGCCCTCATCCATGGCGATGGCGGCGGCCAGCGCGGCCACCACGGTCTTGCCTGAGCCCACATCCCCCTGCAACAGGCGGTGCATGGGCACCGGCCGTGACAGGTCGCGCGCGATTTCCTCACCCACCCGGCGCTGCGCCGCCGTCAGACCGAAGGGCAGCGCCCCCAGCAGCTGCTCATGCAAGCCGCCACTGCGCAGCGGGAGCACCGGTGCCCGCAGGGCATCTCGTTCGCGCTTGGCTGCCAGCTGTGACAGCTGCTGGGCCAGCAGCTCTTCAGCCTTGAGCCGCTGCCAGGCCGGGTGGCTGTGGTCTTCCAGCGCGTCCAGCGACACATCCGGCCCCGGGTGGTGCAGGTAGTGCAATGCCTCGCGCAGGCTCATCAGCGGCGCACGCAATCCCCTGAGCGTTGTTTGCAACGATTGCAGCACCCCGGTGGGCAGCGTCTCGCCCAGGTCCGCCCGGCGCAGACCCGAAGCCACCGCCTTGCGCAAGTAGGGCTGGGGCAGTTGCGCACTGGTGGGGTAGACCGGCGTGAGCGCATCGGGCAGGTCACCGCCGGCGGCCTGGAAGGCCGGGTGCATGAGGCTGCGTCCCAGAAAACCTCCCCGGATCTCCCCGCGCACCCGCACCCGCGCACCAACCGCCAGCGCCTTCTGGTGCGAGGGATAGAAGGTGAAGAAACGCAGGGTGCAGGTGTCGGTGCCGTCGTCCAGCGTCACCAGCAATTGCCGCCGGGGCCGGTAGCTGATCTCCTGGTGGGTCACCGTGCCTTCAAGCTGCACCACCTGCCCGTCACGGGCATCGCGCAGGGTCGTGATGCGGGTTTCGTCCTCGTAGCGCAAGGGCAAATGCAAGGCCAGGTCGATGTCGCGGACCAGGCCCAGCTTGCGCAGCGCCTTCTGGGGCGCGGACAAGGGTTTTGAGGGCGTGGCAGCGGCGGCTTCGGCGGACATGGGAGAATTCTGCCTGCATTTCCTGTATTTTTATCCACCCTTTCGGGTGATGCCTTTCCCCGATCACCTTGGAACGGGCCTGGTCCGGCCCTCAAGCGCATGAGCACTCCATCCTCCTCCCCGGCACACGGGTTCACCGTCGCCGACTTTGACTTCCACCTCCCTGAAGACCTGATCGCCCAGCACCCGGCCGCCGAGCGCAGTGCCTCGCGCCTGCTGGACGGCAGGCGCACAGCCCCGGTCGACCGCATCTTCCGGGACCTGCCCGGCCTGCTGGAGCCGGGCGACCTGCTGGTGTTCAACGACACCCAGGTGGTCAAGGCGAGGATCTTTGGCGAGAAGGCTTCCGGCGGAAAGCTGGAACTGCTGATCGAGCGCGTGCTGCTGCCGCACGAAGCCACCGACGGCTCCGGCAACGAGGTGGTCGGCCACCTGCGGGTGAGCAAGAAGCCCCTGCCCGGCGGGCGACTGCACCTGGCCGGAGGCCTGAAGGGCGGCGGGTTTGACGCCGTGTTCATCGGCCGCTGGCCCGACGAGCAAGGTCAGCTCTTTCGCCTGCGGCTGGAAGGCACGGCCGGGGAGGACCCATATGCGCTGATGGAGCGCCACGGCCACGTGCCGCTGCCGCCCTACATCACCCACGGGGACACCGAAGACGACGCACGCCGCTACCAGACCGTGTTTGCCCGGGTGCCTGGCGCCGTGGCCGCGCCCACCGCCGCGCTGCACTTTGACGAAGGCGTGCTGGCGGCGCTGGAGGCACGCGGTGTTCAGCGGGCCAACGTGACCCTGCATGTGGGCGCCGGCACCTTTGCCCCGATGAAGACCGAGCGCATCGCCGACCACGTGATGCATCGCGAACGCTACGCCATCCCGCCCGCGACGGTTCAGGCGATGGCGGACTGCAAGGCGCGCGGCGGCCAGGTCGTGGCGGTGGGCACCACCACCGTCCGGACGCTGGAGAGCTGGGCACGCAGCGGCGAACTGCAGGGTGACACCGACATCTTCATCACGCCGGGCTTCCAGTTCCAGGTGGTGGACCGCCTGATCACCAACTTCCACCTGCCCAAGAGCACGCTGATGATGCTGGTCAGCGCGTTTGCGGGCTATGACCACATCATGGCGCTCTACCGCCACGCGGTGGCCCAGCGTTACCGCTTCTTCAGCTACGGCGACGCGATGCTGCTGGAGCGGTCAACCCAGATCCAATAGGACTCGCCCGGCCTCAACCTTGACCGGCCAGACCTTGATGGGCTTGCTGGCCGGCTCCAGGGTGGCGGCGCCGGTGCGCAGATCGAATCGTCCCTGGTGGAACGGACATTCGATCTCCGTCCCTTCAATGAAGCCGTCGCACAGCTTGGCCGGGCCATGGGTGCACTGGTTGTCGGTGGCGAACACCTGGCCTTCCACCGAGAACAGGGCAATGTCGTGACCGCACGGGGTGACCGCGATGCCCGCGCCTTCGAACAGATCGGCCTCGGCGGCCACATCGATCCAGTTGCTCATGGTCAGATCGGGTAGATGATGGAGTTCGGAATCATCTCACTGTCGTAGACGCACAGCCGATGCGCGAAGCGATAACCTTGCGGCGTGCTGACCACGATGTCGAGATAACGGCCGACGTTGAAGACCGTGCTCGGTCCGTCGAGCTTGGTGCGGAACACCGCATAGTTGGCCTCGCAATGCAGGCGCCCTTGGTCATCGATCTGACGGACGATGGGGGCGCCCACGACATGGCGCTGGTAATACGGATCGTGGAACAGCGTTTCCTTGATGCCATACACCCGGTCACGCAGCATGGCCTGGCTGTCGAAGGCCAGGGTGGCCAGAGGGAAACCGCGCTCGTGGTTCTCACGCGGCTGCAGCTTGTAGACGCAGTCGGCGGTGAAGAAGGTCGGCCACAGGTCCCAGTCGCCGCTGTCGACGGCCGAGGCGTAGTCGCTGTAGAGCGCCTGCAGAGCCTGCCAGGTGTCGAAGTCGATCTTGACGGGGGCGCTCATGGCTGCACCTCCGCGGTGTGTTCAGGTGCCTCCATCACCTTGCGCCAGTATTCGTACATGCCGCGGATCAGGGTCTCAGTGACCATGTGGTCGGTCTCGCCCACCTCGCGCCCGCCCAGTTCGGCCAGGGCGCGGTGCTGCGGCTTGCTGTCGAAGGCCTGCTGCGAGAACTCGATCACTTCACCGTCATCGGCACTGACGAAACCGGCCGGGCCGAACAGGTTGGCCTGGCGCAGGCGCCGCTCGGTCATCTCGGGCGAATCATCCTCGAAACCGAAGTGGGTCCACACGAAGTCGAAGGCACCGTGGCCGTCGGGCTGGATGTGGCGCGTGCTCACGCTGTTGACCTGCTGCTGGAAGATCACGCTGGGAAACAGTGTGGTCATCACTGCTGTGGGCACTTTGTCGTCCAACTGCCACCAGGGCTCCGGCACGATGTCCAGGAAGCGCGGGTCTTCCAGCTGCATGCTTTCCTTGAAGCTGGAGACCTGCGTCACCTGCGCCGCCTGGCCGCTGGCCTGGCCCATGCTGCCGCGGGTGGAGATCATCGCGGCGTGCCGGTGGTGCGCGTCCATGCGCAGCTCGCTCTTGTTGTCGGCGCGCCAGAGGCCGAAGGTGACGAACCAGGTGTGCAGCAGGCCCGGGTGGTACGGGTCCTTGATGTTCTCCTGCATCAGCTTCCAGTTGCCCGGGATGCGCTGGCGGTTGTAGCCCAGGATGGTGAGCTTGCGACCATTGAAGAGGCGATCAAAGTAGCGCAGGATGGTCGACCCCATGTAGTCTTCGAGCGACTCGACCTCGTGGTCGAAGCTGGCGAACACCACCCCCCCTCGTACAGCCACCTTCAGCCGCGTCAGGCCATGGTCCCTGGGGTTGAAGTCGGCGGGCATGCCGCCGTTGACCTTGCCGTCCTGGCGCACGCCGCGCCGCAGTGGCACACCCTGCAGGCTGCCGTCGGGCGTGTAGCTCCACTGGTGGTACGGGCAGACAAATTCGGTCGTGTTGCCGTGCCGCTTGCGGCAAAAGCGCATCCCGCGGTGCGCACAGACGTTCTCCACCACGTGGATCTGGCCGTCGGCCGCGCGGGTCATGATGACCGATCGCTCGCCAACCACCGTGCGCTTGAAGTCACCGGGGTTCGGGATTTCAGCCTCCAGCCCCACGTAGCACCAGTGGCCCCGATAGAAGAAGCGGTCGAGTTCGCGCTGGTGGCGCTGCTCGTCGGTGTAGACGGCAAAAGGAATGCGGCTGGTGCCCCCGCCTTCCCAGTGCAGGTTGTCGGGGCCGCTGCAGGCGGTCGTCGTCATGGCTTGTCTCCGGTATTTCAAGCCGATCATGCAGAACGCCACACTATCCGGCAATCGGATTTCATCAATAGGTCACATTCACCAATGAAATAATGGTCAGACCATGAAGCTGACCGACATCGACCTGAACCTGCTGGTGGTCTTTCACCACCTGGTGCGCGAGCGCGGGGTCTCGCGCACGGCCGATGCGCTGGGCCTGAGCCAGCCGGCGGTCAGCAACGCCCTGGCGCGGCTGCGCCGGCTGCTGGGGGACGAGCTCTTTCTGCGCACCGCCACCGGCATGGCCCCCACGCCCTACGCACAGGAACTGGCCGGCCCCGTGGCTCAGGCACTGGAGACGCTGCATGGCGCCCTGAACGTACGCACCCGCTTCGAACCGGCCACGAGCCGCCGCTGCTTCACCCTGGCCCTGACGGACGTGGGAGAAATCTACTTCCTGCCCGTGCTGATGGAGGCGCTGGCGGACCTGGCCCCTGGTGTGACCCTGCGCTGCGTGCCGGTGGCCGACCCCAACCTGCGTGAAGACATGGCGGCGGGGCGGGTGGATCTGGCGCTGGGTGCACTTCCCTCGCTGCAGGCGGGTTTCTACCAGCAGGCCTTGTTCCGGCAGCGCCACGTGGCCCTGATGCGGGCCGACCACCCGCTCACGCCGGCGCGACGGATCAGTGCAGCGCAACTGCGCCAGACGGCCCAGGTGCGGGTGGCCGCCTCGGGCACCGACCACGGGCGCCTGGACGAATGGATGGCGCAGCGGGGCGTGAGCCGACCTGTCCAGCTGACCGTCCCCCACTACGTGGCGCTGGGTCAGGTGCTGTCGGACACCCGGCTGATGGCCATCGTGCCCGAGCGCTTTGCCACCCGGGTCTGCCAGCCTTTCGGACTGGTCAGCCGTCCGCTGGCCCTGACCCTGCCCACCAGCGTCATCTGCCAGTACTGGCACAGCCACCTGCACCGCGACGCCGGTCACCAATGGCTCAGGCACCTGATGGCTTCGCACTTCGGCACGACCGAGGCCGCGGAAACCACCGGCCAGGCACGAGCGAACGGCTGATGAACCGTGCGGCACGTCTCGCCCGCGCCACACGCCGGGCTGCGGCTGCGACCGATGCCGCATCCCGTAACACCTTGGTACCTTCTCGTGCCAGAATCGCCACCGTGCGCATGGACAATCGACTGCGTCTCACCAGCCACCGTCATCTCCCGTGATCGAAATCCTGACCCGCCTTGGCATCGCCCTTGTTCTTTCCGTGACCCTCGCCGTCTTGCTGGCCTGGGGTTGGGACGCTTCGGATCACCAAAACGCGACGGCCGCGCAGATGGTCGAAGCCCCGGCGGGATCTGCCGCTCGCTGAAGCACCGAGGCCGCCGCTCATGAACACCCGCTGGATCGCGCTGCCCGCCCTGCTTGGCGCCCTCACGGTTCAGGCCGCGGACGACGAGATCCTGCGCCTGACCCAGGCCTCGGGGTGCGTGGCCTGCCACCAGACAGAACCGTCGCGCACGGCCGGCAGTCCACCACCGCTGGCGCCGGCCTGGCGCGACATCGCCACCCGCTACAAGAGCGTCAAGGGCGCCCAGCAGCAGCTGACCGCCACTGTCATGACCGGTTCGCTGCCCGCTGACCAGGGCCGCAGCCCCTACGCCAGCCACTGGACCGGCAAGGTTCAGGGCGAGTTCATGCCCACGCACCGGCACGCGGTCACCCAGGCCGACGCAGCCCGCATCGTTGCCTGGATCCTGGCGCTCGAACCCCTGAAATAAGTTCCGCCAGCATCGCATCGGCCGCTTTGAGACAATGCGGCCCATGCTCCAATTCGACCTGCTCAAAACCGAAGGCCATGCGCGCCGCGGCCGCCTCACGCTCAACCATGGCGTGATCCAGACCCCCATCTTCATGCCCGTGGGCACCTACGGCACCGTCAAGGGGGTCATGCCCGCCAGCCTGGAGGACATGGGGGCCCAGATCATCCTGGGCAACACTTTCCACCTGTGGATGCGCCCGGGCCTGGACATCATGAAGAGCTTTGGCGGACTGCACGGCTTCGAAAAGTGGAACAAGCCGATCCTGACCGACTCGGGCGGCTTCCAGGTCTGGAGCCTGGGTGACATGCGCAAGATCACCGAAGAAGGGGTGCATTTCGCGTCGCCCGTCAACGGCGACAAGCTGTTCATGTCGCCTGAGGTCAGCATGCAGATCCAGACGGTGCTCAATTCGGACATCGTGATGCAGCTGGACGAGTGCACGCCCTACTGGCAGGGCGAGAAAGGCTCCGGTCACATCACGACCGAGGCCGAAGCCCGCAAGAGCATGGAGATGAGCCGGCGCTGGGCGGTTCGCTCCAAGGCCGAGTTCGAGCGCCTGGGCAATCCCAACGCGCTCTTTGGCATCGTGCAGGGCGGCATGTTCGAACACCTGCGCCAGGAGTCGCTCGACGCCCTGGTGGAGATGGACTTCCCCGGCTACGCCATCGGCGGTGTCAGCGTGGGCGAACCCAAGGACGAGATGCTGCGCATCATGGCCCACACCCCGCACCGCCTGCCGGCCCACAAGCCGCGTTACCTGATGGGGGTGGGCACACCGGAGGACCTGGTTGAGGGCGTGGCCTGCGGCGTGGACATGTTCGACTGCGTCATGCCCACGCGCAACGCGCGCAACGGCCACATGTTCACCCGCTATGGCGACCTGAAGATCCGCAACGCGCGCCACAAGAGCGACCATCGCCCGCTGGACGAGACCTGCACCTGCTACGCCTGCGCCGGCCGCAGCGGCGTCAGCTACGCCGATGGCGGGCGCGAGGGCTTCAGTCGCGCCTACCTGCACCATCTGGACCGCTGCGGCGAGATGCTCGGCCCCATGCTGGCCACCATCCACAACCTGCACTACTACCTGAACCTGATGCAGGAGGTACGCGACGCACTGGATGCTGGTGCGTTCGAGGCCTTCCGCAGCCGCTTCAAGGCCGACCGCGCGCGCGGCGTGTGAGCGCTGGCGCATGACGGCCGCCACCGCCCATCACGAGTCCCTGATCCCGCGCCGGGTGCTGCCGGTGCTGGTGGCGGCGCAGTTCGCCGGCACCTCGCTGTGGTTCGCGGTCAATGCGGTCATGCCCGACCTGCAGCGCGAGTTCGGCTGGCCCGCCACGGCGGTGGGGTCGTTGACCTCGGCGCTGCAGTTCGGTTTCATCCTGGGTACGCTGGTGTTTGCCTTGCTGGCCATTGCCGACCGCTTCCCGGCCCGCGCCGTGTTTCTGGTCTGCGCCCTGGCAGGTGCTGCGTGCACGGTGGGTGCCTGGGCGATGGTGGCGGACTACCAGGCACTGATGGGCTGGCGTTTTGCCACCGGCTTCTTCCTGGCCGGCATCTACCCGGTGGGCATGAAGATCGCCTCACAGTGGTACTCGCGGGGCTTGGGCGCCGCCCTGGGTCTGCTGGTGGGCGCCCTGGTGATCGGGTCGGCCAGCGCGCATGCGCTGCGCGCCCTGTCCTACGCCCTGCCCTGGCCCACCCTGATGCTGGGCGTGGCCGCGCTGGCCGCCGCCGGTGGCCTGATGCTGTACCTGCTGCTGCCCGACGCACCAGGTGCGGTGGCCCGCGTCACCACCCTGCAGTGGCGGGCGCTGGGCACCCTGTTGTCGGATGCGAAGGTGCGCAGCTCGGTGCTGGGCTACTTCGGCCACATGTGGGAGCTATACACCGTCTGGGTGTTGATGCCGCTCATCCTGGCCAGTCGGCTGGAGGGCACGGCCTTGTCCTGGGCCGCGTTTGCGCTGCTGGGCTCCGGGGCCCTGGGCTGCATCGCCGGCGGGCAAATGGCGCAGCGCTGGGGCAGCGCCCGTGTGGCCGGCGTGCAGCTGGCCCTCAGCGGCCTGTGCTGCGTGGTGGCCCCCTGGGCCATGGAGGCACCGGACCTGCTGTTCTACGGCTGGCTGCTGATCTGGGGCATCACGGTGGCGGGCGACTCGCCCCAGTTCTCCACGCTGACCGCGCGCAACGCCCCGGCGCAAGCGGTGGGCAGCGTGCTGACCTTGACCAACAGCATCGGCTTTGCCATCTCCATCGTCAGCATCCTGCTGTTCGTGCAGCTGTCGACGGTGATGTCACTGGGCCTGCTGCTGCCGGCCCTGGCCCTGGGGCCGGTGCTGGGCCTGCTGGCCCTGCGGCCACTGGTCAAGGCCGAACACCGCCCCTGACCATACCGCCACTGAGCATGCCGCCTCAGGCCTGCACAGCCGGCGGCACCGCGTCTGTTGTCGGTTGCGCGGCCGCTGTGCCACAGGCATAGCAATAGCGGGCAAAAGCACTCTTGCGGGTGTGGCAATGGCCGCAATGGTCGAACAGGCACAGACCGCAGTGCGGGCAGAAATCGGTTTTGCCATCCTTCAGATCGACCGCACGCTCGCAGCCCGGGCAGACGTTCTTGGTCAGCCGCGCCTGCGCCAGATCGTAGTCCAGTTCCCGCCGACGCTGGGTGTCCGGCAAGGCTTCGGCCTGCTTCTGCCGCTCCAGATAGCGCTGCAAGGCCTGGATCGCATAGCGCCCGCCCACCACCGTCAGCACGATGCCCACGATGTAGCGCACATAACCTCCGTAGCTCGGCAGATAAGGCACCAGTTCCACGAAGAAGGCAAACAGCGCGAAGATGATGAAGCCCCAGACGAACGGCCACGATGCGCCCTTGCGGTGCTTCCTGAACAGCCATCCGGCCACCAGCAGCAGGGGCAGCGTCAGCGCCAGCCGGTAGCCAAACACCCTCAGCTCCTGAGCGCGAAGGGCAGACTCGTAGGAATCGCGCGCCTGTTCGCGCAGGTCCTGCAACTGGGTCTGCGCCCGCTGCTGTGCCTGACGCGCATCAAGGGCGATTTGCTGTTGCCGTTCCACGGCCGCCAGCGCTTCCCGCTCGGTCTGGCGCAGTCCGTCCAGTTCGCGGGTTCGGCGCAGCAGTTCCTCGTCCTGTTCCGGACGCTCGGTGGCCCGCCGCGTGGCCAGCCAGTTGGAATAGGTCTCGCGGGCCGCACGGTTGTTGGCCTGGGCAGTCTGCAGCTTGAGCTGGGCCTGGTCCAGGGCCGCCTGCGCCTCTTCGGCCTCGCGCTCCGCGGACTTGATGGTCGCCTTGAGTTGGGGGGTGCGCTGCGGGTCCATGAAGTCGTCCAGGGAACGCACCTGCTCCACCTTGGGCAGATCCCCCACGATGGTGCTGCCCAACCCGGTCAGGAACCAGGCAAACAGGAACGCCACCAGCCACAGGCCCCGACGAAACCACTTTTCTGACAACCGCAAAGACTTGCTCATCCTCTTCCCCTTGAAAACCGTTGTGTGATCATGATTGTCAGCCCACTCACCGGCTGATGCGCTGCGGAACCCAGACCGGACCGCGCCAGCCATTCAGGCACTGCGCCGACAGCCAACCGTTCAACAAGGAGGACAGATGTACCAACGAGGGTATCTTGCTAGATCTTTCTTTGAGCATCGATCTCCCGGATCAACTCTCTGGCCTCGTCTCCCTCCGGAATGGGACGTCCGCTGTCCCGCCACTCGATAGCGGACTTGAAGCCATGTGCCTGGGCATGGCGCCGGAACCACAGACCCTCAGGGTTGTGGCGGGTGATGCCATCAAACACGGTCGCCATCATCTGGGTCTGCTCAAGGCCCATGTTCAGCATGACCTGGTTGACCACCATCTTGTGCATGGCCAGGTGGGCGCGGGGAACTCCCGCGATCCTGGAAGCCAGCTTCATGGTGGCCGCTTCCAGCTGATCTGGCGGCACCGCCATGGTGGCCAACCCCCATTCAGCTGCAGTCCTCCCGTCAATCAGATCCCCGGTGAACATCACCTGCTTGGCCCGCATGGGCCCGAGGCGAAATGTCCACATCGCCGTGGTCGGGCAACCCCATACCCTCGTGGGCATGTAGCCGATGCGGGCATCCTCGGCCATCACCAGCAGGTCGCAGCAAAGGGCAATGTCGCTGCCACCGGCCGCGGCAGCACCATGGACCTTGGCGATGGTGGGTTTCGAGCTTCTCCAAAGCGCCATGAAGTCCTCGGTGTTGCGCTTCATGTAGGCATAGTCGACCATTGGGTCCCATGGCGTCGTCTCCTGCTGGCAGGGATGTTCGATCTGCTGCTCTGCATAGCCCGACAGGTCATAGCCACCACAGAAGCCCTTGCCAGCACCTTCGATGATGATCGCATGCACCTCGTCGTCGGCATTCGCCCACTCGACCGCGGCCCGGATCTCGCGTGGCGTCTCGTCGCTGATGGCGTTCAGTCGCTCAGGCCGATTCAGAAGGAGCCGAGCGACGCGAGGATTCTGCGGATCCTTGTCGATCTGGAGCGTGGTGTATTTGGGCATGGATGGCTTCTCCTTCAAGGGATGAACATGGCAATCAAATCAGGCAGTCAACATTGACTGTATGCAGGACACATCGGACAGTCAATACTGACGGTATGATGATTGGACACATGCAAGACACGGCCAAACGGAAAAAGACAGCGCGACGCCGCGACCCCGTGGAGCCCTCCATCCGGGATCGGGTTCTCGGTGCTGCGGTCTCTCTCCTGATTGAGCAAGGTGCGGCCCGGACGACCACGCTGGCGGTGCAGCAGCGGGCGGGGGTCAGCCGCGGGGCTTTACTCCACCATTTCCCCACGCATGCCGATCTGCTGTCCGCCACTGTGAACGAGCTCGTCCGCCGCAACGAGCAAACCGTGTATGAGATGCTGGACAAACTGCAGGACGCACCCGATGCGGTGGAGCGTGCCGTGCGAGCTCTGGCATTGATGATGGCCCAACCCGCCTTCATGGCGGAGCTGGAACTCTGGGCCATCGCCCGCACCGATGTTGGCCTGCGGGATGCCCTGGGCAAGGTGGAACGTGATGCGCGCAAGGACAGCGAACGGGTTCTGAAAGCCTTGTTTTCGTCTGTGGCCGACCTGCCTGGTCACGACGCGGTGATCGCGATGACGACGGACTTCCTGCGTGGGTTTGTCTTGTCGGGGGTGTTGCGACGCAGCTCCGCGCGTCGGCAACAGATGATCAGTCACTGGGTACGCGCCACAAAGATTCTTCTGGAGCACTGGTCCTGAGCAGCTGACTGGCACCTGCGCCTGACAGGCTGCACCGATCACGTCAACGAATTGCGTCGGAAATCTCGAAACTTTCTCTATGCTGCGGCGGTGAATACCGTCAGCACACCGGTGTAGCCGTAGAGGTGGTGCCGTGCGATCTCTCCGCCGGCGAAGAAGCCGATCAGCGGCACATCGCCCAGCGCGCGGCGCACCACCTGCAGTTCGGCACTGTCGCCACCGAAATGGGGGCCGCCCCGGCCCGAGCAGCTGACGTAGACCGCGCCGACGATCTCCCTGCTGACCTGGGCGGCGCTGTCCTCCTCATCCGGCCCCAGAGAGCCGCCCACACCCACGCTCACCCCCTGCGGCTCCAGCTCCTCGCGGATCTCGGTGCAGATGCGGACCAGGTCCGCACGGGCCGCATCCACGTGGCGCTCGCAGAACGCCAGGCAAGTGCCGGTCGGCGGCCTGTCCGCAATCGCCACCCCCCGGCGCGCGGGGTCCAGTCCGATGATATGCCGCACCTCCACGGCATCACCGAACTGCCTTCTGGCCATCAGGCGCGCATCGTCCTGGCCGCCGGGCGCAGACAGTCCCACCAGGGTGGACCGAAGCCTGGTCATCGCTTCCTGGGTGTGGTTGAGATCGATCCCGGCCTCCTCCAGCAACACACCCAGCGCCGGCTGGCCATCCAGAGCGAGCACCACATTGCCATCGACCTGGGTCACCACATGCTGCGCGCCAATGGGCCGCGCGCCCTGGGTCACCCGGGACACCAGTTGCACCCCGGAGGCAAAGGCCACCCCGCTCATGCCGCCGGCGAACACACCGTCTGCAGACTTGAGAGCGCTGGCAGCACCCCGATCACCGAGAGCAAACTGCACCGATGCGCCACGGCTGCTGGACAGCCCGCCGAACAGGTAGCCCGTGGCGGTGCGCGACGCCATTTCAGCAATCAGTTCCGGCAGGTCCGCCGTCTGACCGTCGGCATGGATCAGGGCCGTGTGCGCCTGAAACCCGGTGTCAGGCAGCCCACGGGCGGGCAAGGGGGCGACGCCGCTGAAGACCCGGTATTGCTGCGGCGAAAGATCGCAGGCCATCACCGCCATGGCCGGCTCGTCGAAATACTCCACCCCGGTGGCGCAGATGCCAACCCCCACGGTGCCCGCCCAGTCCCGGATCTCGGGCAGCTCGTCGGACAGGTAACCCAGGATGTCCCGGGCGTGCGCGGCGTAGTGGTCGGTGATGTAGAGCAGACCCAGCGGCGGCGTGGCAGCGTGTCCGGGTAGGCTCATCTGGGCCCGCAACTGGGCCACGACCAGTGCCGCGGCCATGCGCCACTGCGGGTGGGTGGCATGGGCAAGGGGAAAACGCTTCATGTCCGACTCACTTCGTGGATCGCCGTCGCGCTGTCGCCGGAGCAGCCGCCTTGCGGGCAGCGGTCGGCGCCTTCTTGCCAGCCCCCTGGCCCGTGACCGCGCGGGCGGCGGCCTTGCCCACACCGGCGGCCACGCCCATGTTGCGCCCGACCGTGTCGGCGGCCTTGCCGGCCATGTTGGTGGCGGTCTTGACCGCCTGACCGGTGAGCTCGCTGGCCATGTGCTGGGTGGCGTCGAGCACGCCCTGCTTGGCCACGTCCTTCATCGCGTTGGTGGCGATCTGCTGGAACTGCTGGGACACCGCGCCCCACCACTGCATGGGGTCCACGACCCCGGCAGGGGCACCGGCAGCCCCGGCGCTGGACTTGCTCCTGGACGCCGCGGTCTTGCGGGCGGGTGCCTTCTTGCTGGCTGGCTTGGCTGGCTCAGCGGCTGCGGCCGACTGGCCATACGTGCGTTCAGGCACCTCCAGACCGGCAAACTTGGGCTTGCCTTCGGGCGTGAGGGTGGCCCCCAGACCGGCCGCCGTGTCGGCCGCCTTGATCTTGAGCGCGTTGGCCACATCGCCCAGACTGAAGTTCATGGTCTTGAGCGTGGCCAGTGTCATCTTCTGGACCTCCAGCGCCTGGATGGTCGCGCCCAGTGCCTTGGCGTTCTGGTCCAGCCAGAAATGCACCGCCTTGAGTTCCTCGATGCGCTTTTCCAGCTCTTCGACATTGAAGGTGGGCGCCACCCAGTTCGACAGGTTGGGGATCTGCGGCAGGTTCTGACTGATGCCCTGGGCCACACCGCTGGCGGCCTGCCCCGCCAGGTTCTGCAGGAAATCGAAACCGGGTACGAACTTGCCAAATCCGCTGGACTGGGTCATGGGGCTTCTCCTCGGTGGTCTGGGGTGGCAGGTGCTCAGCCGTCGATGCCGTAACGCGGCGCCCTGCGCTCCCGCAAGGATGCCACACCTTCGCGCACATCGGGGCCGGCAAATCCCATGAATTCCAGGGCCAGCGAGGTATCGAATGCCGGGCCGGCCTGGCGCAGCCAGTTGTTGAGCGAGTACTTGGTCCAGCGGATCGCTGTCTGGCTGCCACTGGCCAGACGGTCGGCCACTTCATAGGCCTTGTCCAGCAGGGCGTCGTCCTCGACCGCCAGCGAGACCAGACCAATGCGCTCAGCCTCCTCACCGCTGATGGGGTCGCACAGCATCAGGTAGTACTTGGCCTTGGCCATGCCGCACAGCAGCGGCCAGACGATGGCGGCGTGATCGCCCGCCGCCACACCCAGGCGTGTGTGACCGTCCACGATCTTGGCGCTCCTGGCGGCAATCGAGATATCGGCCAGCAGGCCAGCCACCAGACCCGCGCCCACAGCGGGACCGTGCATGGCGCTGACGATGGGCTTGTCGCAGTTGATCACGTTGTAGACGAGATCGCGGGCTTCCTTCCAGACGCGGGTGCGCACCTCGAAGTCGGTGGCCATGTCCTGCACCAGGGCCAGGTCTCCGCCCCCGGAGAAGCCCATGCCGCTGCCGCGAAGCACCGCACACCGCACGCTGTCGTCACGGCCCACGTCGCGCCAGATCTCCGACAGCTCCCAGTGGCCCTCATGGCCAGCCGTGGGCAGCTTGCCGTTGCCGCCGGGACCATCGGCCTTCATGCGGATGTCGAGCACCGACGGGACGCCATCCACGGCGGGGCCTCGGCGGGTGATCTCCAGGGTCTGGTATCGGCTGTAGTCGACGGTATTCATGCACGGTCTCCGGTGTACTTCGGGAAAAAGCGATGTCCGGATTCTCGGTGGAATTCTGGTCCGATCCTGCGGCGATTCCTCGGGGGATTCCCTGCCGACATGGGCTTGCTTGACATGTGTCAACACACCCGGGCGCGGCCAGGTTCAAGATACACATGAAGACAGAGACCAACCAGAACCCACAGGAGCAACCATGAGCCAGGACATTTCCGACACCTTCAAGCTGCAGCTGACCCAGATGCGCACCGATCTGCTGGCGCAGTTGCGGGCCCAGCGCGGCGGTCGCGTCGGTCGCGCTGAATCGGCGGCCGAAGCGCGCGAGAACGCCAGCGACGACTGGGCAGCCGCCGATGCCGAGCGGGACCTGACCTTCGCGCTGGAAGAGCGCGAGTCAGCCGAGCTGGTGGCCATCGATGAGGCGCTCAAACGGATTGCCGATGGCAGCTTCGGTCAATGCACCGACTGTGGCATCGACATCGGAACCGCCCGGCTGCACGCCAACCCGACCGCCATGCGCTGCGTGGCCTGCCAGGAAAAAGCCGAAAAGGCCCACGGTGGCGTCAGCACACCCAGCATGTAGTTTTTCGAATCAACCCGTTTTTTGACCGAAGGAGAACCCCGAATGACCACATTCCACGCCGTCGTCTGGCTGGACCACACCCAGGCCCATGTGCTGATGTTCGACAAGGAGCATGTCGAGTCGCAGCGCGTCAAGGCACGCCACCAGCACACCCCCAAGCACGGGCACGTCGGCGCCGACAAGGATTTCTTTGCGCAGATCGTGCAATCGCTGCAAGGCGTCGCCGAGATTCTGGTGACCGGGCCGGCCAACGCCAAGATCGAGTTCCGGGACTATTGCAAGCACCACGCCCACGCCGTCGACAAGGCCATCGTGGACGTGGTCAGCGCCGACCACCCGACCGATGCACAACTCGTGGCCATGGCCCGACAGTATTTCCTCAAGTACGACCAGACAGCCGCCGACCCGACCCAGCGTTGAGTCGCCACGCTTCCCGTCGTTTCACAGCCCGCCCCCCGGCGGGCTTTTTTGTGTCTGTGCGAGACAGGGCCGGCACCGCTTTGATATGCTGGCCCGATGAGCACATCGACCACCGACATGGCCACCCTGCCCGCCCGCAGCCTGTTTCACCTGGCCTTCCACGTGACCGACCTGGACGAAGCCCGCCGCTTCTATGGCGGCGTGCTGGGCTGCACCGAGGGCCGCAGCACCGACACCTGGGTGGACTTCGATTTTTTCAGCCACCAGATCTCGCTGCATCTGGGCGAGCCCTTCAAGACCGCTCGCACCGGCAAGGTGGGTGACCACATGGTGCCCATGCCGCACTTCGGTCTGGTGCTGCTGCTGCCTCAGTGGCAGGCGCTGGCTCAACGACTGGAGGCCGCCGGGATCGAGTTCGTCCTCAAACCCCAGGTGCGCTTCCAGGGGCAGCCCGGCGAACAGTGGACCATGTTCTTCTGCGACCCCTTTGGCAACCCGATCGAGGTCAAGGGCTTCCCGACCATCGAAGGGATCTTCGCCACCTGAGCGTCAGGGCTCAAAGCAGTGCGTCGACCTTCTGTCCGCTGCCGCGCCACTCGGGGAAGCCCCCGCGGAACCAGTACACGCGCTTGAAACCCGCCTTGATGGCCGCGTGGCTGGCCTTGTAGCTCTTCCAGCACTCGGCGCCGTTGCAGGCGAACACCAGTTCGGCATTGCGGTCGCTGCCCAGCTGGGTCACATCGAACTGGTCCATCGAGGCGTCGTAGTCCGCATCCTTGGGGCTCTTCTCGACGTACGGCACGAGTTTGGCACCGGGCACATGCCCGGCCTTGAACTCGGGCTCGGTCCGGGTATCGATGTATCGGGCACCCCGGGCGAGCAACTGCGCCACGGCGGCAGCGTCCACCACTTCCGCGCCCGGCAGGCTGCGCGGCGTGAAATAGCCCAGGGTGGACACATAGCGGAAGTCGTCGGCCTTCAGGCTGACGACTGGCCCTTGGTCGGCCGATGACAGGGCATCGCCCAGGGCGGCTCGGAAGGCATCGACCGCGATGCGGCTGTCGTTGCGCAAGACCACGCTCATGCCTGGGGCGGACTGGGTCTCCATGACGGCCACCAGCTTTTCACCGGCCGCGACCCACCGCTCGAAGACGGCCTTTTCCACCGCCACCACCTCGCAGCGCTTGACCTGCAGACAGGGCAGCAGTGCCTCCTGGTACCGGGTCTGGTACACCGAGGCGAAGTGACGCTTGAAGGTGGTGTTGGCGGCATTGACTTCGCCTCGCATCAGGTAGGTGACCACGCTGTCCTGCGATGGCATGCCCAGGCGCTTGCCCTGCGCCTTGGCCAGCGAATCCACGCCACTGCCCGCCGGTGCCACCAGCACGGCCCTGACCGGCCGGTCCAATCCCAGCACAGGGGTGTAGCCATAGCGCACCGCGCTGCCCACCACATGTGAGGGCGCGATGAAGACGTCCTGAATGCGGGAGCGGGTGGCCTGCAGATCCACTGTGGCGTCGGTCGAGAGCTGCACCGCCGGGGCCGACACCCCGTTCTTGCGCAGCGCCTGCTCAACCGCCTGCTTCCACTGGCTGTAGACCGCAAATCGCGAAGATTCGCCCTGATCGCCCGGGTTGATCAGCACCTTGGTCTGGGCCTGCGCGGCGGACATCGTGCCCGCGATCAACAGACCCATCACAGAAACCACCGGCCCGAACCGGCGGTGGCGAATCGTCTTGCGCATCGTTGTCCCCTGCCGGGCGGAAGCTGCCCTTGCAGAGCATTCTAGGAACGCATCGGTGGACGTGGGATTGTTCACGCTGGCGGTGTCGCCAGACGGCGGTCATGGGCCGACGAAACGACCTTGGGGCTCAATCAGTGGCCAGCGGTGCGATTTCCTGGTCGATGGCGCCGAAGACACTCTGGCCGTCACGACCTTTCATCTCGATGCGGATGGTGTCACCGTATTTCATGAACCCGGTGGAGGGTTTGCCGTCCAGAATGGTTTCGATGGCGCGCTTCTCGGCAATGCAGGAGTAGCCTTTGGGCCACTCTTTGCGGCCGTTGACCTCCACCGCCTGGTTGCTGACGGTGCCGGAGCCGACAATGGAGCCAGCCCGCACGTTGCGGGTCTTGCAGATGTGGGCGATGAGCTGCCCGAAGTGGAAGGTCATTTCCGGTCCGGCGTCGCACATGCCCACCTTGCGGCCGTTCCAGGTGCTCTGCAGCGTCAGGTGCACGCGCCCTCCCTGCCAGGCGTCGCCCAGCTCATCGGGGGTCACGGCCACCGGACTGAACGCGGTGGCCGGCTTGCTCTGGAAGAAGCCGAAGCCCTTGGCCAGTTCGGCCGGGATCAGGTTGCGCAGACTCACGTCATTGGCCAGCATGAGCAGGCGCACCCCATCAAGGGCCTGCTCTGGGCTGCTGCCCATGGGGACGTCACCGGTGACCACGGCAATCTCGGCCTCGAAATCGATCCCGAAGTCCTCGCTGGCCACCACCACCGGATCGCAAGGCCCGATGAAGTCATCGCTGCCGCCCTGATACATCAGCGGGTCAGTGTAAAAGCTCTGGGGCACCTCGCTCTGGCGGGCCGCGCGCACCAGCTCCACATGGTTGAGGTAGGCCGATCCGTCGGCCCACTGGTAGGCCCTGGGCAGCGGCGCCATGCACATCGCCGGATCGAACGCAAAGGCGTGCCGGGCCTTGCCATGGTTCAGGGTCACCGACAGGTCCTGCAGCTGTGGCGCCAGGAAGTTCCAGTCATCCAGCACCTGTTGCAGCGTCTGCGCGATGCCCGTCGCATAATGGGCGGTTGACAGGTCGCGCGAGACGACCACCAGCTGTCCGTCGCGCGAGCCATCCTTGTACGTGGCGAGTTTCATGCAAGTCTCCTGCGGCCGTGTGGGCCGGCGAATGAGGCGAAGGTGCCGCCCGAAACCCGCTATTGTGCCGACCATGAATCACACCCGATCGAGCCACGCCAACGAGAGCGACGTCACTGCCGACGCCCCGGACGAGGGCGAACCGCAGCGCGCCGGCATCCAGTCGGTGGAGGTGGGGTTCGAACTGCTCAAGGCCCTGTCGGAAGTGCCGGGCGCGCTGATGCTGCGCGACCTAGCGGCTGCGGCCGGCATGAGCGCCGCCAAGGCGCACCGCTACCTGGTGAGCTTCCAGCGCATGGGCCTGATCGTGCAGGACCCGCTGAGCAACCGCTACGACCTGGGACCTGCCGCCCTGCGCCTGGGCCTGGCCACGCTCTCGCGCATCGACGCGGTGAAGATGGCCCGCGAGCGCATCCCCGCACTGCTGCAGGAAACGGGACATACCCTGGCGATCGCCGTCTGGGGCAACCAGGGACCGACCATGGTGCACTGGGCCGAGGCGCCGCAGGCTGTGCCGGTCACGCTGCGGCTGGGGGACGTGATGCCCTTGCTGACCTCGGCCACCGGCCGCTGCTTTGCCGCTTTCATGCCTCACGAGGGGCAGGACGGACAGCGCATCCCGCCCATGATCCGCGAGGAACTGGCACGGCTGAACCGGCTGCCCAGCACCGGCCTGCCCATGGAGGACGTGCCGCTCACGCCTGCGCAGGTGGATGCCATGCTGGAGGACACCCGCCGCCACGGCATGGGTCGGGTGGTGCACAGCATGGTGGCAGGGGTGGGCGGTTTCTGCGCCCCCGTCTTCGACGCCCAGGGCCGGCTGACGCTGGGCCTGGTGGTGCTGGGTTCACTGGCCTCCCTGGACACGCGCTGGGAGGGTCAGCCGGCCCAGGCCTTGCGCCGGTGCGCCGACCAGATCAGCGCCGACATCGGCCACCGACCCGGATGATGTCGGCAGTTGCACCCACAGCCACCCGGGCGGACACCACGCCCTGGGCGCGCCTGAGCGCCCTGACGGTGGCGGTGATGCTGGCCCACGCCCTGGTGCTCAACGGGGGCCTGCCCACGTTCCAGGACACGGGCCTGCCGGGCGAACTGGCCGATGCCAGCGAAGCCGTCGCCGACCGCCAGACCCCGGCTGCCGATGCACCGTCGGCCGAATCGACGGCCCCTGCGCGCCCGCGCCCGGTCACCCGAAGCCAGGTCAGGTGGATTGAGCTGGCCCCCCCCCCGCCGCCCGAGCCACCGCCTCCCGCACCGGTCAAGCGCCGACCGCCTCCCCCACCTCCGGCGCCAGCGCCGGTGCCAGCCCCCGAACCGGTGGCCGAGGTCCCCGTGCCTGACCTCACGCCGGCCGCCGGCATCCCGTCCGACCTGGGCCCTGAGATGGCGCAGGCGCCGTCCGCTGACACCCTGCCTGTGCCGGACACCGGTACGCCAGCCCTGGCCACAAAGGAACCTGCCACCACCCCGGCCGTTGCGATGGCACCGGAGGCACCCTTGCCCGGCGATCCTGCGCTCGTCCTGCCACCAGCCCAACTGCCCCCGGCCGGCACACTGCGCTACCAGGTCAGCGGCCAGGCCAAAGGCTTCTCCTACCACGCCAAGGGCTCCCTTCGCTGGCAGCACGGCGCGGGCCGCTACGAAGCCAGCTTCGGCGTCAGCGCCTTTCTGGTGGGCAGCCGCGAGCAACTGAGCCAGGGCCGGGTGGACGATCAGGGCCTGCATCCGGAGCGCTTCAGCGACCGCAGCCGGCGCGAGCGGACCGCGGAACTTGATGCCGGTACCGGCCGCATCCGCTACACCCACGGCGGCGAACGCCCCCTCCAGCGCGGCACACAGGACCGGCTGTCGGTGGCCCTGCAACTGGGCGCGCTGCTCAACGCCCGGCCGCAGGCCTACCCGGCGGGCAGCACGATTCGCCTGCCGGTGACCGACACCTCGCAGGTGGAGTTCTGGGAGTTCGTGGTCGGGCCTGAAGAAAAGCTGGCGATGGTCAGCGGCGAACTCCAGGTCGTCCGGCTGACGCGCCAGCCGCGCCGGCCCGGTGACCGCAAGGTCGAGATGTGGCTGGCCCCCACACTGTCGTACCTGCCGGCCCGCCTGCGCGTCTCGGAGGCCAACGGCGATCACATCGACCAGCTGCTGGAGGCCAAGGACTGACCCGCTGGCCGAGTGCCAAAGTGCTCCGTCCTGTCCGAAAAACCCCACGGTTCTTGAACCCTTGACCGACATCCCCATCTAAACCCGCAGATGGATTGAATCCCGCAAGGGATTTGCCGATATAAGTACCAAAGGTTCAGAGGTTTTTCCGCAGGAAGGATATTTCAGTCATGCACATGCTCTACGACTCGGATTCCTTTGCCGTTGTCCACATCCTGGCCAACGCCACCGACCCGGAGGCCGCCGCCAACGGCGACGATTTGCCCCAGATGCCCCGTCACGGTTTCGAGATCGTGGACAAGCGTTCGGGCAAGGAGGTGTACCTGGACGGTTCCTGGGCAGAGATGTTCCAGCAGCGCATCCAGGCCTGGCAGCAGAACATGCCCTCGCAGGAAGAGGTGGAAGACACGCTGGAAGGCTACGCGACCCTGGCCCAGATGCCGGTGGTGATGCACTGACCGTGACAAATCGCACCGACCAAAGGTCCAAGGGCTGCGTTTTCACGCAGCCCTTCGTTTTTCTGTCCGTGCTGTAAGCCGGGCGCCTGCCCGAGGGCGTATTCTGGCGCCATCCCAACCTGCGGACACCTGCCCATGCTTGCACGCTCCCTTCTGGTGTTATCGATGCTGCTGCCCCTGGCCGCAGCGGCCGAGGACGGCGTCACCGCCCAACGCATCCTCATTGGCCAGACACTGACGCTTCAGGGCGGCAAGAACGACTACGGCAGCGCTGTCATGGACGGGGTCAAGGTCGCCATCGATCAGGTCAACCGGCAGGGGGGCGTCAATGGACGACAGATCGAACTGAAGGTGCTGGACGACGACAACCAGGCCGCCAAGGCCGAGGCCAACGCCCGCCAGCTGATCACCAGCGACAAGGTGTTCCTGCTGTTCGGATCGATCGAGGGCGGACCGTCCACGGCCGTCATGAAGGCCTCCAATGAACTCAAGGTTCCCTTCTTCGGTCCCATGGCGGGCTCACCAGGTTTGCGCATCCCCCATCAGCCCCTGGTGTTTCCGGTGCGTGCCGAGCACAAGGAAGAATTCCGCACCCTCATGACCTACGCGCGCAGCCTGGGCATGCAACGCCTGGCCTTCCTGCGCGCCGATTCGGACACCGGGCGCCAGCATCTGGAGAACGTGCAGCGCCTCGCCGAGACCCTGTCCCTGCCCCCGGTACTGGACCTGCCCTTCAAGTCCGACATCGATGAGGCCGCCCTGGCGGCCATGGCCCGTCAACTGGTCAAGGCCGATATCCAGGTGGTGTTCAACCATGGCAGCGCCAGCCTCTACGAACGGCTGATCCGCCAGACCCGGCCGCTGTCGGCCCGGATGTCCTTCTACGGGGTCAACTCCGGATCCGCCCAGATGGTCACGCACCTGGGAGAGCTGTCGCATGGCATGGTGTTTGCCCAGGTGGTACCCAGCCCCTGGGAGCGCAAGACGGCCCTGACACGGGCCTATCAGGACGCGTTTGCCAAGGCCGCCCCGGGCAAGGCCTTCTCCTATGGCAGTCTGGAGGGCTACCTGACTGGCCGTGCCCTGACCGAGGCACTTCGGCGTGCGGGCCCGACGCCCACCCGGGCCAGTTTCATCAACGGGCTGAAGAACACCACCCTGGATGTCGAAGGCCTGAAGATCAGCTACCGGGACGGGGAACACGTCGGCCTGCCGCTGGTGGATCTTTCCATCGTCACCCGCGAGGGCAAGTTCAGGCACTGATCAGTGGGAGTGCCGGGGTTGCACCCACCACCGGTACACCGGCTCGGCCAAGACCAGCACCGCCACCAGGCGGCAGACCTGGAAGGCGGTCACCACCGGCACGCCCAACTGCAGCACCTTGGCGGTGATGGACATCTCGGCGATGCCGCCGGGTGCCGTGCCCAGCACCAGGGTGGCCGGATGCAGACCCGTGAGCCAGGCCATCAGCCAGGCAAAGGCGGCGCACAGCGCCATCATCACGGCGCTGGCCAGCGCCACCGACGCCAGCCAGCGCGGCGCGGTGTGGATGAAGGCGGGCGTGAAGCGCACCCCCAGGCTGACACCAATCACCAGCTGCGCCGCATTGGTCAGCACGGTGGGAATGGCCGAGAGCGTGACCCCGGAAAGGGTGATCACCATCGTAACCACCAGCGCCCCCATGAACCACGGATTGGCGCGCCCCAGACGCTGCATGAGCGCACCGCCGGCAAACGTCAGCAGCGCCAGCCAGACCAGCCCCTGTCCGTCGACCACCCGCGCGCCGGGCACACCCAGATCCAGCCCATGCACGCCCCAGGCCTGCATGGCAAAGGGCACGGTCACCGTCACCAGCAGCACCCGCAGGCTGTGGGCCGCCGCCACCAGGTCGGTGCGGGCACCTTGCCGCTCGGCGATGAGGGTCATTTCGGACGCTCCGCCAATCGAGCCGGCAAAGTAGGTGGTGCAGCGCCACTGGGCCGGCGTCACGCCCGGTATCAGGCCCTGGTGGACACGGTGCAGCCAGGCGCCGAAGCCGGTGCCCAGCATCAGGGCCCAGGCGATGCCCAGCGCGATGGCCCACCACAGGCCGATCACCAGCTGACCGACCGCCGGGGTGAAGTACAGCCCCAGCGCCGCGCCGATGATCCACTGGCCGGTGTTGCGCAGCGGGATCCAGCTGTCGGTCGGCGCGCCCAGCACCGACACCAGAGAAGTGGCCAGGAGGGGGCCGATCATCCAGGGGATGGGCGTGTTGAGCCACACGCACAGGCGCGCAGCGGCATAGGCCAGCACCAGCGTGCACAGCACACGCCACCAGGATGCCGGCCGCGAAGGCAGACGAAGCATGAGGGGAATCGGATGGAGGCCACCCACCGGTGGGCAGCGATGGACGTAGTATGGCGCCATGCCCTGTCGACTGCCTGTCACCCCTGCCCTGCTCCTGGCCCTGACGCTGCTGGGCGCCTGCGCCCATCAGCCGCCCGTGCCCGCGATCCCGGATGCCCCGCTGGTGCTCCTGGGCGAGCAGCACGACGCCGACGAGCACCAGCGTCTGGCCCGCGATGCCGTCAGGCGTCTGGCCGTGCAAGGCCGTCTGGCGGCCCTGGTGGTGGAGATGGCGGACGCCGGCCGTGACACGCGGGGCCTGCCGCCGCAGGCCAGCGAGGCCCAGGTGCGCGAGCGCCTGGTCTGGAACAGCGACGGCTGGCCCTGGGAACGCTACGGTCCGGTGGTCATGGCCGCGGTACAGGCCGGCGTGCCGGTGATCGGCGGCAACCAGCCGCGCGCGCAGATGCGCGCATCCATGCAGGACAGCCGCCTGGACCAGCGGCTCGACGCCGCCGCGCTGGACGCCCAGCGCCAGGCCATCGAGCGCGGGCACTGCGGCCTGTTGCCGGACTCCCAGCTGCCGGCCATGGTGCGGATCCAGATCGCACGGGATCTCAGCCTGGCGCACACGGCAACTAGCGCCCTGCGCCCGGGGCAGACAGTGCTGCTGCTGGCCGGCAGCGGCCACGTGCGGCGCGACCTCGGCATCCCGCGGCACCTGGACCCGGCGCTGGCACAGCAGGCGCGGGTCGTGTGGATGCAGGCCGGCGGCGACCCCGTTCCGGCCGGTCAGGCAGATGCCACCTGGGCCACCCCGGCCGTGCCCGGGAAAGACCACTGCGCGCAGCTGCGCGAGCAGATGGGTCAGCCCGCCAGGCGCTGAGTCGGGGAATCAGCGGCCTTCGAGCGAGGCCACGATGACGAGCACGATGATTGCCGCCAGCACCGCCAGGGCGATCTTGACCCAGCTCTTGGGGTACTCGCCCGCCACCTGGCCGGTGGCGCCGTTGACCACCACCTGATAGTCCTTGCTGCCGTAGCGGTAGCCGACCAGCCAGACGGGCAGCAGCACGTGTTTGAAGGTCTGCCGATCGAAATGGGCCGAGACCTGCAGGTTGCGGTGCAGGTCGGCACGGATGTCGCGCGCGCACATCTGGCGCACGGCATCCATCATGCGCTCGCGCCCGCGCTGGGCACCCGCCACCAGGTCCAGTTGGTAGCGCTCGACGGTCCAGCCACTGAGGTAGCCCGGGTCATAGGGCTTGAGGCGTTCAGACGCCGTCGGAAAGGGTTCGACCGCCTGCACCAGACGGGGATGCACACCGCGCGAGGCGCAGACCAGGGTGTCGTCAAAGAAATGCTGCACGTGTCCGCTGACCGGATACCAGTGCACCTGTCGTTCACCTTTGGCGTTCTGGGTCACCCGACCGCCCTCGGCGGTGTAGTCGGCACTCACCTCGGCGTCGAAGGTCCAGTAGGGCAGGTACACCCCACTGAGCGTGTCGGTCAGGGCTTTGCTGCCCAGGTTGTTGGGCGCCCAGAAGCGGGAGCGGTACCACTGCCGCAGCCGGTCGCGCGCGTCAGGCTCGTTGACGGCAAAGGGCAGCAGGCTTTCGGGCCGGATGATGTCGCCGGTTTCCTCGAACGGCACCAGCGCGGTGGAGCCACAAAAGTCACAGGCCTTGCCTTGCTGCGCTGCACTGAAGACACTGATGGCCTGACAGTGCTGGCAACGCACGGCCCGGCGTTCATCCTGCCAGCCCCGTGCGGTCTTCGGAATGGCCTGCAGCGCGGCGACCAGATCGTGCTCGACGATCTCGCCGTCGGCCTTGACCTCATAGGGCGACTCGGTGCCGCAGTAGGCACAGATCAGCGCCTGCCGGGCCGGGTTCCACTGGGCCTCACCGCCGCAGGCCGGGCAGGACAGTTTCTGCCCGGCGGTCAGCTCCGTCAAACGCATTCGGATGGATCACTTCAGGAATTCGTCCAGCGCCGCCTTGGGCACGCGCCACTGCGAACCGATCTTGCGGCCCTTGAGGTTGCCCGCTTCCAGCTCCTGCAGCACATCGGCCGGGGCGACCCCCAGGGCCTCGGCCACCTGCTCGGGCGTCATGAGCGCAAAAGATGGCTCGGGCGACGCTGCCGGAGCGGCCACCGGTGGCACCATGCCCGGCTGGGCCGGCGGCGCGCCCGCGCCCAGACCACCCTGCAGCATCTGCTGCCCCATCGCCAGGCCGGCCGCCAGCTCGGCGCCGATGCCGGCGGCGCCTGCTTTACCTTCGGCCAGCGCGTTGGCCATGTTGTACTTGATATAGTCGTTGAGGTTGCCGATGGCGGTCATCGCGCCGCGCTTGTCGATCGCCTGCTCCAGCTCCGGCGGGACCGACACGTTCTCCACCACGAAGGCCGTCAGCTCCAGGCCGTACTTCTCGCGCGTGACCTGGTTGATCGGATCGAGGAGGGCAGCACCTAGTTCGCTGTATCGGGTGGCCACGTCCAGGGCCGGCACCTTCGCGCGGGCCAGGGTCTCGCTGAAGACACTGACGATGCGCGAGCGCATGACGTCGTTGAACTCGTCCAGGCGGAACTGATGGTCGGTGCCCGCCACCTCCTTGAGGAAGCGCACCGGGTCGACGATCTTGAAGTCGTAGGTGCCGAAGGCGCGCACCCGCACCACACCGAAGTCGGCGTCGCGCATCATCACCGGGTTGGAGGTGCCCCACTTGTTGCCGGTGAAGACGCGGGTGGTGACGTAATAGACATCCGCCTTGAACGGGGTCTGGAACTTGTACTTCCAGCCCAGCAGGTCCGACAGGATCGGGATGTTCTCGGTTTTGAGCGTGTGGCGGCCCGGCCCCAGGGTGTCGGCGAACTGGCCCACGTAGACGAACTGGGCCACCTGGCTCTCGCGCACGATCAGCTGGGCCTCGTTCTTGATCTGCTTGTCGTCGTCCGGGAAGCGGTAGGACAGCGTGTCGCGCGAGTCATCGACCCATTCGATGACGTCGATGAACTGCCGGTTGATGAAGTCCATGATGGCCATGCTGTCCTCCTCCTGTGGTGTGGTCGCTGCGCTCAGGCGGCGCGGCGGATCGCGTCGGCCAGTGTACCGACCATGGTCTCGATGTGCGACTTCTCGACGATGTAGGGCGGCGCGAACACCAGGTTGTCGCCGGCGTTGCGCACCAGCACGCCCTTGTGGAAGCAGTCCAGGAACACGTCGTAGGCCCGCTTGCCGGGCAGGCCCGCCACCGGGGCCAGTTCCACCGCCACCGCCAGCCCCAGGCTGCGGATGCCGATCACGTTGGGCAGACCCTTGATCAGGCTGTGGGCCGCATCACCCAGCACCGGGCCCATCTCGCCCGCGCGGGCAAACAGGTTTTCCCGCTGGAACAGCTCCAGCGTGGCGATCGCGGCCGCACAGGCCACCGGGTGGCCCGAGTAGGTGTAGCCATGGAAGAACTCGATGGCGTGGCCCGGGGCGCTGCCGTGAGCCCCCATCATGGCGTCGTAGATGCGGTCGCTGCAGATCACGCCGCCCATGGGAATGACCCCGTTGGTCACGCACTTGGCGAAGTTGATCATGTCGGGCACCACGCCGTAGAAGTCGGCGCCGAAGGCGGTGCCCAGGCGGCCGAAGCCGGTGATGACCTCGTCGAAGATCAGCAGGATGCCGTGCTTGTCGCAGATCTCGCGCAGGCGCTTGAGGTACCCCTGGGGCGGGATGTACCAGCCGGCGCTGCCGGCCACCGGCTCGACGATCACGGCCGCCACGTTGCTCGGGTCGTGCAGCGGCAGGATCCGGTTTTCCAGCTCCAGCAGGATGTCCTCGTTCCACACTGGTTGCTGGTTGTGGATGTAGGCGTGGCCAGCATGTTCAGGGTGCAGCGGGTCATGGATGAAGCGCATGTGGTCCACGCGCGGCAGCAGCGCGGCGCCATAGACCTTGCGGTTGGCCGGAATGCCCCCGACGCTCATGCCGCCGAAGTTGACCCCGTGGTAGCCGCGCTCGCGGCCGATGAAGATGTTGCGGTGGCCCTCGCCGCGGGCGCGGTGGTAGGCCAGCGCCACCTTCAACGAGGTGTCGGCCGCCTCGGAGCCGGAGTTGCAGAACAGCACCTTGTTGAGGTCGCCAGGGGCCATGGCGGCGATCATCTCGGCGGCGCGGAAGGCCTTGTCGTTGCTGGCGTTGAAGGCGGTGGCGTAGTCCAGCGTGTCCAGCTGGGCCTTGATCGCCTCGTTGATGGGCTTGCGGTTGTGGCCGGCGCCCACGCACCAGAGGCTGGAAATGCCGTCAATGACCTGGCGGCCATCGTGGGTGGTGAAATGCATGCCTTCGGCGGCCACAAACACCCGCGGGTCCTGGGCAAAGCTGCGGTTGGGCGTGAAGGGCAACCACTGGTTGTCCATGCGGAAATCGTTGTAGGCCATGGGCTCGGACTCCTGGAATGGGGGCGAATGGGTCGTGGAATGACCGGATTGTGGCACCGGTACCCGCCGACCGGCAGATCCACTCCGGCAGGCCGCCGGTGACCCGGCGCGCCCGCTCCTGCGACAATCCGGGGGTCATGAACCATACCTACGTCCTCACCCTTTCCTGCCAGGACCGTCCCGGCATCGTGCACGCCGTCTCGGGTTTCCTGCTGGAGCGCGGCGGCAACATCGAGGAAGCCGCCCAGTACAACGACCACGACACGGGCCTGTTCTTCATGCGGGTGCAGTTCACCTGCGCCACGCTGACGGCTGAAGACCTGCACACCCATGTGCGGCTGTTTGCCGAGCCCTTTGGCATGCGCTGGAGCCTGCACCCGCTGGCCGAGCCGATGAAGACCGTGCTCTTCGTCAGCAAGGAAGGCCATTGCCTCAACGATCTGCTGTTTCGCTGGAAGAGCGGCCTGCTGCGCCTGGACATCCGCGCCATCGTGAGCAACCACCGCGACTTCTACCAGCTGGCGGCCAGCTACAACGTGCCGTTCCACCACATTCCGGTCTCGGCGGCCACCAAGGCCCAGGCTGAAGAACGGCAACTGGAGATCATCCGCAACGAAGGCGCCGAGCTGGTGGTGCTGGCGCGCTACATGCAGATCCTCTCGGACAACCTCTGCCGCGAACTCTCGGGCAAGGCCATCAACATCCACCACAGTTTCCTGCCCAGTTTCAAGGGGGCCAAGCCCTACTATCAGGCACACGACCGGGGTGTGAAACTGATCGGTGCCACGGCCCATTACGTGACGGCCGATCTGGACGAGGGGCCGATCATCGAACAGGACGTGGCGCGGGTGGACCACACGGACACGGTCGAAGACCTAACCGCGGTCGGACGGGACACCGAAAGCCAGGTGCTGGCCCGTGCCGTCAAGTGGCACAGCGAGCACCGCGTCCTGCTCAACGGCCACAAGACCGTCGTATTCAAGTGATCAAGAGCGCACAGATGATTCAAGCGCCGGGCCGCCCCAAGCTTGAATCGCGCCCCCTCGGGGGGCAGCGACCCGCGCAGCGGCGGAGTGTGGGGGCCACATGACCATTCGCATTCCGCCCATCCAGTGCCTGCTGACGTTTGAAGCGCTGGCGCGCCTGCGCAGCGTGACGCAGACGGCGGATGAGCTGTGTGTGACGCCCAGCGCCGTGAGCCACCGCATCCGGCAGCTGGAGCAGATCCTGGGCACCAAGCTGTTCGGCCGGGCGGACTTCTCGCTGACGACCGAGGGCATCGAGTACCTGGCCCACGTGCGCGAAGGGCTGGCGACGCTGGCCAAGTTCCCGAGCCAGAGCGTCTCGCCGGGGCGGCGCAAACTGCGGCTGGCGGTGACACCGACGTTTGCGCGATCGGTGCTGCTGCCCCGTCTCAAGCAGTTCTCGGACGCCTATCCCGAAATCGACCTGACGCTGCAGGTGAGCATTCCGTTGCTGGATGTGGTGGCCGAGGATGCGGACCTGATGGTGCGCTTTGGCACTGGCCGCTATGCGGACGTGGAACACCTGTGCCTGGCCAAGGACGAGGTCACGCCCATGGCCTCGCCGGCCTTTGTGCGGGAACACGGCCCCTTCGATTCGGTCATGGACATGGAGGGTCTGCCGCTGCTGCGCAGCCCGCTGGAGCCCTGGCGCACCTGGTTCGCCGCCCATGACCTGGACTGGCCGGAGCCCACCGAGGGCTCGCAGTTCAACGACATAGGCCTGATGTGCGACGCCGCGGCAGCGGGCATGGGCATTGCCCTGCTGCGCCTGAAGCTGGCGGCGCCCTGGCTGGACAACGGCACGCTGGTCCCGCTGTACCCGCGCCATGTCCCGAGCCCGCATGCCCATTACCTGTGCTGGCGCACCGGCACCATGGACCGATGGGAATGCTCGGCCTTTGCCGAGTGGCTCAAGAAATCCCTGAGCTGAATCAGGCGCATCAGCCCCCGGCGGGCAGCAGGAAACCGGTCACGCGGTCGAGCACGGGCGCCAGGCCGCGCAGCGGCGGTGCCAGGGCCCCGATCAGCGTGGCATGGCCCACCCCATCCAGCAACTCGGTCTGCACCGCCAGCCCGCGCCCCTTCAGCGCTTCGGCCATGGCCACGGTGTTGCGTTGCGGATCGACGAGCCGGTCTTCCCGCGCGGCCATCAGCAGGACCCGATGGGGCTGCAGTGGTCGTTCGGGATGCCTCGCGTGGTGCAGTGGCTGGGAGTCGGCCGGGGTGGATGGCCAGTTGAACGCCCGCTGAACGGCAGGCAAAGCGATGGGCAGGAAGTCGTAAGGGCCAGCCAGACCGATCCAGCCAGCCAACGCGGCGGGCTCCGAATCGTGGCGGGACAGCCAGCGCCGGTCCAGTGCCAGCATGGCGGCGTTGTAGGCGCCCGCGCTGTGTCCCATCAGGTAGATGCGATCGCGATCCACGCCCCAGTCCTCGGCCTGCGAGATCGCCCAGGAGACCGCCAACGCACTGTCCTCGAGAAAGGCCGGGTATCGCACCTGGGGGCTGAGGCGGTAGTCCACCACCGCCACGACCACGCCGCGCGAGGCCAGTGCCTCGCCGACAAAGCGGTAGTCCTCCCGCCGGCCGCTGGTCCACGAGCCGCCGTAGAAAAACACCACCATGGGCGCAGCGGCCCGCGCCGGACGGGGCAGATACAGGTCCAGTTGCTGATGCTCGAGCGGCCCGTAGGCCAGGCCGTCCCGACGCTCATGGGTGTCGCCCGGCACCGTGGCATTGATCAGGCGAAGGGGCGAGCAGGCCTGCAGCAGCGGCAAGATGCCCAGTACCGCCAGCCAGTGGCGCCGGGGGGAAGTGGCTTTCAGATCGTCCATGATCCGATTACGCCACCAGGAGCGAATCGGATGTGCAGGGGGTCAGGCGGCCCGACAGATCTTGAGGGTATTGGTGCCGCCGGGCGTGCCCATGGGTTCGCCGAAGGTGATGGCGTAGACGTCACCGGACTGGATCACGCCGCGCTTGCGCAGGTCGGCCTCGGCTTGCTGCAAGGCGGTGTCGCGCTCGGCACTGGTGTCCACCAGCAGCGGCCGCACGTTGCGGTACAGGGTCATCTTGCGCTGGGTGGCCAGCTTGGAGGTGACGGCAAAGATGGGCATGCGCACGCTGTGCCGGCTCATCCACAGCGCACTGGAACCTGAATCGGTCAGGGCCACGATGGCCTTGGCCTTGAGATGGTGCGCCGTGAACAGGGCGCCCATGGCAATGGCGTGGTCGATGCGCTTGAAGGTCTCGCCAATGAAGTCGTCTTCCAGCGGATCGTGATCGGTTTTTTCGGCTTCCTGGCAGATGGCCGCCATCTGCTGCACCGTCTCCAGCGGGTACTTGCCGGCGGCGGTCTCGGCGCTGAGCATGACCGCGTCGGTGCCGTCGAGTACGGCGTTGGCCACGTCGGAGACCTCGGCACGCGTGGGCACCGGGTTGACGATCATGGACTCCATCATCTGGGTGGCGGTGATCACCACCTTGTCCATCTGGCGTGCCAGCTTGATCATCTGCTTCTGCAGGCCAGGCACCGAGGCGTTGCCGACCTCGACCGCGAGGTCGCCCCGGGCGACCATGATGCCGTCGGAGACGCGCAGGATGTTCTCCAGCTCGGGGATGGCTTCGGCGCGTTCGATCTTGGCGATCAGGCCAGGCTTGTGGTTGTACTGGGCCGCGGCCATGTTGCACAGTTGACGTGCCAGTTCCATGTCGGTGGCATTCTTGGGGAAACTGACGGCCACGTAATCGGCCTGCAGGCTCATCGCGGTCTTGATGTCCTCCATGTCCTTGGCGGTCAGGGCCGGCGCGGTCAGGCCGCCACCCTGCTTGTTGATGCCCTTGTTGTTGGACAGTTCGCCACCGAGCTTGACGGTGGTGTGCACGGCATCGCCGACCACCTTGTCCACCGTCATCACGATCAGGCCGTCGTTGAGCAGCAGGACATCTCCGGCCTTCACGTCGCGCGGCAGCTCCTTGTAGTCCAGCCCCACGCCGTGGATGTCACCGGGCTCGGTGCGGGCGGCATCGAGCACGAACGGCATGCCTGACTCCAGCATGACCTTGCCCTCGGCGAACTTGCCGACCCGGATCTTGGGCCCCTGCAGGTCGGCCATGATGCCCACCTCCCGGCCAGCGCGGCGGGCGGCCTCGCGCACCAGGTTCGCCCGGTCGATGTGGTCCTGCGCCTTGCCGTGAGAGAAGTTCAGCCGCACGACGTTGACGCCGGCACGGATCATGGCTTCGAGGATCTCGGGGGAACTGGATGCGGGGCCGAGGGTGGCGACGATTTTGGTGGCGCGCTGGGGCATGAAGGGGTCTCCGTCTGTAACTTGGTTTCAATTGTCCCTGAAACGGGTTACCGCCGGGTTACAGACCGGGTCACGGCGACCCGGCAGCGGCCGGGGATTTCGCACGCGTGGCAACATGCGGCATCTGTTGTTGCTGCCTTTTGTCATGGATGAACTCAATGTGCTCGGCGCCGAGCTGCAGGCCTGCTCCTTCGATCCGCTGACCGGTTTCTACCGCGACGGCTGCTGTCGCACGGACGCGAACGACCGTGGCAGCCATGTCATCTGTGCCCGGGTGACCGCCGATTTCCTGGCGTTCTCGATGACCCGCGGCAACGACCTGATCACACCCCGACCGGAGTACCGCTTTGCCGGCCTCAAGCCGGGTGATCGCTGGTGTCTCTGCGCCCTGCGCTGGAAGGAAGCACTGGAGGCCGGCGTGGCCCCGCCGGTGCACCTGGAAGCCACGCACCAGAAGGCGCTGGACTATGTGCGCCTGGAAGACCTCAAGGCCCACGCCCTGACCCTGCGTCAGCCGCCGGTCTGAATCCCTCACCAGGGAATCGGCTGCCCCTGGTGATCCACGAAGTGGGCCCGGCCGGTGGCCGGCAGCGCATCGATCACACCCATCAGCCGCTGCACCGATTCGGCAGGGTCCATGGCCTGGTCGCCGACAAACGGGCGACTGAGGGCAGAGCGCACGGTCCCGGGCTGCAGGGCGGCCACCACCATCTCGGGGCGCCGGCGGGCGGCCTCGATGGCAGCGGTCTGCAGCAGCTGGTTGAGCGCCGCCTTGGCCGCCCGGTAGCCGTACCAGCCACCCTTGCGGTTGTCCTCGATGCTGCCCACCCGCGCCGACAGCTTGGCCCAGATCACCCGTTCGCCAGTGGCCATCCGGGGCAGGAAGTGCCGCATCAGCAGCGCCGGCCCCACCGCATTGAGGTGCAAGGCCTGCAGCAGACCGTGCGGGTCCAGCTCATCCAGGCGTTTTTCCGGCCCCCGGCCGTTGATCGTGAGCGCCCCCGTGGCATCCACCACCAGGTGCAGCGGGGCTTGCATGCACAACCAGCGCGCGCAGTCTGCGATGGACGCCTCGTCCAGGAGATCCAGCGCTGGCTGGCTTTGGCGCGACAGGGCGATCACTTCGCCGCAATGCGGGTCGGCGTGCAGCGCAGCCACCCAGGCCGAGCCGATCGCCCCCGTGGCGCCCACGACGAGGGCGCGGTAACCCGGACGCAATTGGGACAGGGTGGGCGCTGGCATGGTCAGACCGCCGCGGTGCTCGGCTTGCCCGTCAGTTCACTGGGTGCCCGGCTGAGTTCATTGTTCTCGGTGACCAGGGTATTGAGCAAGGACATGAATTGCTGGCGCTGCACCGGGCTCAGGGGCGCCAGGATCTGCTCCTGGGCGCGCAACATGGCGGGCACGGCCAGGGCCAGCCCGTCCAGGCCCGCCGGGGTGATGTGCAACTGGCGCGTGCGGCGGTCTTCCCGGGCGGTGCGACGCTCCAGCCAGCCGCGTGCTTCGAGCCGGTCGACGACGCCACCGGTCGTCGAGGCGTCCAGCGCAATGGTCCGCGCCAGCGTACGCTGATCGATACCCGGTTGGTTGGCCACCACCTGCAGGGCTGCGTACTGCACCGGCGTGATGCCCAGATCGCCCATCTCCTGCAGGAACACCCCCACCGAAATCTGGTGGAGACGGCGAATGGCATGGCCTGGCTGAAGGTCGATATCGATACCGACCACGGTCTCGGGGGTATGCATAGCGGTGGCGAAGTCCAAAGGGTCAGGGGAAACCCTGATCTTGAGAAAAGTCATGTTAGCACTACACTAATCGTAAGCGTACTGATGATTTGTATGCTGTCAATCATTTCATCACCGGAAACCTCTCCATGAGTCAAACGAATTCGGATCTGCCCGTCCTGGTGTCGGGCGGCGGCATCGGCGGTCTGGCCGCCGCTCTCGCCCTGGTGCGCCAGGGCTTCAATGTGCAGGTGTTCGAGCAGGCGCCGGAGATCGGCGAGATCGGCGCCGGCATCCAGCTCGGCCCCAACGCCTTCCACGCCTTCGACGCCCTGGGCGTGGGCGACAAGGCACGCGGCCGTGCGGTCTACACCGACTACATGTGCATGCACGACGCGATCGACGAGACCCTGGTCGGCCGCATCGAGACCGGCGAGGCCTTCCGAAAGCGCTTCGGCAACCCCTACGCGGTGATCCACCGCGCCGACATCCACGGTTCGCTGCTCGAAGGCGCGGTGGAAACCGGCCGCGTGCAGTTCTTCACCAACACCCGCATCGAGAAGATCGAGCAGGACGAGACCACCAGGACCGTCACCGCCATCGACCAGAACGGCAAGCGCTGGGTGGGCCAGGCCCTGATCGGCGCCGACGGCGGCAAGTCGGTGGTGCGTGCGCAGTACGTGAACGATCCGCCGCGCGTGACGGGCCACGTGGTCTACCGCGCCGTGGTCGACAAGGCCGACTTCCCCGATGACCTGAAGTGGAACGCGGCCAGCCTGTGGGCCGGCCCCAAGTGCCACCTGGTGCACTACCCGCTGCGCGGCGGCGAGCAGTACAACGTGGTGGTGACCTTCCACAGCCGCCAGCAGGAAACCTGGGGCGTGACCGACGGCAGCAAGGAAGAGGTCGAGAGCTACTTCCAGGGCATCAGCCCCAAGGCGCGCCAGCTGATCGAGCTGCCCAAGAGCTGGAAGCGCTGGGCCACGGCGGACCGCGAACCGATCGACACCTGGGTGTTCGGCTGCGCCACCATCCTGGGCGACGCCGCCCACCCGACCACGCAGTACATGGCGCAGGGTGCCTGCATGGCCATGGAAGACGCCGTGACGCTGGGCGAAGCCCTGCGCGTGACCAACAAGGACTGGGACGCTGCACTGGCGCTCTACCAGAAGAACCGCGTGACCCGCACCGCGCGCATCGTGCTGTCGGGCCGTGAGATGGGCCGCCTGTACCACGCCGCCGGCGTCGAGCGCCTGGTGCGCAACAGCCTGTGGAAGGGACGTTCGCAAGAGCGCTTCTACGACGCGATGGAATGGCTGTATGGCTGGAACGTCACGAATTGTCTGCAGCAAGCCTGAACACCAAGGAGACACGCATGAGCCACGAACTCGGACGCCTGGAAGACCTGCCGCAGGACTACCGCGACGACCTCACGAAGCTGAACCTGGTGCCCCTGTGGCCCAGCCTGCGCGCGGTGCTGCCGCCGGGCGTGCCCACGCGCGCCACGCAGGCCACCCACTGGCCCTACGCCACGCTCAAACCGCTGCTGCTCAAGGCCGGCGAACTCACGCCCATCGAGAAGGCCGAGCGCCGCGTGCTGGTGCTGGCCAACCCCGGTCACGGCCTGGAGAACATGAAGGCCAGCCCGGCCATGTACCTGGGCATGCAGCTGCTGCTGCCCGGCGAATGGGCGCCCAGCCACCGCCACACGCCCAACGCGGTGCGCATGATCGTCGAAGGCGAAGGCGCCTACACCACGGTCGATGGCGAGAAGTGCCCCATGAGCCGCGGCGACCTGATCCTCACGCCCACCGGCCTCTGGCACGAGCACGGCCACGACGGCAAGGACCCGGTGGTGTGGCTGGACGTGCTGGACCTGCCGCTGGTGTACTACATGGAGGCCAGCTACCACATCAACGGCACGCGCCAGACCGTCAAGCAGGGCAGCGGCGACCGTGCCTGGACCCGCGCCGGCGTGGTGCCCACGCAGGTGTTCAGCCGAAGCGACAAACGCTACCCCATGCTGCGCTACCCCTGGGTGGACGCCCGCGCCGCACTGGTGTCCATGGCCGAGAACCAGCCCGAACTGGAGTGCGTGCAGGTCACTTACGTGAACCCGGAAACCGGTGATGACGCCGAGAACATCCTGGGCTTCTACGCGCTGATGCTCAAGCCTGGCCAGACGCTGAACCTGCCGGCGCGCTCGCCCTCGCAGGTGTTCCACCTGATCGAAGGCGGTGTGGATGTGTCCACCTGCGGCAAGACCTTCGGTCTGGTCGAGGCCGACACCTGCTGCGCGCCCGGCTACGAACCCGTCACGCTGAAGAACCGCTCGGCCGACCAGCCCGCCTTCGTCTTCATCGCCGACGAATCCCCCCTTCACAGAAAACTCGGTGTCTACGAAACCCGATAAGCCCTCCAGAGACTTCCAGATGACCCAGTACCTCTTCTCCCCGCCCGCCGTCCCGTCGCTGCCCATACGTGGCCGGGCCGAGCGCTTCCCCATCAACCGCATCTTCTGCGTCGGCCGCAACTACCACGCGCACGCCGTCGAGATGGGCCGCCCGGTCGACAAGAGCGTCGAGCAGGCCTTCTACTTCACCAAGTCGCCCCAGACCCTGGTGGAAAGCGGTGCCACCGTGGCCTACCCGCCGCGCACCAGCAACTACCACTACGAGATGGAGCTGGTGCTGGCCATCGGCAAGCCCGGTTTCCGCGTGAGCGAAGACCAGGCCCATGAACTGATCTACGGCTACGCCGCCGGTCTGGACATGACCCGCCGCGACCTGCAGCTGATCGCGCGCGACAAGGGCCGCCCGTGGGACACCGGCAAGGACATCGAGGAAGGATCGGTCTGCTCCGAGATCGTGCCGATGGAAGGCCGGGTCATCGAGAACGGCGCGATCGCGCTGGAAGTGAATGGTGCCACCAAGCAGTCGTCCAACGTGGACAAGCTGATCTGGAACATCCGCGAAATCATCGCCGACCTGTCGACCTACTACCACCTGCAACCCGGCGACCTGATCTACACCGGCACGCCCGAAGGCGTGGGCGCCGTGGTGCCCGGAGATCGGATCACCGGTCGCGTTGACGGCGTGGCCGAGATCGCGCTGACCGTCGGCCAGCCCGAGTGAGCCCGATGAAGCTGCACAACTTCTGGCGCAGCGGTACTTCGCACCGCACGCGCATCGCGCTCAACCTCAAGGGTCTGAGCTACGAGTACATCGCGGTGCACCTGGGCAAGGAGGCGCACCTGACCGAGGCCTTCAAGGCCGTCAACCCGCAGCAGCTGGTACCCGCGCTCGACACCGGCGAGCAGGTGCTGATCCAGTCGCCGGCCATCATCGAATGGCTGGAGGAGAAGTACCCCACGCCCGCGCTGCTGCCGCAGGACGCGGACGGCCGCGCCCGGGTGCGCGCACTGGCCGCCATCGTCGGTTGCGACATCCACCCGATCAACAACCGCCGCATTCTCGAAACCCTGCGCAAGAGCTTCGGCGCCGACGAGGCCGCGATCAACGCCTGGTGCGGCACCTGGATCACGGCCGGCTTTGACGCCTACGAGGCCCTGCTGGCCGCCGACGCGCAGCGCGGTGCGTTCAGCTTTGGCCACACGCCGACCATCGCCGACGTGTACCTGATCCCGCAGATCGAAAGCGCACGCCGCTTCCAGGTCGACCTCTCGCGCTGGCCGCTGATCGCCGGCGTGGAGCAGGCCTGCATGGCCCTGCCCGCGTTCCAGGCAGCGGCGCCCGCCCGCCAGCCGGACGCGGCCTGACGGGCTTCTCAGGGAAAATGCGACGGGGAACGTTGGCGCAGCGCACCAATCATCGGCAGGTCCTGCCGGACGATGTGATCGATCAGCCAGCGACGCAGGAAATCGTGGAGCGCCGCCGACTTCAGGCGGCCCCCCACCAGGTCGGCCTCCAGCTGATCGAGCCGTTGCGCAAAGGCAGCGTGCAGGTGCTGGTGACCCTCGGCCATCCGGGGGGTGCTGGCGTTCAACCGTATCCAGTCTTCCTCATAGCGGAAGTGGTAGTCGGCATAGGACCGCAACTGCAGCAGCAGGTCACTAAGGTCCGGGCTCAGGCCTCGCTCATCGCCGTGGGGGATGCGCTGCATCAGTTCAAACAGGATGCGGTGCTGCAGGTCGATGGTCGGCACGCCTGTCTCCAGACGGGCGTCCCAAGCCGGCCTTCCCGGCGCACCGACACCGTCGACCAAAGCGGTGGCCTGTTCCTCTGTCATGGGTATGCAGATCCTCCTGAAGTCAGCGAGGCTGGCCCGCCCCGACCCGTCGTCCTCATGATGAACGACAGGTGCGCTCAGCGCAAGGTGCGCCTTTTTTGCATATCGGCACCCATGGCGGACAATGAAGGCTCGTCCAGCACGGTCTGCGCCGCCGGGTAGACGAGTTCTTCTTCCAGACGGATGTGCTCGTCGTAGCGGCCGCTGAAATCGGCCAGGACCTGCAGGGCCTGGTCATCCCAGGGCTGCCAGTGTTCGCGCGCGCCCGCGTCCCGCACGCCCAGCAACAGCGCACGGGCACGGGGCCAGGCCTGCGCCATGGCCTCATGGTCGGCCTGCAAGCGGCGAACCACGGACCGCTGCGTCTCCGTGCCCTGTGCCAGCAGCGCAGGAAACACATGACGTTCCTCGTCCTCGTGGTGCAGCGGGGCGGCCTGGTCAAAATAGCGCATCACATCGCGCGCGGCATCGGCCGCCTGGCTGTCCCAACCTTTGTCGGCCAGGTGTTGCTGGAGGCGATCGAGCAGACGCAGCATGCGGTGGACCCGTTCATGACAGGCCGTCAGCATGTCAAAGGGCGCTTCAAAGCCCGCATCGGGTGACAGGTGGCCCGGCAGGGCCGAGCCAATGGAGGAAAGGGGAATCTTCATGGTGCGGGTCCTTCAAGGTCCGGCGGCGGGTCAGCCGGGGCGGCCATCGGCCCGGGGACGGCCGTACCAGTTGAGCAGGCGTCCGCCCCAGACCAGCATCACCACGGCCCACACCCCGGCCGCCAGGGCCAGCCAGACGCCGCCCACCCAGGGCAGGGCACCGGCGATGCGCAACACCACCGCCACCTGCAGGGCCCAGAACAGGCCCCACACCGTGGCATCGGCCACCAGGGCGCGCCCGCTGTGCCCGCAGGAGACCCGCGTGACCATGGCCAGCAGGATCGAGCCGAGGAAGCCCATGGTCAGGGCATGCAATGCGCCCAGACCCAGCGTCGGTACGCCACCGGCCGCCAGCAGCCACTGGGACGATCCCGACAGGATCAGCGACAGACCAAACCACAGGAAACCCAGGTGCAGCATGGCCAGGAGACGAAACTTCAGACTCTGGACCAGACCCCAGACCCAGGCCAGCCACACGAGCACGCCACCGGCCGCCAGTTCCAGCGCACCACGCACCACACGCCAGGCGGTCGCCTCGCCCCAGCCAGCCACCAGCAACCAGACCGAGATGAGCTCCAGCACCGCCGCACCCAGCATCAGCCAGAGCACCCAGAACGGGCGCCAGATCTCGATCATGGGCAGCACGCCGGAGGTAAAGAACGGGATCATGCGGTGCGCGACCGCCACATAGGTGGCCACGATGAAGCCCCACAACGCGGTGTGCACCAGCGCCAGCGCCACCGGCCCCGCATCGGACAGCAAGGCCAGCGCCACACCGGCGGCGCACAGGGTGCCCAGCGCGCCACCCAAAGCCACGACGGTGGCATGAACCTTGTCCTCCACGTGGCTGCCCAGCAGCAGGCGCCAGAAGCGCAGGTACTGAAGCCCCAGGCCGGCGCTGGCCAGCAGCGCGCCGGCCACCGCCACCGACAGGTCCAAGTGGGCACCCGCCAGCCAGAGCATCCAGCCCACCACCTGCAGCAGCAGCGCCGGGGTGACCACCCGGGCATCAGGGCCCTCGACCCCCAGCCACTTGGGACCGGCGGTGAACAGGAAGCCCGAGAAGAACAGAGGCATGAAGCCCAGCGTCATGACGGCCGCGTGGGTGAGCGTGGGCGAAACCGCATAGCCCAGACCGAACCACCCCGTCACCCGGTCGACCTGCACCGCGGCCCACCAGAGACCGGAGGCCATCAGCACCACCATGCCCGAAAAGAACGCCAGACGGTGCGGCGCCAGCCACAGGTTGGACCAACGCCAGGGCGTGGGCACGGGTTCCGGGCGCGCGGCCCTGATCGCGGCATCGGGTGCTCCGACCGGACGCACCGGTATGGGCTTACTCATAGGCTGGCTGTTTCATCCATGGAACATCAATAAGCCGTCACGGCAACCCGCAACGGACACGGCCAGTGTCATCGATGCAGCGCGACCACTCCTTGATCTGATTCACTTTCCGTGAATCTAACGTCAATGCCGCAGAAGGCAAAGACCCTGATGCGGGGGATGGAAAGCCCGCTGGCGGCCTCTTGGGCGATCAGTCGTCGTATCGCTGGTGCACGTAGGTTCCGGGCGCGGCGCACAGGCCTTTGCCCACGGCCCGTCTGGCCGCCGGCACCTCGCGACCGCTGCCCCTGGCCTTGAGCCAGGCGCCCCAGGAGGTCCACCATGAACCTTCATGCGTTCTGGCCTGGGCTTCCCATTCGCCGGGCGAGAGCCACGGATCGCCCGGCGCGCGCACCGCCTCACGCCAGCGACGTCCCGCGTGGCCTGGCTCGCTGACGATGCCGGCGTTGTGGCCGCCACTGGTCAGCACGAAGGTGATCTCGGCATGGGTCAGCCGGTGAAGCTTGTAGACCGAGCGCCAGGGTGCCACGTGATCCTTCTCGGTGCCCACGACATACATCGGCTGGTGAACATCGTTCAGCGACACCGGCCGACCTTCCACGCAGTAGCGCGACTCGGCCAGGTCGTTGTGCAGGTACAGGCGCCGGAGATACTCGCTGTGCATGGCCGCGGGCATGCGCGTGGTGTCGGCGTTCCAGGCCATCAGGTCGTTCGGCCGCAGCGGCTCACCCATCCAGAGCTCGCGCAGGGTGGCCGACCAGATGAGTTCGCGCGAGTGCAGAAACTGGAAACTCGCGGCCATCTGTCGCCCCGTCAGATAACCGCGCTCGGCCATCATGTCTTCCAGCAGCGAGATCTGGCTCTCATCGATCAGCACGCCCATTTCGCCGGGTTCGCTGAAGTCGGTCTCGGCGGCCAGCAGGCTCACGGACGCCAGTGGCGGCAGCATTTCGGCGGCGGCCACCTGACCCGGACGTGCCAGCGCCGCCGCGGCAATGGCCAGCAGCGTGCCACCCAGGCAATAACCCACCGCATGCACGGATTCACCGGGCACACGCTGCCCGATGGCCGCCAGCGCATCGAACACACCCAGCTGCAGGTAGTCGTCCATGTCCAGGAGCGCGTCGTTCTCATCCGGATTGCGCCAGGAGAGCATGAACACGGTGTGCCCCTGACTCACCAGCCATCGGACCATCGAGTTGTGCGGCGAAAGGTCCAGGATGTAGTACTTCATGATCCAGCTCGGCACGATGAACACCGGCTCGGCGTGCACGGTGGGCGTCGTCGGGCTGTACTGGATCAACTCGACCAGGTGGTTGCGGTGCACGACGCGGCCGGGGCTCACCGCGACGTCCACGCCGGGTTCGAAGCGCTGTCCGTGATCGAACATCTGCGCCAGGCCCTGACGGCGGCGCCAGTCGTCAAAAGCGTGCGACCAGCCCTCCAGCAGGTTGTCACCCCGCCGCTCCAGCGTGCGCGCCATCACCTCTGGGTTGGCCAGGCCGGCATTGGCCGGCGAGAGCATGTCCAGCCACTGGCGCGCGAACATGGCGACGACATCACGGTGGTGGGCCGTCATGCCGCGCAGCTCGGTGGCGTCACGCCACCAGCGTTCGGCGTCCAGGTAGTTGCGCACGATCCATGAATAGGGCCAGGCTTGCCAGACATCGGCCTGGAAGCGCTGGTCATCGGGCCGATCGCTGGCGTCGCGCGGCAGGTGGCTCTGCGTGGCCGCGGCCAGGGCGGCGTGCGTCGCCATGCCCAGCGCCTCGCTGGCCAGGCGCGACATCTGTGCGGGCTGGGTGGCCAGATGCAGCGCCCAGTCGGTCGCCGCCAGGGCCAGCGAGATGGGCGACAGGCCACCCCAGAGCTCGGCCGCCTTGGCATGCAACAGGCTGTCCAGCGCCTCGGCACGCGCACGCGCCTCGTTGGCAGGCGGTGCCACGGCGCAGGTGCCGGCGCCGGACTTCGAGGGGAATCGCGACATCACGCGCGCGCCATCACCATGGTTTTCAGCCGCAGGAACCCAGGTGGCCGCAGGAGGTGCAGTAGTCGCAACCGTCCTTGCGGATCATGGCGTGCGCGCCGCACTCGGGACACTTCTTGCCCGCCATCACCGACGAGGGCATGCCCGTCAGCTCAGGTGCAGCCGGGGCGTGGACAGGGGCCGAGGTCGCGACCTGCTGGGCACGGCGCGCCAGAATGTTCTGGATCGCGAACGCGATGGCGGCCACTTCGGAGTCGTGCCACATCGGTACATGCGTGCCGTCGGCCTTCTGGTAGGTGCCCAGGCGAACCGGGCCACGGTCCCAGGCGACCTTGCGCATGTCGCCCAGCGCACGCTCCAGGAAGCCGCCACGCGCGGCCAGCGACAGGATGCGCATGGTGGACGTGGTCCACTGCTGCGACTCACCGCTCTGGCCCACCGGCATGAAGAACTCGATGGCACGCTCGACCATGCCGGCGCCATCGGCGGTCGGCACCGGCAGGAAGGACACGACGATGTACAGCGTCTTGTGGCCTTCCTGGGTCCAGTACTCGATCTTGTCGGCCACGGCCGACAGTGCGCCCTTGGGACGGCTCTCGATCACCGTGCGCATCGGGTCCACCGGCGTGGCGATCACCGGAGCAGGCTCATCCTTCTTCTCCGGGGTACCGGTGTCCAGCACCGAGCCCAGGATGTTGTTGGGACGGTAGGTGGCCAGACCCTTGAGGTTGGCGCGCCAGGCCTGCTGATACAGGCCCTTGAAGTCCTCGTACGGGTAGTCGGCCGGGACGTTGACGGTCTTGGAGATGGCGGTGTCCACGTAAGGCTGGACGGCCTCCATCATGCCGATGTGCTCGCCGGCGCTCATGGCCAGCGCGTTGACGAAGTACTCGGGCAACTGGTCCACGTCGCCGCCCAGCTCGCGGTACAGGCGCCAGGAATGGTCTTCCACCGCGTACTCGCTGGTGGAGCCGTCGGCCTCGCGCTTCTTGCGGCGGTACATCCACGAGAACGGCGGTTCGATGCCGTTGGAGGCGTTGTCGGCAAAGGCCAGGCTGACCGTGCCCGTGGGCGCGATCGACAGCAGGTGGCTGTTGCGGATGCCGTGCTCACGGATGGCCTGCTGGATGTCCTGCGGCAGGCGGCTGGCAAAGGTGCCCGGGGCCAGGTAGCCGTTGGCGTCAAACTTGGGGAAGGCGCCCTTTTCCTTGGCCAGTTCGATGGAGGCGCGGTAGGCGGCGTTGCGCATGCGCTCGGCGATCTTGGCCGCCATCTCGCGGCCCTGCTCGCGGTCATAGCGCAGGCACAGCATCGCCAGGGTGTTGCCCATGCCGGTGAAGCCCACGCCGATGCGGCGCTTGGCGGCGGACTCCTCGCGTTGCTGGTCCAGCGGCCAGAATGTCACGTCCAGTACGTTGTCCAGCGCACGCACCTGCGTGGCCACGACCTGCTCGAACGCGTCGAAGTCGAACGCAGGCATGCCACCGAACCCGAAGGGATTGCGCACGAAGCGCGTGAGGATGATCGGGCCGAGGTCGCAGCAGCCGTAGGATGGTAATGGCTGCTCGCCGCACGGGTTGGTCGCAGCGATGCCTTCGCAGTAGCGCAGGTTGTTGTCCTGGTTGATGTGGTCCAGGAACAGGATGCCCGGCTCGGCGAAGTCGTAGGCCGACTTCATGATGGTGTCCCACAGCTCGCGCGCGGCGATGGTGCGGTAAACCCACTGCCCGTCAGCACGCTGGTAGGCGCCCTTGTCGATCAGCTTGGCGCCCGGCCGGGCCTTGTGCACCAGCTCCCACGGGTCGTCCTTGGCCAGCGCCTCCATGAAGGTATCGGGCACACCCACCGACACGTTGAAGTTGTTCCAGCGGCCCGGGGTGCGCTTGGCGGTGATGAACTCCAGCACATCGGGGTGGTCGATGCGCAGCACGCCCATCTGCGCGCCACGGCGGGCGCCGGCGCTCTCCACGGTCGAGCAGCTCTGGTCGAACACGTTGATGTAGCTGCACGGGCCCGAGGCCATCGAATGCGTGCCCTTGACCTCGGCGCCCTTGGGGCGGATGCGGGAGAAGTCATAGCCCACGCCACCGCCGCGGCGCATGGTTTCGGCCGCCTCGCGCAGGGCCTCGTAGATGCCGGGGTAACCTTCGTCGTCGAAACCCTGGATACAGTCACCCACCGGCTGCACAAAGCAGTTGATCAGCGTGGCCTGGATGTCGGTCCCGGCGGCGCTCATGATGCGGCCGGCACCGATGGCGCCAGCGTGCAGGTTGGCCAGGAACTTCTGCTCCCACTCGGCCCGGATGTCTTCCTTTTCGACCGAGGCCAGCGCCCGCGCCACCCGGCGGTACAGGTCCTCGACGCCGGTTTCCCCCTCCTTGAGGTATTTCTCGGCCAGCACGTCCTGGCTGATGGGTTGGGTGTGGGTGAGGTCCTGGGCACGCAAGGCGGTGTCTCGTTTCATGGCAATGAAGGTGTCGAAAAACGCAGAAAAAATCAGGCCGCGGCGGGACGAGGTCCAGCCAGCAGCCATTGGAGGAGGTCGCGGACCGGACGGATGTCGCTGCCGAAAGGCAGGCGGCCGGCACCGCGAAAGAACAGGCCTCGCCGCTGGTCGCCGTCGAAGGCGTGTCCGAGTTGCTGGTCGATGCAGAACTGGCCCATGTCGGCCTTCCCATCGCGCAGCCCGCAATGGGCGAGGCAGTCAAACGCCATGTTACACCGGTTCTTGGCATGGGCCACGGCCTTGAGCTTCGGTTCGATGCGCAGGTACTTGTCCAGCCAGGGCGTGCGCACCGCCCGGGCCGGCAAACCCGCCACGCTGACGAATTCGACGATGTCCTCGGGCCGGGCGCCCGCCAGCACCTGCTTGAAGGCCGGGTCGGCGTCGCACTCCTCGGTCACGGCAAACGCGGTGCCCAGCTGGACCGCGGTGGCGCCCAGATCCTGCAGGCGCTGGATGTCGTCGTGCGAGCTCACGCCGCCCGCGGCGATCAGGGGAATGTCGCGCTCGAAGCCGGCGTCCTTGAGGAACTGGCGCACCGCTGGCAGCACGTTCTCGAAATCGAACCGGGTGTCCTGCAGGTCGGCCACCTTGGCTGCGCCCAGGTGGCCGCCGGCCAGGCGGGGATGCTCGATGACGATGGCATCGGGCAGGCGCCCTTTCTTCTCCCATTTCTTGACTACCAGCTGCACGCCCCGGGCGTCCGACAGGATCGGAATGAGGGCGGTTGCCGGGTGGTCCTTGGCGATCTCGGGCAAGTCCAGTGGCAGGCCGGCGCCCACCACGATGGCATCGGCTCCACTGGCCAGGGCCTGGCGCACATAGGCCTCGTACGCCGAGAGGGCCTTCATCACGTTGACCGCGATCAGCCCCTGCCCTTGAGAGGTCTCTTTGGCGCGGCGGATTTCACGGTCCAGGGCCACGAGGTTGGCGGCGTCGATGCGCTCTCGGGCGTCGGGTTCCTTCTCCAGATGCCCGGTCTCGGCCATCAGGTCCGGGTGCAGGCGGCGCAGGTCAACCGAGGACACGGTGCCGATGCCGCCGTGGCGGGCCACCGCACCGGCCAGGCCGCCGGCCGACACACCCACGCCCATGCCACCCTGCACCACGGGAATGAGTTCGCGTCCGCCCAGGCGCCAGGTGCGCAGGCCCGTCTGGCGGGCAAGGTCCAGCAACCAGGTCACCGGGTTGGGGATCGCTTCGGCGGCCGAGCGGGCGGAGGCAAGCAGGTCTTGAGAAATCATGAGGCAAGTCCAGAAACCCCGGACGGGGATCGCCGGGCAAATGGGGGGAGCCTAGCGACGCAATCCGCCACGGTCCTTGTTCTGCATCAAATCTGCACGCCATCCCCCTGTCTGCAAAAGGGTTGTCTGTCAGCACTTGCCATGATTTGAAAAGAAATTTCAGGTAGCAAGTGCTCACATTGATCAAATCGGGGCGACGACCGGTGTGCCCCGGTGCCACGCTGTCGCCCGTGCGCAGACACCAGGCACCCCCTTGCCCACAATGGCCCGCATGGACTTCACGCACAGCCCCCAGGCCCAGGCCCTGCAGCAGCGCCTGCAGAACTTCATGCAACGCTATGTCCTGCCGCACAACCCGGCCTGGCACCAGTCGGTACTGGACGGCACTTGGCCGCCACCCTTTCTGGAGGACCTCAAGACCCTGGCGCGCGAGGAAGGGCTGTGGAACCTGTTCCTGCCCGGACTGCATCCAGATGAGCCCGGCACCCGCCTGTCGAACCTGGACTACGCCCCGCTGGCCGAGACCATGGGCCGGCTGCACTGGGCCTCCGAGGTCTTCAACTGCAGCGCCCCGGACACCGGCAACATGGAGTTGCTGCACCGCTTTGCCTCGGCAGCGCAACGCGAGCGCTGGCTCATGCCGCTGCTGGAGGGCCGCATCCGCTCGGCCTTTGCCATGTCCGAACCCGACGTGGCCTCGTCGGACCCGACCAACCTGCAGACCACGGTCAAGCGCAAGGGTGATACGCTCGTGCTCAACGGCCGCAAGTGGTTCATCACCGGCGTGGCCGATCCGCGCTGCCGCTTCCTCATCGTCATGGCGCGCCATGCGGCCGATGGCGACACCCCGGCGGACGATAGCGATCGTCATCACCAGCACAGCATGGTGATCGTGCCGATGGACACCCCGGGACTGGAGGTGCTGCGCAACATCGCGGTCGTCCACCACCATGCCCCGGAGGGCCACTGCGAGATCGCCCTGCGCCAGGTGCGGGTCCCGGTCGACCATCTGCTGGGCGGCTGGGGACAGGGCTTTGCCATGGCGCAGGCGCGCCTGGGCCCGGGGCGGGTGCACCACTGCATGCGCACCATCGGCCAGTGCGAACTGGCCCTGGAACTGGCCGCCGAGCGCGCACTGGAACGCCGCAGCTTCGGTCACTACCTGGCCGACTACGCCAACGTGCAGGAATGGCTCGCGCACTCGCGCATCGAGATCGACCAGGCGCGCCTGCTGGTCCTGCGCTGCGCCTGGATGCTCGACCACCCCGACCAGACCGAGTCCCGGGCCCTGCGGGCCCAGGTGGCCGCGATCAAGGTCGTGGCCGCCGGCCTGCAGACCCGGGTGGTCGACCGCGCGATGCAGGTCTTTGGCGCGATGGGCCTGTCACCGGACACGCCACTGGCCCAGTTCTGGACCTGGGGCCGTGCGCTGCACCTGCTCGACGGTCCCGACGAAGTGCACCTGCGCAGCGTGGCCCGGCATGAGCTGGACCGGGCACGCGAGCGCATGGGCGGCTCTTCGGCCTGGTTCACCACACCCGAGCAGATGCGGGCACCGGTCAGGCTCGATCTCTGATCCGCCGGATCAGGCCGGCACCGGCTCCCGCATCGCCTCGGCGGCGATGTCCAGTGAGCGCAGCCGCAGGGCCGGGTCGAACACATCGCTGACGATCATGAATTCATCGGCCTGGGTGGCGTCGGCCAGGCGCTGCAGGCCTTGCTGCACCGTCTGGGGGCTGCCGATCACCGCGCAGGCCAGAAAATCGTCGATGGCCGCGCGTGCCTGCGCATCCAGACCGGCCATGAAGCCCTCGACCGGCGGTGGCAACTGGCCACGGCGCCCCGTCAGGATGCCGAGCACCCGCTGGTAGGTGCTGCTGGCCAGGTACTCGGCCTCTTCGTCGGTGGGCGCGCCGATGAAGGGCACGCCGACGACGGCATAGGGCTTGTCCAGCACCGCCGACGGCCGGAAGTTCTGCCGGTACAGGTGCAGGGCCTGCATCAGGAAGCGGGGTGCGAAGTGGGACGCAAACGCATAGGGCAGACCCATTTGCGCCGCCAGCTGCGCGGAAAACAGGCTCGAGCCCAGCAGCCAGATCGGCACGCGGGTACCGGCGCCCGGCATCGCGATCAGCTTCTGCCCGGGTTGGGGCTCGCCCAGCAGGCGCTGGAGCTCGGCCACGTCGCGGGGGAAGTCCTCTTCCGTCTCGATGCGATCGCGGCGCAGGGCGCGCATGGTCAGCGGATCGGTGCCTGGCGCGCGGCCCAGCCCCAGATCGATGCGACCCGGATACAGCTCGGCCAAGGTACCGAAGGCCTCGGCCACCACCAACGGGGCATGGTTGGGCAGCATCACACCGCCAGAGCCCACACGGATGGTCCTGGTGCCGCCGGCGATGTGCCCCACCAGCACCGCCGTGGCGGAACTGGCGATACCCGGCATGTTGTGATGTTCTGCCAGCCAGTAGCGCTGAAAGCCCAGTCGTTCGGCATGCTGTGCGGTGCGCAGCGCGATGGCCAGCGCGTCACCGACCGTACCGCCTTGCCGGACGGCCACGAGGTCCAGCATGGACAGGCGAATTTGCGAGAGGGACTTGGGCAGGGCGTTCATGCGCGCGATTGTGCGCCTGTCGTCGCCGTCCTGCAGAAAGTGCATCGAAAGCCTTACCAGGCCACAGCATGTCCGGCAGGTGATCGTCCCGCCGGCCCCACCGACCTTAGGCTAACGGTTTCGTGTTGTCTCTTTCGTTGATCATTCACATGACCACCCTGTTCGATCCCATCCAGGCCGGCGACATTGCCCTGGCCAACCGCATCGTCATGGCCCCGCTGACGCGCAACCGCGCGCCGGGCGCCGTGCCTACCCCCCTCATGGCCACCTACTACACCCAGCGCGCCAGCGCCGGCCTGCTCATCACCGAAGCCACGGCCATCAGCCACCAGGGTCAGGGCTACGCCGACGTGCCTGGCCTGTATGCTCCGGAACAGGTGGCCGGCTGGAAGGCGGTGACGGCATCGGTCCATGCTGCCGGCGGCAAGATCGTGACGCAGCTGTGGCACGTGGGCCGCGTCTCGCACACCGAACTGCAACCCGGCGGCGGCGCGCCCGTGGCCCCATCAGCCATCACCGCCAAGACCAAGACGGTGCTGCTCAAGGACGGCGGGGCGGTGTTTGTCGACACTTCCGAGCCGCGCGCGCTGCGCCTGGATGAACTGCCGGGCATCGTGGACGACTACCGCCGCGCGGCGCTGGCCGCCATCGAAGCGGGTTTCGATGGTGTCGAGGTGCACGCGGCCAACGGTTACCTGCTGGACCAGTTCCTCAAGACCGGGGCGAACCAGCGCACCGACGCCTACGGCGGCAGCATCGAAAACCGGGCCCGCCTGCTGGTGGAGGTGATGCAGGCTGTCACAGCCGCCATTGGTGGCGGTCGTGTGGGCATCCGCCTCTCGCCCGTCACGCCGGCCAATGACATCGTCGACGCCGACCCGCAGCCGCTGTTCGACTCTGTGGTGCGCCAGCTGGCACCTTTGGGCCTGGCCTATGTGCACGTGATCGAGGGTGCCACCGGTGGCCCGCGCGAGCTGCCCGACCGTCCCTTCGACTACGCCGCACTCAAGGCCGCGTACCGCGCGGCGGGCGGCACCGGGGCCTGGATGGTCAACAACGGCTACGACCTGCCGCTGGCCCAGCAGGCCCTGGCCGGTGGCGCCGAGCTGGTGGCTTTTGGCAAGGCCTACATCGCCAACCCGGACCTGGTCGAGCGCCTGAAGGCTGGGGGACCGTTCAATGTGCCGGACAAGATGACCTTCTACGGCGGTGGCGAGAAGGGGTACACCGACTACCCCACGCTGGGTTAACGGACCCCCACGCTCCACCGCTGCGCGGGTCGCTGCCCCCCAAGGGGGCGCGTTTCGCCTTGGGGCGGCCCGGCGGCGAAACACCAGGCGCCTATGATGTGCGGACCATGCCGTCCGCCGAATTCGTTGCCGCCCACTACCCCTGGCTGCGCCACCTGCACATCACGCTGGTGAGCGCCAGCGTTCTGCTGTTTGCCGCGCGCGGACTGGGCGTGCTGACCGGGCAGGCCTGGCCCATGCGCCCGGCGGCGCGGGCCCTCGCCCCGGTCATCGATTCCTTGCTGCTGTTGGCTGGCGGCACGCTCTGGTGGATGCTGCAACTGCACCCCTGGCAGCAGACCTGGCTGGGGGCGAAGCTGGTGCTGCTGGTCGTCTACATCGCACTGGGCAGCATGGCCCTTAAGCGGGCACCCACGCGTGCCACCAAGGCGTTCTTCTTCGTGGCGGCACTGGCGGTGGTCGGCTTCATGGCGAGCATCGCGGTGGCCCACCACCCCCTGGGTTTGCTGGCCCAATGAGTCAGCCCAGGCCCCATCGGTCGCGCGCGGTGCGCTGGCTGCTGTGGGCCGCAGGCTCGCTGGCGCTGGGCTTGGGTCTGCTCGGGGTGGTGCTGCCGGGCCTGCCCACCACGCCCTTCGTGTTGCTGGCGGCCGCCTGTTATGCCAAGGCCTCTCCACGCCTGCATGCATGGCTGCTGAACCACCGCCTGCTGGGCCCCATGTTGCGCGACTGGGAACAGCATCGCAGCCTGACCCGGCGTACCAAGACCGTGGCCGTCGTGTCGATGGCGCTGATGGTCAGCCTGTCGGTCTGGAGCTTTCGCGGGCGCCTGATCGCCCAATTGGCGCTGGTGCTGCTGGGCACCATCGGGGCGTGGGTGGTGCTACGCATCCCGACGCGGCGCCCTGGGGCTCAGTCGTCATCCTCATCGTCGTGATGGCTGCCGATGGTCAGGCTGCTCAAGGCCTGCGGGGTGATCAAACCCTGCGGTGACTGCTGCCACTCCCAGGTCCAGTAGGCCAACACCGCCATCAGCAGCACGCCCGCCAGCCAGGCCCGGTTGTGTTTGACCAGATCCGGTCCGGAGCCTTCGATGCGGCCGGTGAGCATCGGCGCCGCCTGGTTCTTGCGTCGCAGGACGCTCAGGCCCGCGATCAGGGCCAGGTGACCCAGCACCACCATCAGGAAGGTTTCGCCGAAGAATTCGTGCAACTCCTCCAGCCAGTCACCCCCCAGCACATCACCCCAATCGTTGTAGGTGCCGTAGCCGCTGAGGGTCAGCGGCACCACCAGCACGAGCAGCAGCGCCACCGCCATGGCCATGAGCAGGTTCTGCCCCTGCCGCCAGTTGACGGACGACGGCGACGAAGCGGACGGCAGGGATCTCAACCAGGCGGGCAGCCCGGTGAGCTTGCGCCACAGCAGACCCAGACCCGCGTGCCGGGGGCCGATTAATCCATAAATCACCCGCCAGCCCAGCAGGCCCGCCATGGTGTAGCCCAGCGTCACGTGCAGCAGGCGCCAGCGCTCACCGTCGGCCGTGACATAGGCCCCCAGGAAGCTCAGCGCGAAGAGCCAGTGAAACATTCGGGTGGGGGCATCGGTCACCCGGCGACCGGATGAAGCGGATGGTTGAACGCTGGCCGGCGCGGTGGTGGCAGAAGCAGGTGCATGCATGGTGGTCTCCGGGTTCAGTCGTTCCACGCGCGGCGGTAGCGCGCGTCAAGGCCGGCGGGAAAGCGCAGGTTGTCGTCGTCGTAGTCGCCCTGATCAGCGCCGGTGTGGCAGGCAGCGCAGTTGGCGGCGCTCTTGACGCTCACGTGCTTCCAGACGGCCGGCTCGATCTTTCGGTGCTTGCGCTCGAACCAGGCCGATCGGGTGATGCGGTCCTGGGCAGGCTCTTCGGCCACCCGCTTGTAGGAGCCCGCGTGGGCCACCAGCCAGCGGTTGAGTTGCTGGACGGTGGTGGCATCCAGCGAGGCGTCGGTGCCGTAGTGCTGGTCCAAGCCGGACATGATGCGCTTCCACGAGGGCGCGGGCAGCATGCCCGGCGGATACGCGGTGTGGCAGCTGCCGCATTCCTGCACATAGGCGGCCGGCATGTCACGCGGCAACTGGCGGCCACTGTCGGCATGGGTCAGAGAGACGGCGGCCAGGCCGGCCATCAGCATGGGCACCAGGGACAGCGCACGTGGGGTGAATCGGTTCATGGTCAGGTACTCCGGTGATGGATGTCGTTCACTTGAGGCTGTTCAGGTAGGCCAGCACATCGGCCTTTTCGGCGGCGCTGCACTCCCGGCTGAGCACGTCCTTGCAGTTGCGGCGGAACCACTTGTCCACCTTGGCGCTGTCGGTAAAGGCCTTGGCGTTGAACGCGGGTGCCAGCGGCGGGATTCGCTTGCCGGTGCTGGCGTGCTTGCCCTCGGCCGTCGGCGGCGTGCCATGGCAAGATGAGCAAGACCATTCGCCGCCGTGCCGGTTCACGAAGAAAGAGCGACCGCGCTCGGCGCTGGCGGGTGCACCGGCCTCGGCGCTCCAGCGGGCCTGCTGCTGCACGGCAGTGGTGTCGCCGGCCCAAGACATCGCAGTAGCCAGCAACAGGGAAACCAGGACAGGGACCTTCATGACGTGAACTCCTCCAGCGTGGATGAACAGGCAGCAGCGCTGCGACGGCATCACTGTGCCGCCAGATCCTTGAACAGAACCTGAAGCCGGCATTCATGTCTGGTTCAGAATGGCGTCAGGACAATTCGCTCATGACATCCACACACCCGCGTCCTCCTTCGTGGCTGGCCCGACTGACGCTGGCGGCCGTCCTCTCGACCGCCCTCTTGCCGGCCATGGCCGACAACGACCACAACCGGGCCCGTGCCGCCGTGCAGTCCGGACAGATCCTGCCGCTCAGGGCCGTGCTGGAGCGACTGGAGCGTGACCACCCCGGCCAGGTGCTCGAGATCGAACTCGACGAGGAAAAGAGTCGCTGGGTCTACGAAGTCCGCCTGCTGCAGGCCGACGGCAAGCTCGTCAAACTGGAACTGGATGCGGCCACCGCCGAGGTGCTGCGCAGCCGCAGCCGGCCGAGCCAGCGATGAAAGCTTGACACGATGCGCATCCTCCTGGTCGAAGACGAACCCACATTGCGCCAGCAGCTGTGCAGCGGCCTGCAGGAAGCCGGCTACGCCGTCGACGAATCCGACAACGGGCGCGATGCCCTGCACCTGGGCGAAACCGAGAGCTTTGATGCGGTGGTGCTTGACCTGGGACTGCCGCAGATCGACGGGCTGACGGTGCTCAAGCGCTGGCGCAGTGGCGGACGTTCCATGCCGGTGCTGATCCTCACGGCCCGGGACAATTGGCACGAGAAGGTGGCCGGGATTGACGCAGGGGCCGACGACTATCTGACCAAGCCCTTCCATATGGAGGAACTGCTGGCACGCCTGCGCGGGCTCATCCGCCGCGCATCGGGTCACGCCTCGCCCCTGCTGCACTGTGGTCCGGTGACGCTGGACACACGCAGTGGCCGCGTCACGCTGGAAGACCAGTCGGTCCCCTTGACCAGCCATGAGTACAAAGTGTTGGCGTACCTCATGCACCGCCCAGGCACCGTGGTCTCGCGCACCGAGCTGACCGAGCACATCTATGCGCAGGATGCCGACCGTGACTCCAACACCATCGAAGTCTTCATTGCCCGTCTGCGCAAGAAGCTGCCGGCCAGCCTGATCGAAACCGTGCGGGGCCTGGGCTACCGCCTGGTTGCACCGTGACCGCTCGCGCCTGGCTCACCTCCCTGCGCGTGCGCCTGCTGGCGCTGACGCTGGTGACCCTGGCCCTGGCCCTGAGCAGCGCGGGCTGGTGGCTGACCAGCCTGTTCCGCGACGAGGTGATGCGCGAGTTCGATGCCACCCTGGTGCGGCAACTGGACCAAGTGACCGCGCGCCTGCAGATCGGCGACAAAGGTGCTCCCGTCATCGACACCCGGGCCTTGTCGGACCCCCGACTGGACAAGCCGTTTTCGGGTCTGTACTGGCAACTCGACCGCCTGGCACCTGACGGCAGCAGTCGCGAGGAGGTGCTGCGGTCCCGATCACTCTGGGACGAAGCACTGAGCCTGTCCGTCGACACCCTGGCCGACGGACAGCTGCACCTGCATGAAGCCACGGGACCGCAAGGCACGCGCCTGAGGGTGGCCGAACGGGCCCTGCAGATCGAAGGAGCCAGCGGCCGCTGGCGGCTGATGATGGCGGCCGACCTGCAGGCATCGGACGTGGCTGTGCAGCGATTCGGTCGGGTGCTGACCCTGTCGCTGGTGGCGCTGGGTTTGCTGCTGGTGCTCGGGGCCCTGGCCCAGGTGGCCATCGGGCTGGCGCCCTTGCAGGCCATGCAGGTGGCCCTGGCCCGGGTGCGTGGAGGATCCGCCCAAAGGATCGAGGGTCGGTTCCCGGCCGAGGTACAGCCGCTGATCGATGAGTTCCATGCCGTGCTGGAACGGCAGGAGGCGTCGCTGGAGCGGGCGAGAACCCAGGCGGGCAACCTGGCGCATGCGTTGAAAACGCCGTTGGCGGTCCTGACCAATGCAGCTGGACAGCACCCTGGCCATCCGCTGGCGACGACAGTTGGCGAGCAGGTGCAGGCCGCACGCCGGCAGGTCGACTGGCATCTGGCCCGGGCACGGGTGGCGGCCACCCACCGTCTGCCAGGTCAGCGGACACCGATCGCACCGGTCCTGACCGGTCTGCTGCGCGTGATGCAGAAAGTCCACGCCGACCGGGCCATCCGGTGGGTGGCCACCGACATCGACCCCGCACTGTGTTTTGCGGGCGAGGCACAGGATCTGCAGGAAATGCTGGGCAACCTGCTGGACAACGCCGGCAGGGCCGCCCGTCAGGTGGTCCGTGTGGAGGCACGCCGGCTGGATGACCGACTGCTGGTCATCGACGTGTCAGACGACGGACCGGGCATCGCCGATGCCCAGCGGAAAGCGGTGCTCCAGCGTGGCATCCGCCTGGACGAGTCCACCCCGGGCAGCGGACTGGGCCTGGCCATCGTGGACGATCTGGCCCAGCTCTACGACGGTCGCGTGACACTGGGCTCCTCCAGCCTGGGCGGCTTGCAGGCTTCCCTTTCCCTGCCGTCTGTCGGTTGAAGCACCTCGCGCCAGGGGGCTAAGACTCGCTTAATTCAGGCGGCGCACGATGCGCTCCATGGTGTGCGAAACCAGCCACAGCGGCTGACGCCACCACGGGAGTCCATCGCATGTCCTTACCCCAACCCCAGCCGTCGACATCCGCCGGTGAGTTCGGCCCCGTGCCGCTGGGCGAGCTGGAAGTCCTCGAGCCTGGCGATGCCGGTCGCGCAGGGGTCGAACACTTCATCGCGGGCGTCTACGCCCGGCGCTTTGGCGCACGCGTGTCCCAGTTTGCGCCTCACCTGGTGGGTCTGCGCGATCCACACAGCGGTGCGTGGGTCGCGGCGGCCGGTTTCCGGCATGCCGACCAGTCGCCCCTGTTTCTGGAGCGCTATCTGGAGGCGCCGGTTGAACACATGCTCAGCCAGCACCGGGGACGTCCGGTCGCACGTCAGGGCATCGTGGAAGTCGGCCACCTGTCGGCCAGCCGGCCTGGCGCGGGACGGTTGCTCATTCCGCTGCTCGGCCAGCATCTGGCCCGTCAATCGACCCAATGGGTGGTTAGCACGCTCACCCAGGAGCTGCGCCACCTGTTCATCCGCCTGGGTGTCACGCCCATCGCACTGGGTCAGGCCGATTCCTCGGCAGTGGGCCCCGATGCCGCCGACTGGGGAAGCTACTACGAGCATCACCCGGTGGTGCTGGCCGGCCGCCTGGATGCCGCGTTGCGGCTGATGCGCCGCCGGACCGCCACCCCGTCACATCCTTCGAAGTCCTCCTCATGATCGATCGCTTTCGACCCGCCCTCACCCACGAGCATGGACAGTTGACCCACGGACACCTGGACGCCGAGGTCACTCGCCTGGCCGGTGAGTTCAGGATGCAGGGTGTGCGAACCGCCGCCACCCTGCTGGACAACGGCCCGGCCTGGGTGATCGCGGACATGGCCCTCGCACGCGCCGGCGCGGTGCACATCCCGATCCCGGTGTTCTTCACCGAGGCCCAGGTTCAGCACGCCCTCGCGGCCAGTGGCGCCGACACCCTGATCGCACCCTCTGCCATGGCATCACGGTGGGCCGGACTCCCCCATCGCGCGCTGGCCGCCGGTGTCCAGATGCTGACGCAACTGAGCCTGCCCGGACGGACGGTCCCGATGCCGGCGGGCACCTGCAAGATCACCTTCACCTCGGGCACCACCGGCAACCCCAAAGGGGTCTGCCTCAGTGCCCAGGGCATGGACCAGGTGGTCCAGGGCCTCGTGCAGGCGCTGGCGCCACTGGACATCCAGAAGCACCTGTGCGCGCTGCCGCTGCCCGTCCTGCTGGAGAACATCGCGGGTGTCATGGCCCCTCTGGCACACGGCGCACAGTGTGTGGTGCTGCCGCTCGAACGTGTCGGACTGAGCGGCTCGTCCAGCTTCAACCCGGCGGTGTTCCACCAGACGGTCGTCCAACACGCGCCCGACAGCCTGATCCTGCTGCCGCAGATGCTCAGGGCCTGGACCCTGTGGCTGCAGGCCACCGGGCAGCGCGCGCCCGCGTCGCTGAAGATGGTGGCCGTCGGCGGTGCCGCGGTCGGCGCACGCTTGATCGAGGCGGCCCACGCTGTGGGCATCCCCGCTTACGAAGGTTACGGCCTGTCCGAAGGTTCGTCGGTGCAGACCCTGAACCTGCCGGGTGCCAGCCGGCCGGGCAGTGCCGGCCGTGCGCTGCCGCACACCCAGCTGCACATCGACGAGCAGGGCCAGATTCACGTCGCCGGCAGCCTGATGGCCGGCTACCTGGGCGACACCGCACTGGCACCGGCATGGTGGGCCACCGGCGACATCGGACACCTCGATACCGATGGCTTCCTCCACGTTCACGGCCGCCTGCGCCATGTGCTCATCACCGCCTATGGTCGCAATGTCTCGCCCGAATGGGTCGAGACCGCCTTGCGCGGCGAACCCGTGGTCGCTCAGGCCGTGATCTTCGGCGAAGGCCAGCCCCAGCTGAGCGCAGTGATCTGGCCGCTGCAGCCGTCGGTCCCCGATGAGCAGATCGAGGCCGCGGTGCAAGCGGCCAACCACAGCCTGCCGGACTACGCACGCATCGGTCACTGGGTCCGCGCCCAGGAACCCTTCAACACCGCCAGCGGCATGGCCACCGCCAATGGTCGCCCACAACGCGACGCCATCTTCCAGCGCCACGCCGGTGCCCTGGTGCCGGCGGCCACCGCATGATTTTTCAGGAGAACCCCATGTCCTTTCACGACCAACTGATCGCCCAGACCCGCCTGGCCCAGCAGGAACTGCTGTCGGTCCCCATCATCCAGGGCGCCCTGCAGGGCCGGGTCTCCATCCCCAGCTACGTGGCCTTCCTCACGCAGGCCTATCACCATGTACGCCACACGGTGCCGCTGCTCAAGGCGTGCAAGGCCGCCCTGCCGGCACACCACGCCTGGCTCAATGACGCCATGGACGAGTACGTGGAGGAAGAACAGGGCCACGACGAGTGGATCCTGGACGACATCGCCGCCTGCGGCGCGGACGCCGAGGCCGTGCGCCATGGCCGGCCGGCCCTGGCCACCGAGGTCATGGTGGCCTATGCCTACGACATGATCGCGCGCCGCAACCCGCTGGGCTTCTTTGGCATGGTGCACGTGCTCGAAGGCACCAGCGTGGCCCTGGCCTTGATGGCGGCCGACAAGATCCAGGGGGGTCTGGGGCTGCCCGATTCGGCCTTCAGCTACCTGCGTTCGCACGGCACGCTGGATCAGGAGCACACGGCCCATTTCGCGCTGCTCATGGAACAGATCCAGGATCCCGCCGACCAGGCCGCCATCATTGACGCCGCCCGCGCCTTCTATCACCTGTACGCCGACGTCTTCCGAAGCCTCCCCCTGCCCCAGCCCCAGGCCGCACCGACGGCGGTCATCGCCGACGAGGTGGCCGCATGAAAGCCCAGGACTCGCGTGTCCTGCTCACCGGTGCCACTGGCGGCATCGGAAAGTCCACGGCCCGCGCCCTGCTGGGGGCCGGTGCTTCGGTGATGCTGGTGGGCCGCTCGGTCCCCGCGCTGGAGAGCTTTCACCGGGAACTGACCGGCGAGGGCATTTCCCCGTCCCGGTTGAAGTGGGTGCCGGCGGACCTGACACGCCACGATGACATCACCCGCCTGGCCAGCGAATCGGCGCGGCTGGGCTGCAATGTCGTGATCCACAACGCCGGGCTGCCCTCCTTCGGTCCGCTGGCCGAGCATTCACCCGATGAAATGGCCGCCGTGCTGCAGACCAACCTGCTGGCCCCCATGCTGCTCACACAGGCGCTGCTGCCGCATCTGCAGACCCTGCCCGCCGCCCGGATCCTCTTCGTGGGCTCGGCGCTGGGCAGCATCGGGCTGCCGGGCTACAGCGTCTACAGCGCCAGCAAGTTCGGGGTGCATGGTTTCTCCCAGGCCCTGCGCCGCGAGTTGGCGGGTAGCGGTGTGAAGGTCCAGTACATCGGCCCGCGCAGCACCGACACCGGCTTCAACAGCGCCGCCGTGCAAGCCTACAACCGCGCCACCGGCACCGCGCAGGACAGCCCTGAGGTGGTGGCTGGCGCGATCGTGCAGATGCTCGAGGACGAGGCGGTCGAGCGCGTGCTGGGCTTCCCGGAGAAGCTGGCCGCGCGCCTGAACGGGCTGGCCCCCGAATGGTTGGACGGCAGCTTCCGGCGCCACCGCCAATCCCTGCAGAACCACGCGGCCACCACCCGCGTGGCCCGCACCTGACCCTTTTCTTTCCTTCCAGGAGACCCCGACCATGAACCCCATCCGCATCACCCGCCGCTACTGGATCAGTGCCTCGATGACCGCCCTGCTGCTCGCCACCCCCCTGTTGGGACAGGCCGCCGGTGTCGACGATGCCGTCCAGGAACTCCAACAAGGCTGGGAGGCCGTCCGCTACCAGGCACCCGCCAACGAACGCGAGAAGCGCTTTGAAGCCCTGGCCGCCCGCGCCCATGCCCTGAGCCAGGCCCATCCCGGCAAGGCCGAAACGCTGATCTGGGAAGGCATCATCGTCAGCTCGCTGGCCGGCGAAAAGGGCGGGCTGGGCGCGCTGCCCCTGGTCAAGCAGGCCAAGGGTCTGTACGAACAGGCCATCCAGATCGACGGCAAGGCGCTGGACGGATCGGCCTACAACAGCCTGGGCGTGCTGTACTACAAGGTGCCAGGCTGGCCCATCGGCTTCGGCGACAAGAAGCAGGCGCGCGATCTGCTGCAAAAGGCCCTGGCCATCAACCCGCAGGGCATCGACCCGAATTTCTTCTACGGTGAGTTCCTGCTGGAAAACGACAAGGCCGAGAACGCCCTGCCCTACCTTCAGAAAGCCCTGCAGGCGCCGGACCGCCCTGGCCGAGCGCTGGCCGACAAGGGCCGGCGCGAAGAGGTTCGCCAGCTGATGCAGAAGGCCAAGGCCTCCTGAACAGTACCGCAAACACCCAGAAAAAAGGCGACCCTCGGGTCGCCTTTTTTCTTCTGCAGAACGTGGAAGCGACTTACCCTGCGCGTTTGGCCAGGATTTCGAATGCCGGCAGGGTCTTGCCTTCCAGCACCTCCAGGAAGGCGCCGCCACCTGTGGAGATGTAGCCCACGTCCTTTTCGATGCCGTACTTGGCAATCGCGGCCAGCGTGTCGCCACCACCGGCAATGCTGAAAGCGCTGGACTCGGCAATCGCCTGCGCAATGACCTTGGTGCCGTTCTCGAACGCAGCGAACTCGAACACACCCACCGGACCATTCCAGACAATGGTGCCTGCTGCCTTGAGCTTCTCGGCCAGCTTGGCGGCGGTCTTTGGACCGATGTCCAGAATCAGGTCATCGTCGGCCACCTCGGTCGCGGCCTTGACGGTGGCCTGCGCGTCGGCGGCAAAGGCCTTGGCACACACCACATCCTCGGGGATCGGCACCTCGGCGCCGCGTGCCTTCATGGCTTCGATCACGGCCTTGGCTTCGCCGACCAGATCGGGCTCGGCCAGGCTCTTGCCGATCTTCAGACCGGCTGCCAGCATGAAAGTGTTGGCGATACCACCCCCGACGATCAGGCCGTCGACGTTGTTGCTCAGGCTCTGCAGGATGGTCAGCTTGGTGCTGACCTTGGAGCCGGCGACTATGGCCACCAGCGGGCGCTTCGGGTTGGCCAGGGCCTTGCTGATCGCGTCCATCTCGGCGGCCAGCAGGGGGCCGGCGGTGGCAATGGGCGCGGTCTCGGCGATGCCGTAGGTGGTGCCTTCGGCGCGGTGCGCGGTGCCGAAGGCGTCGTGCACGAAGATGTCGCACAGCTGGCCCAGCTTGGCGGCCAGCTCGGGCTTGTTCTTCTTCTCACCCACGTTCAGGCGGCAGTTCTCCAGCAGCACCAGTTCACCCGGGGCCACCTCCACCCCGTCCACCCAGTTGGCCACCAGGCGCACCTCGCGGCCCAGCAGCTCGCCCAGGCGCTTGGCCACCGGGGCCAGCGAATCCTCGGGCTTGAATTCACCCTCGGTCGGACGGCCGAGGTGGCTGGTCACCATGACGGCGGCACCCGCATCCAGCGCCATCTGGATGGCCGGCACACTGGCGCGGATGCGGGTGTCCTCGGTGATGTTGCCCGCGTCATCCTGCGGCACGTTCAGATCGGCACGGATGAAAACGCGTTTGCCCTTGGCTTGGCCATTGGCACAGAGGTCGGAGAAGCGGATGAATTTCATGGTGTGGCGGGCCTCGCGGGGCCATAGAAGGTCAGAAAGGAGCGGCTCAAATTGTAGGCAATCGACCTGACCGCTCCCGGACACGCCAGGCCAGGTGAACCGCCACGGCCACCAGCGTGGCAATCAGTGCGCCGGCAATGATGTCCATCGGAAAGTGAACGCCCAACGCCACCCGGCTCCAGCCCACCATCAGGGCGACCACCAGACACAGCACCCCCACCCAGCGGCGCGGCGCCGTCAGCAGGGCCATGACGCCAAAGGCCATGGCAATGGTGGCGTGGCGGCTGGGAAACGACGGCGACGGTGAATGTTCGATCCACTGATGCCCCTGCCCGACCATGAAAGGCCTGGGTTGCGGCCAGGTCTCATGGATGCCGCGCGCCACCAGCCAGACGATGGCGATGGCCACCAGCACCTGGATCGCCATGCGGCGCCACGCCGGTTTCCCGAACACCAGCAACGCGAACACCCAGGCCAGGGCGATCTTGGAGAGGTATTCGCTGCTCAGGCGGGCCAGCGTGACCAGCCAGCCAGGCGCGGCCGGCGACAGGTTCCAAAGGGGCAGCAGCGCTGCGTTGATGTCATCCATTCAGATATCTCTCATCAATGGCCCATAGACCCGAAGCTTTTCATTATCACGTGGCCTTGAGACCACGGCTGCATGGGGCTGTGCTGACAACGCATACTCCCTTGGGTAACATGAGCGGTCTTGTCTTCGATTGCCTGCCGCATGGACATCTCGATATCCCGCCGCCTGTGGCGACACAAAGTGGTTCGTCGGGGCCTCACCTACTCCCTGATCCTGGTGGTGGTGATCCTGGTGATCGGCGGCATCGGCTTCTGGATGCTCGACCCCAAAGTCAGCACCCTGCAGGATGGCCTCTGGCTCTCGTTCACCACCGCGGCCACGGTGGGCTACGGAGACATGGTGCCCTCGACCCCCTGGTCTCGGGCGTTTGCCGTTCTGGTGGTCCTGCTCGGACTGTCTGTCCTGTCGCTGGTCACCGCGTCGCTGGCGGCGATATTTGTCGAAAAGGATGTCGTCGAAGACGAGCGGCGGGTCGAGGCGGAGTTGCTGAGGGAAATCCGGCACCTGAGAAACGAGGTGCACCTGCTGAGGCGATCAATAGATCTGCCTGCCGGTGAGGGTGACCGCCCTTCGCCGGCACCCTAGGAAACCAGCGGCACATCGATCCAGACGCCCAGTCCACCGCCCTCGCGCGGCAGCATGCGCACCTGCCAGCCGTTGGCGTCGGCCAACGCGTGCACGATGGCCAGCCCCAGGCCAGTGCCTCCGGTCAGCGGACTGCGGGACGGCTCCATGCGCTCGAAGGGCTGCTTCATCCGTTCGATCTCCTTGGCCGGAATGCCCGGCCCTCGGTCCAGCACGCCAAAACAGCCCACCTGGCCATCCGATTCGAAGACCAGCTCGACCGGTCCGTCTGGCGCATAGCGACGGGCGTTCTCCAGCAGGTTGCCCAAGGCACGCTCGATGGCCTGTCGGGCGACGGGTATCTCAACCTCGGGCGACGCATAGGAAAAGGCCATCGAAGAATCTCGCCAATCGTCCGCGATGACAGTCAGCAGCGTGGGCACGTGAACCGTCTGCACAGGCTCCTTCTGCAAGCCACGCGCCAGATCCAGCACTTGCCCGATCAGCCGGTTCATGCGTGTCACCTCCCGGTCCATGCGCTCGATATGCAACGGATCAGGCGCGGCCCGCATCAGCTCCAGCGTCAGCCTCATTTTCGTCAGGGGCGTTCTCAGGTCGTGAGAGACACCGGCTACCAGTGCCGTCCTTGCCCGCACCAGTTCCTGCACCTGCCTGGCCATCGCATTGAACCGGCGACTGACCGTGCCCAGTTCCTGCGGACCGTCCTCCGACAGAAGCGCAGGCACCTGTCCCTCGCCAACGGCTGACATCGCTTCGTTCAATTGGGCCAGCGGCTTCACCACCCGGTATGCCAGCCACCGTGCCAGCCACCAGGACAGGCCGATGCTCAGCAGCCACCCGATCGACAGGGCAGCAAACGGGTGCGTCTGGTTGCGGCTCTCCGGCCAACCCACGGACAATGGATGGGTGCCGGTCGGGATGTTCACCCAGTACCAGACTTCGTCGCCTCGCTGCTGACGCATCAGATGCGTCGGTGTCGCAAGGCGCCGGTTGATGGCCGCCTCATACAACCACACGAACGGCGGATGAAGCTCATCTTGCATGTCATAAGGCTGCGAAGGTCGAATCTCCAGGCGGTGCTGCTCCCGCAGTTCCCTCTCGAAAGCAGGGCGTGTCTGTGGCGGCAACTCTGCCCAGGTCTGTGCCGACAGCACCGCAAGCCCGGCCAGGTCGTCGGCTGCCCGCTGTGCCAGCGGCAACACCAGCATGAACACGAAGATTACGGTCAGCGCCAGCTGCATCAGCACAAAACCGCCCATCAGCCACCGCGCGTGCTGGCCTGCCAGACTGGTGGTGCGCCTCAACCCGATGCCCCTAGCGGGTTGAACAGATACCCTTCTCCGCGGACGGTACGGATGTATCGGGGCGCAGCGGGATCGGTTTCAATCTTGCGACGCAAGCGGGTGACCCGGTTGTCGATGCTCCGGTCAAACGCATCCCGGTCATAGCCCTTGAGTAGGGTGATGAGCACATCGCGCGACAGTACGCGGCCAGGCCGCTGGACCAGCACGGCCAGCAAGTCGTATTCGGCCGCCGTCAGGTCGATCTCTGCACCGTCTCGCCAGAGTGTCCTTGACAGGAGGCTCAACCGAAACGGTCCGAAAACGACCGATTCCGGCACACCCGTTGCCCTCAGATTGCCCGCCGGCACGACGGCCTTGGTGGGCACAGACGAGGCCGTCGCATGGCGACGAAGCAACGCCCTGAGGCGGGCCAACAGCTCGCGCGGTCCGAACGGTTTGGGCAGGTAATCGTCCGCACCGACTTCCAGACCCACCACCCTGTCGGTCTCCTCGCCACGCGCAGACAGCATCAGAATCGGCAAATTCCACTGTGCCTTGACCCAGCGTGTCAAAGCCAAACCATCCTCGCCCGGCATCATCAGGTCCAGCACCAGCACATCAGGAACCGATGCCGCCAGCATGGCTCGCATCTGAAGACCGCCGTCGGCGGTGCTGACACGAAACCCGTTCTGACCGAGGTATGCTGTGAGCAACTCACGGATATCCGCATCGTCATCGACGACCAGCACCTGCGGAAACTCTTCGGATGTCATGCGCTTGAGTGTAGATCGTCCACCAGTTTTCATGGCTGGCACTCGTGGCCTGGAGACGCCCATGGCGACCGTCTGCGACACACCGCGACAAAACCGATCCAGGTTGGCATCAAACGAAGACAGCGCAATCGCATGATCCGCTCATGTCCCCTTCAGCGATATCTAGGCACATGACTTCACGATGGGTTGGTACGTTTGCGGTGCTGCTCTTCCATGCCTTCGGTGCACTGGCTTCGCAGCCGCCAGGGGATGGCACCCAGGCAGCCACCCCGGCAGCGGTCGTATCGGACACGTCCACCTCCAACACACCGAGCGCGCCGATGCCATACGGGACCGGGTTCGAGCAACGACAGACCCGATCACCACAAGCACAGGGCCGCGCCGCAGGCGGTCGGGGCGGCAACTCCGGCGGAAAACGCTGACGCACCTTGGCCACCCGTCTCCAGACACCGATCTTCACCCACCAAAGGACTGTCATGAAAACACCCATCCGAACCCTGGCGACCGCCACGCTCCTGATGCTGAGCCTCACCGCATGCACAGGGGGCGATGACGCCGATCCGCGCAGTGGCCCCCCGCTGGTCGTCAACGAAGATGGCACCAGTCAGGTGGACGGATCTGCACTGGCAAGCAACCTGGATGGCCTCCCGCAGGAGTCCGTATCAGATGCGGAGAAGGCATCCCTGGCCTACATGCGCGAAGAGGAAAAGCTCGCTCATGACGTTTACGCAGTCTTTGATGCCGCATGGGGTGGTCAGCTCAGGATCTTTGGCAACATCGCTTCCAGTGAAGCGACCCACACGGCGGCGGTGCTTCAGTTGCTCAACCGGTACGCCTTGCCAGATCCGGCCGCTGGCCTGCCCCCGGGCCGCTTCGCCAACGCCACGTTGCAGGGGCTTTACGCGGATCTGGTGGCCAAGGGATCTCCTTCCCTGACACAAGCCCTGATGGTCGGGGCACAGATCGAGGAGCTCGATATTGCCGACATCCAGGCCGCACTGGCCAACATCAACAACCAGGACATCCGGCTGGTGTACGAGAACCTGATGAAAGGCTCCCGCAACCACCTGAGGTCATTCGTCAAGACACTGGGACAACAAGGGGTGGCTTACATCCCTGTCTATCTCAGTGGGGCTGCCTACGAGGCGATCGTCAGCAGCCCCATTGAACGCTGAGTGCCGGTCTACTTCAGCGTGAACTGCGCCTTGACCCAGAAGGTGCGTCCAGGCTCGTTGACACGCAGGATCCGGTCGTAACCGGCCACCATGGCACCACCGCGGCTGATCGCCTCGGCATAGGTCCGGTCGAACAGGTTATCGATCCCGAAGGTCACGCGGGCACTGTCGTTCCAACGGTAGCTGCCGTTGATGGAGAACACCGAATAGCCCGATGTCGGCCCGAGGTCCTGGCCCACAATGTTGCCCTGGTTCAAGGCATAGCGGGTCTGGGCCGCCACCACGCGCAGCAGCGAACCAGCGGTCCATCGGCCCTGCGTCCAGTCCAGCCCGAAGCGGGCTTCCAGCGGTGGCATCTGGCCCAGCGGGCGATCGTCGGTGTCGTTCTGCCCGCGCACCCAGGCCAGGCTGGCCAGGCCCTTCCAGGCGGCGTTGAACGCATGGTTCACGCCCGCTTCGGCACCATAGGTGGTGGCCTTGATGTTTCTGGCCACAGTGGTGGTTCTGGTCATGCCACCCATGGCCGGTTTGGCATAGGCGGTCTGGATCAGCACATAGTCATCCACACGGCTGACAAAGCCCGAGACCGAGGCTTCCCAGGCGCCCTGCTTCCAGGTGCTGCCGACATCCAGCTGCGTGGTTTTCTCGGGCTTGAGGCTGTCAAAGGCGCTGAGGCTGCCGGTCGACTCCTTGGCAATCAGTTCCCAGTAGTCGGGCGCCCGGCGGGCATGACCAACACCCACGTAGGCGGTGCCTCCGCCTGCATGGTCCCACTCATAGCGCGCAAAGCCCGACGGCAGGGTCTCTTCCCGGGTCTGTCCACGGGTCGGGTTGGGCATGCTCATCATCCCCACCGCCAGTGTCTGACGACGGTCCTCGGCCTTCCAGCGGTCTGCCCGCAGCCCCATCACCAGCCGACGGCTGTCGCTCAGTTCATGCGTGGCCTCGGCAAACAGACCCAGGTTGCGGAACGCGGCGTCATCGGTGCGTGGCTTGGCCTCGTAGGGCATGGCCGTGGCATTCATCGACGAGCGCACCGTGTGCGTGTTGGACTGCTGGTCCAAACCCGCGATCACCTGCGTGCGCTCACCGGGCACCAGCGTCAGCGCCACGCGCCCCCCGGTCGTCTTGCGGTCAGGGTTGCTGACCGAAGGATTGGCCATCATGGCGGTGGGCATGAAGCGTCGCAGCGAGTAGTTGTCCATCACATGGTCGACGTAGTTGTAGTAGACCTGTGCGTCCACCGCATCGACCAGACCGCCCAGGTGCTTCTTCTCGAACTTCAGGCCATAGTTGCTCCGGTCGAACTTGACGCCGTCCATGCCCCGGTCGGCATAGGCCGCCTCACCCGCGCTGTGGATGCTGGAGAACTCCAGGCGCGTGTTTCGGTCCGGCGTCCATCCCACGATCGCGGTGGCGCTGCTGCGCTGATACCGCGAGTGCACCTCGGTGCCATCGCCGTCCTGGTAGTTGTCCGATTCGGCGTGGGTCAGAATGCCTTGCACGTAGGCGGTCGGGTTGCCGGCCTTCACATCGATCAGTTCGTCGTGACGACCGAAGCTGCCCACCGTCAAGGCACCGTCCACCTGGTAGCCGGGCTTGTCGAAACTGGGCGCCTTGCGCTCGAACAGGACAGTTCCGGCCGATGCGCCCGGGCCGTGCACCACGCTTTGCGGGCCCTTGAGCAGGGTCACCTGGTTGTAGCTATCCGGAAAGACATAGGCCGTTGGCGGGTCCATGCGCATGCCGCAGCCCCCCAGGATCTGTTCGCCGTCGAGCAGGATGTTCAGGCGCGAAGCCGCCATGCCACGGAACAGCGGGTCGCCGTCGGTGCCACCCTTGCGGATCACGCTCATGCCGGGAATGGCCTTGAGCAGGCTGGCGCCATCGGTGGCGGGCAAGGGTTGCTGCGGTGCCCGGGGATCGAAGCTGACCTCCAGGGGTGCCTTCATGGCCGGCGCGGTGACCACGACCGGTTCAAGGGTGGCATCGTCGGCAAGCGTGGTGAGGGGATAGGCGCAGGCCACGGCCAACGCCATGGCGTTAAGGGAAAACGGTTTCATCGGAATTGCGTTTCGTTGGATCGAACAGGCGCACGCCGGCAAACGTTGCAGGCATGCAAGACACGCCATGCCAGCCGGCATGGGGCGCGGGCGGATCAGGCGAAACGCGGGGGAGGCGCGTGGGGAGGCGCGTGTCGCAGGTCGGGCACGACCGGGCGGGCGCCTTGCGCATGCTCAGGCAGCCAGGGCCTGGAAGAAAGGGTGGGCAGCTGATAACTCAGAGCCGCGAGCAGCAACGGGGGAGCGCCTGCCAGCCCCGGACAGAAGGGGCAGAAATCCCCCAGGGCACTGACCGACAGGGAGCCAACTTCACCTGCAAGGTCCGCCGAATCTGCCGCCACGTACATCACGCCGCTGGCGGTGCACACCTCGATCAGTTCACCGCTGGCCACCCGGGAAGACAGCACCAGACCCGACAGCCCCGACACCAGCAACTGCAGGCAGAACAACGCAGCAGCCACCACCGCATGCCAGCGGAGGTTCATGCGAAAGAGTGCGCGGCCAGTGAGCATCGGCCGCCATTGTAGGCGTGCGGGATGCTCAATCCAGCGTGCGGCCCTCGCCCGCTTCCTCCACCGTCTGGCCGTCACGGATGTGATAAATCCGCTTGAAGGTGGGAATGATCTTCTCGTCGTGGGTGACCACGACGATGGCCGTCTGGTACTGGCGTGCCATCTGGTTGAGCAGACGCATGACCCCCAGCGCGCGTTGGCTGTCCAGCGGGGCGGTGGGCTCATCGGCCAGGATCACGGGCGGGCGGTTGGCCAGCGCACGGGCAATGGACACGCGCTGCTGTTCACCGCCCGAGAGCTGGTTGGGCTCAGCCCTGGCACGGTGCTGCACGTCCAGGGCCGTCAGCAGTTCCAGCGCACGCTCGCGTGCCCTGGCGTTGGGCTGGCCGGCCAGCATGGGCAACAGGGCCACGTTGTCGGTCACGTCCAGAAAGGGGATCAGGTACGGCGCCTGGAAGACGAAGCCGATGCGGTCTCGGCGCAGCGCGCGAAGGTCCCTGACTTTCCAGCCCTCGTCGTAGATGACTTCGTTGCCCAGTGTCATTCGGCCGGCCGTGGGCTCGATGATGGCGCCCAGGCACTTGAGAAGGGTGCTCTTGCCCGAGCCCGAGGGGCCGACCAGGCCGACCACCTCGCCCGGGGCGACCTGCATGTTGACGTGCTTGAGCGCCTCGACCGCGGTGTCGCCGTGGCCATAGACCTTGCGCAGGCCTTCGATCTGGATGCCGCCGGGGCTGGGGGTATTCATGACGTTCAGCTGATGGCGGCGCCCGGATCGACCTTGAGCGCGATGCGGATGGCCAGGGTGCTGGCAAGGGCACAGATGACCAGGGTGGCCGCCAACCCACGCAGCGAATCATCCGGCAGCAACAGCACAAACTTGGGGAAGGCTGGCGCCCAGATGGTGGCGGCGATCTTGCCGACGGCAAAGCCGATCAGGCCCAGACCCAGCGCCTGCTGCAGGATCATGCCGGCGATGGTCCGGTCGCGCGTGCCGATGAGCTTGAGCACCGCGATCTCACGCAGCTTGCCCATGGTCATGGTGTAGATGATGAAGGCCACAATGGCCGCGCTGACGATGGCCAGGATGACCAGGAACATCCCGATCTGCTTGGCCGAGTTGGCAATCAGCTTGACGACCAGAATGTCCTTCATCTGGTCGCGCGTGAACACGTTCAGGTGCTTCCAGCGGCGGATCGGTTCGGCCACTTGCTCCGCGCTGAAACCCGGCGCCACCTGCACCAGCACCGCATTCACATTGCGGCTGCTGGTCTGCAGACCTTGCACGGCTTCGAGCAGGCCGGGGCTGCCGGGGCGGTTGAAGGCCGGGTTGTCGGCGGTGCGCGCACGGTCGTTGACGATGGCGTCGTTGTCCTTGAGGAACTGCGCTTCCTGCGCGTCCTTGAGCGGGATGAAGACCATCGGATCGCCCCCCGAGGACACCATGCGCCGCGTGAGGCCCACCACCGTGTAGTCGTGGCGGCGGATACGGATCGCGTCACCGATCTCAAACCCGGTCTTGATGTCGACCACGGCCTCGTAGTGGCTGCGCGTGAGGTGGCGCCCAGCCACCAGATAACCCGGCGCACCCGGGCCGCCGGGTTCGGCGCCAACCACCATGGCACGGACGTCGTGCCCGTCGCGCTGGACCTGCATGGTCAGGTAGCTGACATTGGCGGCAGCTGCCACACCGGGCATACCGCGCATGCTGCGCACCACGTCGTCCTTGATGCTCGAGGATTCGGCATAGGGGCCCTGGGTGTCCTTCTGCACCACCCACAGGTCGGCCCGGCTGTTGGCCAGCAGGGCGTGAGCGTCGTCCACCATGCCACGGTAGACACCGGCCATGGTCAGCGTCACGCCGATCAGCAGGCCCAGGCCGACGCCGGTGAAGACGTACTTGGCCCAGCCGTGCAGGATGTCGCGCCCAGCCAGGCTGATCACTTCGCACCTCCGGCGGGCAGCAGCGACTCGACCACGCTGATGCGCGCGTCCGGCCGCAGGGCGGTCTGGCTGTAGAGCACCACACGGTCGCCTTCGGCCAGCGCGGCGCCGTCGACGGGTGCCACCAGCACCGAGCCGCCGAGTCCTTGTGCACCGGTGCTGACCGGCACGAAAATCAGGTCGCCGCCCTGTACGCGCCAGACACCGGTGCGCCCCTCGTACTGCTGCAATGCCGCGTTGGGCAACAGCAGGCCTTCGGCGCTGGCGGGCAAGGCCAGGGTGACCTCGGCCATCTCGCCCACCGATACGCCAGCCGGCGGCGCCTCGAAGGCCACCATGGCCAGGCGTTCCTCGGTCACCGCATCGGCTAGGAGCTCGACGCGCTCGACCCGGCCAGCCAATGTCTGGCCCGGCAGCGAGCGCAGCGTAATGCGCGCCGCCAGGCCCGGGGCCAGCCCGGCCGAGCGGCCCTGATCCACCCGCAGCGCCACCCACAGGCTGGCTGGGTCGATCAGACGCAGTACCGACTGGCCCGCCACCACCGTGCTGCCGGCTTCGGCGTCGCGGCTGGCGACCACCGCGGGGGCCGGTGCCAGCAGGCGAAGGTTGTTGCGCTGTGCCAGCAGAGCCGCCCGCTCGGCCTGCAGACGGCTGATGTCCTGCGCGGCGGCACCAGCGTTGGCCTGGGCGGCCTGCAGGCCCGCCTCGGCAGAGGCGACCTCCTGCTGCCGCGCCTCGAGCGCGCCAGTGCTGATGAATTTCTGTCGGGCCAGGTCCTGGTTGCGTTTCAGGTTGGCCTGCGCCAGCGCGCGGCGTGCCTGGGCGTCGGCCACCTGCGCCTGGGTGGCGGCACGGGCGCTCTGGGCGCGGGCGAGCGAAGCATCCAGCGCGATCACGCGCTGGTCCAGATCCACCGGGTCCATCTCGGCCAGCACCTGACCGGGCTGCACCACCTGGCCCACGTCCACCGCGACGCTGCGCACGCGACCAGCCACGGTGGGTCCCACCAGCCAGCTGCGCCGCGCTTGCACTTGGCCGATGCCGAAGATCTCGGGACTCACGCGGCCCCTGGCCACTTCGGTGACCTGGACTTTCACCGGCGCCAAAGGCCCGGTACGCAGGGCGACGAAGGCCAGGGTGCCCAACAGCAGCAGGGCCAGTACGCCCAACAAGAGGCGGCGTTTCGATGAAGATGTGCTTGTCATGCCAGCAACTCCTGCACCCATTGCGGGCGATCCTGATGGTTTTCGAGGTGTTCGACCGTGCTGCTCAAACCAGACCACCAGAGCGCATGGACACGTGGCGCAAGCACCGAGACCTGCGCCAGATCGCCAGTGAAAAGAGCCTGCATCACCAATCCCTGAAGGGCGCCAATGAAGAGCACAGCCGCCGCCCGCATATCCAGCCCGGCAGGAAGGTCACCCTCATCCATCGCTGCCTGCAGCCATCCGAGAATCCGCAGCCGGTACTCCTGCAACAGCAGTCGGACACGGGCCTTGACCGGCGTCTCCTGGGTCCGCTGCAGTTCATGAAACAGTATGCGGGGAACACCAGGATGGGCGACCACATAGGCAGCGTGCGCCAGGAAGACCGCCTGCAAACGGTCCATCGACCGCCGACCGGCCCGCTGGCTGGCCAGGTCAAGCTGCACAAACAAACCCCGATGAACCTCGTCGACGACCGCCACCCAGAGTGCTTCTTTGGAGTCGAAATGGCGAAACACCGCCCCCTGGGAAATGCCCACCCGGGCCGCCAGTGCAGCGGTGCTGATGTCGCCTGGGCCGCAGGTGGCCGCCAGTTCGATTGCCGCGTCAATCAGTTCACGCTGGCGCTCCCGAGAGGGAAGTCGTGGCGTCATGGCTCATACAAGTAATTAATCTATTACTTATTCTACAGCATACCCCCGGGAGCACACCAAGAGAAGATGTCCAGCCGCCGATCATGGACCTGTGTCTTCACATCCATCAGACCGAGCACAGAGTGAAAAAGGTGGTCATGGCTCAGGGCTTGCGATGCCCGACCCTGCAGGCATCGGGGCTCCACCCCCGTGCGCCGTTGCATGCCACGCGACAACCACGCCACCATCGGCACCTTGAGCTGCTGCTCGGGTGCCACCGCGTACGGCAGGCCATGCAGGTACAGCCCGTTCTCGCCCAACGACTCGCCATGGTCGGACAGATAGATCATGCCGGTGTCGTACTGTCCGGACTGCGCCTCCAGCCACGTCAGGGTACGGCCAAGGAAGCGGTCGGTGTACGCAATGGTGTTGTCATAGGCATTGCGCACTTCCTCGACACGGCAGTCCGAGAGCGTCTGGCTGACGCACTCCGGTCCAAAGGGTTTGGCATCGGCAGGCGTACGCTTGAAGTAGGCCGGCCCGTGGCTGCCCATCTGGTGCATCACGAGCACCACCCCGCGTTCCCGGCGCTGCGGATCCAGAGCAGCCAGCCGTTCTTCCAGTCCTTCCAGCATGATCTCGTCATGGCACTCGCCATCGCGGCACCAGCGTACATCGGTGAGCTGGCGAGTCGACACCGTGGGCACCCGCGCGCAGACGCCCTTGCAGCCCGACTGGTTGTCCAGCCACAGCACCGCCAGTCCGGCGCGCTGAAGCACGTCCAGCAGGTTTTCATGTACAGGCTTCCGGTTGCCGCCCTGCTCACGGGTCAAGGGGGAAAAGATGCAAGGCACGGACACCTCGGTATTGGTGCCGCACGCGCTCACGTCCGGGAAATTGACCAGGCCTTTGTCGCGCTGCCATTGGGCCAGGACCGGGGTGGTTTGTCGAATGTAGCCATTGAGGCCGAAGTTCTCTGCACGCGCGGTCTCACCAATCACCAGTACCAGCAAGGGCGGCCGTGCCTGCTCCGCGTAACTCGCTCCCAGGCGGGCGTCTTCGCCCACCGGTTCGATGGCACGCGCGGAGGTCGGCACACGCTCGGCCGCCAGGGCGCCCACAGCATAGACCGTGTTGATCGGGTTGATCATGTAACGGACTGCTTTGTGGTTGCGCATCAGGGAGGCCAGCCCCTGATAACCGGCCACACCAGAGGCCACCGCCAACGAGAGACCCAGCGAGACCGCCCCGGTGTTGCGCCACAGCCGTTGCCACGTCCGGCGCGGGCGCAGCGGCCGAAGCCAGATCCACCACAGGGCAGGCCCCGCCACCAGCACCAGGGTCACGGGCAAGGCCGGTGTCAGCAGATCGGCCACCTCCCTAGCGTCGGTGTTGAGCACATTGGCCATCATCGACGGATCGATCACCACCCCATAGGTTCGCATGAAATGGGTATTCGCGGCGGCTGCCAGCACCAGCAAGCTGGCTATCCACCGGTACCCACGCGGCCAGGTGATCAACGACAACAACGCGAAATTGACCGATGCAACGAGCGCCGCCATCGTCATCCAAAGGGTCCATGCCCCTGAGCCACCGACCGAAAGGACCTTTTGCCACAGCGGGACATTGCCCGCGAGCGTCAGCCACAGTGCCAGGACGGCATTGGTCTGCCAGGGGGGGGCACCCAGCGTTGGCAATGGCGTCGCCCCAGCGTCGGCCGGGTTGAACAGGCCAGGGAAGGGTGCGTGGAGCCGTGGGAAGCGCCGAAAGGCAGTCGTGGGCATGGAAGCTGGGCAGGTAGGTGCAGAACGCGTTCACCTGACAGCATGGGAGCCGAACATTAAGCGTGTCTTAGGGCGGCCCCCTGCGGGATCGGCCCTGGCGTCTTAATGAAAAACTAAGCGGTGGCGGCTAAGCTTTGGCGGCAAGCCTTACCAAACATTCACGGAGATACCCCATGAAGAAACCCACGAATGTCCGCCGGACGAGCCATCTCGGTCGGACCTTGCGCACCGCGACAGCCATCCTCGCCACGGCGGCCCTGATGGCCTGCACCGGCGGCGGCAGCGACGATACCGCCAGCACAACGGCCAAGCCGTTTTCGGGTGTGGTCACCCAGTACGGTGACGGCGTGTTGACCGTCGATGGGATCGCCGTGGACACCAGCACCTTGGGCTCGGTGCCCGCCGGGCTTTCCGTGGGCACCCGCGTGGAACTGGAAGGGACGCTCGACAACGGGGTGATCCGGGCCACGCGACTCGAACTGGACGATGACCGCAGCGACGACGTCCCCGATGGCATCCGCAACGAACTCAAGGGCACCATCACCGCCATGAGCAGCCCCACCAGCTTCTCGGTCAACGGCGTACCGGTCGACGCCACCGGCGCCACCGCCTTGCCGACAGGTCTGAGGGTCGGCAGCCTTGTCGAGGTTTACGGCATTCTGGTCAACGGCGTCATGCAGGCCTCCCGCGTCGAACTGGAGACCAACGATGGGATTGACGACGACCGGGACGATGATGGCACCGACGATGACCGAGATGACGACAGCATTGACGACAGAGACGACTGCGATGACGACGTCGATCCGACGTGTCGGGACGACGACTGATCAAGGTCTTGGTTCTCTGATTGACCCCGCTTCGGCGGGGTTTTTTTTGATTTCTTGGTGCTTCTTCATGGTGGCTTAAGGAGGCAGCGGTGCAATAGGACCCGTGGATGGATGCATTCACGTCTTATCAACCAACAAGGGAATACTCACCATGAAACTCAAGATCGCCACCATCGCCTTCGCCCTGGCCTCCAGCACCGCCGCATTCGCCGGCCCCACCTGCACCGTGCCGCAAGACAAGTGGATGAAGGAAGCCGACTTCAAGGCCATGATGGAAAAGCAGGGCTACCAGATCAAGACCTTCAAGGTCAGCAAAGGCAAGTGCTACGAGATCTACGGCTTCGACAAGGATGGCAAAAAGGTCGAGATCTACTTCGACCCCTCCAACGGCGCTGAGCTCGAGCGCAAGTAAGCCACTGCTGTCCATCTCGCCTAGACCGAAATACAAGCATCATGCCGACCTCGCCCGCCACCCCCATGAATCAACCGGTTTGGGACCGGTTTGTCCGGGTCTTCCACTGGAGCCTGGTCTCCTGCGTGGTGTTGAACCAGTTCGTGCTGGAAGCGGGCGAGACCCCCCATGAATGGGTGGGCTACACCGCCAGCGCGCTGGTGCTGGCCCGCATCGTGTGGGGCTTCGTGGGCAGCCGGCATGCCCGCTTCTCTGATTTCTTTCCGACGCCCGCCCGACTGGCTCGCCACGTCCGTGCGCTGGCCCGTGGGGAGCATCCCCAGTACGCCGGCCACAACCCCCTGGGCGCCGTGATGATGCTGGCGCTGATGGGTCTGATTCTGTCGCTGGGCGTGACCGGATGGATGCAGACCACCGACACCTGGTTCGGCGAAGAGTGGCTGATGGAACTCCACGAATGGCTGGCCAACGGCCTCCTGCTGGCCGCCGGACTTCATGCCGCTGCGGCCATTGTCATGGGGCGGTTGGAGCGCGTGCACCTGGTGCGCGCCATGATCACCGGCTTCAAACGCAGCTATTGAGCACACATCCATGCGGGTACTGCTGATTGAAGACGATCCGGCGCTGGGTGCGGGTCTGCGCGACTTCTTGACCCTGGATGGCTATCGCGTCGACTGGTGCATCAGCCTTTCACAGGCCAGATCATTGGCCGACGAACCCTATGACGCCTGGCTCGTCGATTGGAACCTGCCCGATGGCTCGGGGGTGCAGTGGTTGTCCGCCCAGCGGCGGGTCGGCCGCAAGACACCCGCATTTGTGCTGACGGCGCGCGACCTAGTGGCCGACCGCATCGAGGGCCTGGACAGCGGCGCAGATGACTACCTGGTCAAACCGTTCGCCCCCGAAGAGTTGTCGGCCAGGCTTCGCGCTCTGTTCCGCCGAACGGCCTCCACCGAGGAAATCCGGCAATGGGGCGAGGTAAGCCTGAACCTGGCCGCCAAACAAGCCTGGTTGCGTGATGTCGAGGTGGAGCTGACGTCTCGGGAGTGGGCCATCCTGGAGGCGCTGGTCCTCCGAAGCGGCCGCGTGATATCGCGCCATGACCTGGAGTCGCTGGTGTTGGGCATGGATGCCATGCTCAGCAGCAACGCCATCGATGTGCACATCTTCAACCTGCGGCAGAAGCTCGGCAAAACACTCATCGAGACCGTCAGAGGCATGGGCTACCGCATTCGCCAAAACGCCCAATGACCTCATCGGAACGCCGATCGCTGCCGTCGATCCTGGTCCGAATCCGCTGGACCCTTGCGGTGGTCGCCATCCTGGGATCCGTGGTGCTGGCGATGGTGATGCGACATGTGTCACAGCACGAAGTCAATGAACTGCTGGACCAGGGTCTGCGGGAGTCTGCCGAGATCCTGCAGGGCACCCTGGCGGCGATGTACCGGGAGGGCAGTACGCCACCGCAGTTGACGACCCACAGCGACTACGAAGAACACCTGATCTGGCAGATCGTGTCGTCGCAAACCGGTGCGGTCGTGCACCGCTCACACAAGGCCCCCGAGGCACCGATCGCCACGCCGTCGGGGGTTGCCATGGACGACTCAGCCGACGGTCTGTGGCGTGTGGTTCAGCTGCGCATGACATCCGACGGATCTTGGCTGCTGGTTGGTCAGAGCATGCGTGAGCGTGAAGAGGCCCAGAGTGAAGCGGTTCAATACGTCACCGTGGCGGCCATGTTGCTGGGGGCCGGTGTGACCTTGCTGCTGACCCTGCTGCTGAGGCGGGAACTTTCACCCTTGCGCGACTTCTCCCGGGAAGTGGCTGCCTTCGATCCGCTGAACCCGACATCGGCCCGCGCCATGACCACGCGGGCCGAACTGCTGCCTCTGGCAGAAGCCTTGACCACCCTGGGCGCCCGTCTGGCGCAGCGCATTCGCAGCGAACAGGCATTCACCGCCCATGCGGCACACGCGCTGCGCACGCCCCTGGCCGGCATCGACGTCCAGCTGGCCATGGCGGCAAGGGAGGCGCCGGCGCCCCTGAAAGAACGCATCGCCACCGCCAGGCAGGCCGCCGCCCGGTTGCATCAGGTCATGAGCGCCCTGTTGACCATGTTCCGCAGTGGTGAGCCCCCCAGGCAACAATCCGTGGACCTGGCCGACATGATCCTCCCACTCGCGCCTGCGGGCCTGAGCGTCGATGTTCCGGAGTCGTCGATGGTGATCGTCGATCCCGACTTGCTGTCCGCCGTGCTGCTCAACCTGATGGACAACGCCATGCGGCATGGGGCGAGTCGCCTGTCGGTGCAGGCGGGCCAGGAAGGCTCAACCTGGTTCATTGACCTGATCGACGACGGCGAGGGTTGTACGCAGGAGCAACTGATGGCGCAGAGAAACCGCCTGGAACCCGGACACCACGATCCGATTCGCGGCGGCAACGGGCTGGGCCTGACACTGGCAGACATCGTGATGCGTGCCCACGGGGGCCGGGTGCGGCTGCCGGATGCCGCAAAGGGTTTTCACATCAGGCTCGAATGGCCCATCGTGCCCTGACAAGGGGGCAGAAGGGCCGTCAGCGGCATCGCACCATCAATACCACCACCAGCGCACCACCGCCGTCACCCAGACCCCGCCACACAGCAGCAGGCTGAGCAGGACCGCGGCACTGCCCATGTCCTTGGCTCGTCCGGACAGCTCATGCCACTCGGGCCCCACGCGGTCCACGACCGACTCCACCGCCGTGTTGAGCAGCTCGGTGATCATCACCAGCACCACGGTGCCGATCAGGGCCACCGCTTCCAGCCATTGCCGGGCAATGACCAGCGCCAGCGGAATCAGCACCAGCGACAGCAGCAGCTCCTGACGAAAGGCTGGCTCGTGCCATCCCGCACGCAGGCCCTTGAGAGAGTATCCTGCGGCGTACCAGACGCGCTGCAGACCATGCCGCTTCTTGATGGGGGAAGTGTTCATTTCTGTGAATCTGATGTCGGCCAGACCAGCGCAAAACGGGTGGTCATGGGCGTCAGGGCATCGCCGGTTTCCAGGCGTGCGCCCATCTGTTCAGCCATGCGTTCAACCAGGCGCAAGCCCAGCCCCAGGCCATCCGAGGTCGGCACACCAAAGGCCCCTGCGCGGCCCCCGTCGTCACTGACAGACACGCCCCGGGACGAAGGGCCGGACCAGACATCCACCTGGATCTGCGTGCCGGCGGGTGTGTGGCGGATCGCGTTGTCTACCAGGTTTCGCAAGGCCAGCTCCGCCAGCATGGCTGGCACCTGCACTTTCACCGCCGCATCGGGCCGAAGCAGGGCCAGTTCATGATCCTGTTCATACGCGCGGGGTACGTGGTCTTCGACCACCGAAGCCGCCAGGGCGCCCAGGTCCACCGCCGTCGAGGACTGCGCCAGCGCATCCCGCTGCACACGCGCCAGGTCCAGCAGCTGCTGCAGGATCCGTCCCGCCCGCAAGGCATCTTTTTCCAGCCGCTCCAGAGACTCCGGCGTCGGTGCCTGGCGAGCAGCCGCCGCTCCCAGGGCCAGCGAAGCCAGTGGTGTGCGCAGCTCGTGCGCCACGTCGGAGGCAAAGGCCCGTTCCCGGCGCGCCTGCTCCTGCAACGAATCGACCAGGTGGTTGATGGCCTCGACCGAACTGGCGAACTCCCGAAACCGGTGATCGGACTGCAGGCGCTGACCGGCCGTTGTATCCAGCGCGGCCACATCGGCCGACAGGCGCGACAGCGGCTGCAAGCCCCGCCGGATCGCCAGCCAGAGCACCAGCATCACCAGCGGCAGCACCAGCAGCACGGGCAACACCACGTGTTCGGCCAGATCGGCACCCAGGTCGTAACGCTCGTCCATGTCCACCAGCACCGCGGCGCGGTTGCCCTGGTCATCGGCCGCGGCATACATGCGCCACTCGCGCGGCTGCCCCCCTTGACCTTGACTCACCCGCACAGTCCGCAAGCCCGGGGACGGAGGAGTGGTAAGCCCCAGCAAAGGGGCCATGGCATGGGTGTCCTCCACCAGCCGATCGCCCGCCCAGCGCAGCACGATGAGCTCCAGGGCATACTCCCGGCGGTGGGTGGCCTGGTTCTCCTTCGTGTCCAGAGAAGCCTGGTCATGGGGCTTCAGCAACAGCCGCGCCACCGACACCAGCTTGCCGTCGGTGATCTCCCGGGCCTCATGGTGGCCGCTGTTCCATGCCGCCAACGCCAGCGTCAGCCACACCATCACCAGCGCACCCGCCGCCCACCCCCACAGGTGGCGCTGCAACGAAGGGCGGGCGCTCATGCGGGCTCCTCGGGGATGAAGTAACCCACACCCCGCACGGTCTTGATCAGGCCGTCGCCCAGCTTGCGCCGCAGGTGATGGACGTGCACCTCAATCGCGTTGCTCTCCAGCGCATCGCCAAAGCCATACAGCGCCGACTCCAGACGCGACTTCGACATCACGCGGGGTCGGTCCTGCATCAAGGCCATCAACAGAGCAAACTCCTTCACCCCCAGGGCCACGACTTCGCCATCCAGCCACACCTGGCGGGCGGCCGGGTCGATGCGCAGGCGGCCATACTCGATCTCGGGCCGGCTGCGGCCGGACGCCCGGCGGGTCATCGCCCGCAGCCGGGCCAGCATCTCGTTGGCATCGAAGGGTTTGATGATGTAGTCGTCGGCGCCGCTGTCCAGCCCCTGGATGCGGTCACTCACGCCATCGCGCGCGGTCATGATCAGCACCGGCATGTCCGACCGGCTCCCGGTGGCGGCTGCGGCTGGCGTCGCGGTTTGCCGGCGCAGGCGCGTGAGCAGGTCCAGGCCATCCCCGTCGGGCAAGCCCAGGTCCAGCAACATGACATCGAACGGCTCGACGTTGAGCGCCGTCCAGGCCGAGGACAGGGTGCCGCACAGGTCGGCGGCATGACCGGCCGCGCGCAGTGCCGTCACGATGCCCTCACCAATGCCCGGATCGTCTTCCACCACCAGCACACGCATGCCCGCATCCTTTCCGATTTCAGCCGGGCATTGTTGCACCGGTGCCTTATCCCGGCCTTAGCGCAGGTCAGGAAGCGGCAGGAGGTTCCCCGCGCTCGCGCACATAGGCACGGTACCAGTCCACAAAGCGCTGCACGCCTTCGCGGATCGGGGTGGCCGGCGAGAAACCGGTCAGCTCCCCCAGTCGGGTGACGTCGGCCCAGGTGTCAGGCACATCGCCCGGCTGCATCGGCAACAGGCGCTTGTCGGCCACCTTGCCCAGCGCCTGCTCCAGGCAGGCAATGAAATCCATCAGCATCACCGGGCTGCTGTTGCCGACATTCAGGATGCGCTGCGGCGGGGCCGCACCTTCGCGCTGCGGTGGCCGGTGCATGACCCGCACAATCGCTTCGACCACATCCCCCACATAGGTGAAGTCGCGGCGCATCTGCCCGTGGTTGTAGACATCGATGGGCGCGCGCTCCTCGATGGCCCGCACGAAGCGGAAGATCGCCATGTCAGGACGCCCCCAGGGGCCGTAGACCGTGAACAGCCGCAGCCCCGTCGCTGGAAGGTCGTACAGGTGGCTGTAGCTGTAGGCCATCACCTCGTTGGCCTTCTTGCTGGCCGCGTAGAGCGAGACAGGCCGATCGGTCACCTTGTCTTCCGACAGGGGCATGGTGTTGCCGGCACCGTAGACGGAACTGGACGATGCGTAGACCAGGTGCCCCACCCGGGCATGGCGGCAGCCCTCCAGCACGTTCATCATGCCGGCCAGGTTGCTGTCCAGATACGCCAACGGGTTCTCCACCGAGTAGCGCACGCCGGCCTGCGCGGCCAGGTGCAGCACCGCATCGAACGGCTCGCGGGCAAACAGCTCGGCGGTCGCCACCCGGTCGGCCAGATCCAGGCGCTCGAAGCGAAAGCCCTCCCGGGCACTCAGTCGCGCCAGACGATCGGCCTTCAGGCGCGGGTCGTAATAGGGAGTCAGGCTGTCCACCCCCAGCACCTGAACGCCGTCGTCCAGCAGGCGCTCGCAGAGGTGGTAGCCGATGAAGCCGGCGGCGCCGGTCACCAGGACCCGGCGCGGCTGCAAAAAATCTGCACTCATTCGAGAATGTCCATGCGCTGGGGCGCCCAGCGGTAGCGGCGCACACGTTCCGGCGCCTCGCAGGTCGGCTTCATCGCCGACGCATCCAGCAGCACCCAGTCGCGCCGGTGCTCGGTTCCCAGCACCTGCGCACGCGCGATGTCGAAACAGGTCAGCGCCAGGCTGTCTGGCAGGAGGAGCACGCGCTGTGGACTCTCGCGCATCCACAGCCAGGCGTTGCGCTCCTGCTCCTCAGCCGGGTCCAGATAACTGAAGTGCACCAGCGGCCGCTGCGAGAAGAGCAGGAACTGCTCCTTGAACTTCAGCAGACCCACCTCGTGGCTGTGATCCAGACGCTGCTCCAGCTGGGCCATCATGGCCTTAGGCGTGCGGTGCGGATCCATCACCGGCCACACCCACCAGGCCACGAACAGCCAGCAGGCCAGAGCGGCAATGGACAGTTGCTCCAATACCTGCCGTCGCCACGTCAGCACCGTGACGCCCAGCACCGCCACACCCAGCGTCAAGACCGGCAACCCCAGCGCTGCCAGCTCGTCGGCGTAGTCGTCCACCCGAGGGCCCAACAGCTCCGGTCGCCACCAGGCGGTCGCACCCAGCGCCACAGTGGCCAGACCGACCAGCACCAGGGCCACGCGCAGTGCGCCGGTTGACCAGCGTGTGCCACCCTCGGCCTGCGCCCGACGCCACACCACAGCCGCCACCAGGGACAGCATGGGCAGGGCAGGCAGGATGTAGACCTCTCGCTTGCCCCGGCTGAGCGAGAAGAACACGATCACCAGCACCACCCACACGAACAGGACGCGGACCCGGGCGTCGTCACGCAGGACGCGCACCAGACGCCCGACCTGGGTCAGCAGCAACAGGGCCAACGGGAACCAGATGGTCGGTATCGCCGCGGTCAGGAAGTAGTGCCAGGGCTTGATGTGGCCCCAGGGGTTGGCATAGCGCTTGGCCGTCTGCTGCAGCAGGATGTTGTCGCGGTACGCCCGCAGGTCCTCGCTGCCAGACGCTGCCACCTGCCAGAGCATCGGCCCCAGCCACAGCGCCAGCGTGCCCAGAAGCACCACCAGACCCAGCCAGCTGCGCCAGCCCCACAGGCGGCCATCGCCAGGCCCCTTGGCCGCAGCGCCCCACAGCGCCAGTGGAATCAGCATCAGCACCGGCAGGAAGCCCACCCCCTTGGTCATGATGCCCAGCGCCATCGCCGCAAAGGCCGTCAGGTACCAGCCCCACGCCGGGCCGGTCATGAAGTGGCGCAGCAGCCCGTAGCAACCCAGCGTGATCCAGAAGCACACCAGCGCGTCGATCTGTGCCGTCTTGGCCTGCAACAGGAACTGCGGCGTGAACACCAGCACCAGCAGCGCGGTGCGGGCCACATCGCTGCCCCACAGGCGCCGGCCGATGTCATGCACCAGCCACAGCGTGCCCAGCCCCGCCAGGGCACTGGGCAACAGGAAGGCCACCTTCAGATGGCCCGTCAGCAGGTAGAACACCGCCACCAGCCAAACGAACACGGGAGGCTTGTCCGGATAGGGTTCGCCGCCGCGCATCGGGAACAGCCATTGCCCCGACTCGACCATCTCGCGCGCGATCTGAGCAAAACGCGGCTCGTCGGCGGGCCAGGGGGCGCGCAGTCCGATGCCGGACGCCAGCACCACCGCCACGGCGATCAGGATCACCAGCACACCCAGCTCGCGCGGACTGGTGTGGGATTGGGTAGAGGTTGTCATGCGCTCTGACGCTCCTGCAGCACCTGGGCCAGGCGCTGCTTGAAGCCATGGTGATACAGGTAGAGGGCCAGGACGGTGGAGCCCACCAGCAGACCCAGACTCATCCAGATCTTGGAACCGTCCTGCAAGGCCACACCGCGGCCGGCGTAACTGAACAGCAGCGATTGTGGAAGATAACCGGGCAGGCTGCCCAGCAGCACCGAACGGCGGCTCAGGCCCGCCAGGGCGGCGGCGATGTTGGTGACCAGGTTGCTGCCCACCGGCATCAGGCGAACAATGCAGATCCACTTCCAGGTGTCACCACCCAGCACCCGGCGCACCACTTCGATGCGCGCACCGTGGCGCTGGCGCAGCCAGTCCATGCCCGCATGCTTGATCACGCTCATGGTCAGCAGCGCGCCCAGTCCGGTCAGCAGGGTGCTGACGATGCCCCCCCACCACCCGCCCAGCAGGTAGCCGCAACTGAAGGCCAGCACCTGGCGCGGTCCGCCCACGGCGGTGAACACGATGGCCCCCAGGCAGAACAGCGGCCAGGCCAGCGCCCAGTGCTGCTGGAACAGGTCGCGCAGCAGGTCCTCTTCGGTGTAGGAACCCCACCAGCCATAGTGGAACGACACGAACGCCAGCGTCAGGACCGCCGTCAACACCAGCGGCTTGACCAGCATCCCCAGGTCGGACTTCATCCGCGGGCCGCCCCGTCCAGGACTTCGCGCGCCGCCAGTCGTGGCAGCTTGCTGCGACGGGTCAGCCAGCGCACGCCGAACATGTCGACGATACCCACCCAGACCCGGTTCCAGGCGGTGTACTTGGACACACCCGCCTGGCGGTGACGGTGGTTGACCGCCACCACGCTGATACGGCCGCCCAACCGGCGCACCAGGGCGGGAATGTAGCGGTGCATGTGATCGAAGTACGGCAGCATCAGCCAGGTGCGGCGCGGGATCAGCTTGAGGCCGCAGCCGGTGTCGGGCACACCGTCATCCAGGATGCGGCGGCGCACCGCATTGGCGATCTTCGACTGGATCTTCTTCCACTCGGTATCACGCCGGTTCTTGCGGAACCCGGCGATGCAGAAATCGGGGCCCTGGGCCGCCATTTTTTGTGCCTCGATCAGGAGGGCTGGTATGTCGGCCGGGTCGTTCTGTCCGTCGCCATCGATGGTGACCAGGTAGCGGGCCCGTGCATGCCGCGCCGCTGTCGACAGCGCGGTGCTCTGGCCGCAGCTGCGCTCATGGCGCAGCAACTGCGCGCTGGCACCCAGCTCACGGCAGCGCGCAAGGAATACCTCGCCGGTACCGTCACTGCTGCCATCGTCTACCAGCACGATCTCGTAGCTGCACACCGGCTGCAGCGCCGCCACGATCTCGGCCACCAGCGAACCGATGTTCCCCGACTCGTCCTTGGCGGGAATCAGGACGGAAACCTGCAAGTCCGGAGACTGGTCCAGGACATCGGGAAAGGGAGTGGATGGGGTCATGAGAAAAGGTGGCACAGAGGCCCATGGGATGCGCCGCCCAGATCGGGGCGACGCCAAAAGATGAATTTTCGCATTTTGGCGTCCGTTCTTAAGTTGGACTTAAAGATTCGGGCTCACGATGACCGAATGCCACCCACGGTACCCGCCCACCCGCTCCAACGCCCCCTGCTCATCTGGGCCAGCTGTCTCGGGCTTGCACTGACCTGGGACGTGAGCGCTCTGGACCTGCCCGTGATGCGTCTGCTCGGTGATGCGCAGGGCTTTGCCCTGCGCCAGGCCCCCCTGCTCAAGCTGGGCTTGCACGACGGCTTCAAGCAGGTGGCACTGGGACTGCTGCTGGTTCTTGGCATCTGGGCCGTCCGGCCGGGTGGTCGCAGCGATCAGCCCCGCCGCGAACGGCTGGCGGTGCTCGCCGGCGTCCTACTGGCGCTGCTGGCCATCAACCTGATCAAGCTGGGCAGCCTCACCAGCTGCCCCTGGGAGCTGGCCGATTTCGGTGGCTCCGCCCGTTACGTCTCGCACTGGGCCTGGGGCACGCCCGATGGCGGCGGCGGGCGCTGTTTTCCGGGGGGACACGCCTCCAGCGCCCTGGCCTTTGTCGGACTGGCACTGCCAGGGCTCGTCCGCGGACAGCGTTCAGGCTGGGCCTGGCTGGCCCTGGTGCTGGTCATGGGCGCCATCGCCGGAGGCGCGCAAACACTGCGCGGCGCGCACTACCCCAGCCACACCCTGTGGACGCTGGTGATCTGCCTGGGCAGCTCCCTGGCAGCATGGATGGTGGTCATGCACCGCCAGCGCTTGCGCGCGATCGCCTGATCACCAGCCCAGCCCCACGTGCAGGGGCAGGTACACCGCCATGCCCGCGACGATGGTGCCCAGCACCCCACGCTGCCAGAAGAACCAGGCGGCGCCGGCCACGGCGGCAAACAGGCGGGCGTCCTGCCAGGTGCTGACGAAAGCGCCCTGGGTCGTGACGATTTCCGGAATCACCACCGCCGACAGGGCTGCGATAGGCGCGTACTGCAGGCCGCGCTGGGCCCAGTGCGGCAGGCTCCAGGGGCGGTCGGAGAACAGGAAGAACGATCGCGTGATCACCGTCACCACACCCATGGCCACGATGATCAGCAGGGTGTGCAGGTCCAGATCAAGCATGGTGACCATCTTCCCGGCGCCCGGCCAGCGGGGTCTTCTCCAGCAGCAGGCACATCGCCACCGCGCAGGCAATCGCCACGAGGATGTTGAGCTTGAGCGGCAGCGCCCAGGCCACCACAGCCGCAGCGCCTGCGACCCCGGCCGAGACCATGCGAAGCGGTGAGGTCGCCAGCGAACACAGCACCCCCAGCAGCGCCAGAATGCCGGCAAAGCCGAGCCCCCATTCGGTGGGGATGGCATTGGCCAGCAGGATGCCGATCACACTGGCCGTCATCCACGCCCCGAAGTTGATCGCACAGTTGCCCATCAGATAGGCCTGCTGTCCGGTCAGCTCGTCGGGCGTCGTGCCTGGCTTGGGGTAGCGGCGGGCAAAGAACACATAGCTCAGATCCCCGGTGACGAAACCCGAGATCACGCGCGTGAATCGCGGCATGTGCATCATGTACGGACGCAGGTGCGCCGAAAACACCACAAAGCGCAGATTCACACAGAAGGCCGCCGCCAGGATCACCCACATCGGCGCGCCGGCCGCGATCATGGGCACCGCCGCCAGCTGCGCGCTGCCGGCGTACACGATGAAGGTCATCAGCAGGGCCTCCAGCACCGACAGCCCGGACTTGACCATCGCCACACCGGTCATCAGTCCCCAGGCGGCAATGCCCATGGCCACCGTGGTCTGGTCGCGGATGCCCTCGCGGTATTCCGGCCGATGGCGGTACTCGGCGCTGAGAAACATCAGGCGACCTCCCCGCCAGCCGGGGGATCGAAGATCTCACCCGCCTCCAGCGGAAACCCGTTGAGGAACTCGGCGGCGCGCAGGCGCTTGCCCCCCGCGCGCTGTAGCTCCTGCAGGCACAGCGCACCATCACCGGTGGCCACCTGGATGCCTTCAGATCCCGCCGACAACACCTGTCCCGGCACGCCGCCGACGGTGCCGGACTCGACCCTGGCCAACCACACCTTGACCGCCTCACCCCGCATCGCGGTGCTAGCCCCCGGGAAGGGATTGAAGGCCCGCACCCGCCGCCCGATCACCTCGGCCGGCAGTGTCCAGTCGATGGCCCCTTCGGCCTTCTCGATCTTGTGCGCGTAGGTCACACCCTCCGTCGGCTGGGGCGTGCGGGTCAGGCCACCGCAGGCGGCCATCTCCAGCGCCTCGACGATCAGGCGCCCGCCCAGATCGGCCAGACGGTCATGCAGGCTTGCCGTGGTGTCCTCGGGGCCGATCGGCAGCCTCTCGATCAGCAACATGTCACCCGTGTCCAGGCCTTCGTCCATCTGCATGATGGTCACGCCCGTCTCGGTATCGCCAGCCTCGATCGCGCGGTGGATCGGCGCGGCACCGCGCCAGCGCGGCAACAGCGATGCATGAATGTTCAGGCACCCGAGCCGGGGCGCCTGCAACACCCAGGCGGGCAGAATCAAACCGTAGGCCGCGACCACCATCACATCGGCACGAGCCTTCTCGATCGCCATCTGCGCAGCAGAGGCATCTTCCGGGTATTTGCCCTCCAGCCGGAGGCTGCGGGGCTGGGCGACGGTGATCCCGTGGGCCTGCGCCAGCTGCTTGACCGGCGAGGCCTGCAGCTTCATCCCGCGACCAGCCGGGCGGTCTGGTTGCGTCAGCACCAGCGGCACCTCGAACCGGGCCGCCAGCAGGCGCTCCAGCGCCACTCGGGCGAACTCCGGCGTACCGGCATAAATGACTCTCATGGTGCAACTTTCCCGGGCTGCCAGCGATCAGCCGCCCGTCGAGGGGGTCAAGGCGAATCAGCCCCGGCGTGACTCGCGCTCGGCCTTGACCAGTTTGGTCTTGATCCGGTTCTGCTTCAGGGGCGAGAGGTACTCGACGAAGACCTTGCCCAGCAGGTGATCCATCTCGTGCTGTATGCACACCGCCAGCATGCCCTGTGCATCGATCACCCGGGTGTGGCCGTGCTCATCGAGTGCCCGCACCTTGACCTCGACCGAGCGCTCCACCCCGTCGTAGATGCCGGGCACGGACAGGCAGCCTTCCTCGCCCTTGCGCTTTTCGGCACTGGCCCATTCGATCTCCGGGTTGATGAGCACCAGCCGCTGGTCACGGGTCTCGCTGACGTCGATCACGATCAGTCGCTCATGCACATCCACCTGGGTGGCCGCCAGACCGATGCCGTTGGCCTCATACATGGTCACGAACATGCGCTCGATCAGGTCCTGGATGCGCTGGTCGACCGCGGCGACCGGCCTGGCCACCGTGTGCAGGCGGGGATCGGGGTAGCGCAGGATGGGCAGGGGCAAGGGGGCGGTCATGGTCAGCAGCGGCGGAAATTTGGTCGGGCCGATGTCACGCTTTGTCACGGTTCACCGACGGCGTTTGTCGTTATTTTCGCTACTTTTGTCCCCGCGCGCTGCGCATCCACCCCATAAACATTGCCTAATCAAGGGCTTGGGCGCAAAATCAAAAGCGAATTGTCAAGAAAGAGCGCTGCCACCGAGCCTGATGGCCCATCTGGTGCCGGGTGGTGGCGTGCCTCAGGGGCCATACATGCTGAAACAAACCCGTCCGACCATTGCGGCGCGCACTTTCCGCGCCATGCCCACTCTGCTGGCGACCGCCGCTGCCCTGTCCATGCTGACCACTGGCAGCGCCATGGCACGCGACTGGCCGGTCACCGCAGGACAGCGCTCCACCGCCAACCAGGTGGCGCAGGCGGGTGTGCCGCTGTCGGAACTGGCCCCCGACGCGCCCGATCAGTACAAGATCAAGCGCGGCGATACGCTCTGGGGCATCTCGAAGGTCTTCCTGCGCAGCCCTTGGCGCTGGCCGGAACTCTGGGGCATGAACCTGGACCAGATCCGCAACCCGCACCTGATCTACCCCGGTCAGGACCTGTACCTGATCCGCGACGGTGACCGGGCCCGTCTGTCCACCCGCAAGCCTGGCGGCGGACTGGAAACCGTCAAGGTGTCGCCTCGCATCCGAGCCGAGAGCCTGTCCGCCTCGGCCATTCCGCCGGTCAACCTCCAGGCGATCGAGAGTTTCCTCACCGAACCCCTGATCGTGGAAGAAGCCACGTTCGCCAAGGCACCGCGGATCGTCGCGACGCCCGAGAACCGGGTTCTGCTCAGTCGGGGTGACCGCGCCTATGCCCGTGCCCGCTACGGCAACGACACCACTTCAGAGCCCCTGAGCTTTGCCAATGGCAAAACGCGTGAGTACCGGGCATTCCGCAATGCCGTGCCGCTCAAGGACCCGACCACGGGTGAAGTCCTGGGCCACGAAGCCCAGTATGTGGGCCGTGTCTACCTGGCGCGGGAGGAAACTGTCCAGGCCGCGCCCGTGGTGCCGGTCAAGGCCGACGAGACCACACCCAAGACCGATCTGTACAAGCCGGCGCACGAACAGGCGACGAACATCGACCGCTCGCAGGTGGCGGCCACCCCCGCCAAGGACAAGGCCCCCGATGGCGAAATCGTGCCAGCCACCATCGACGTGGTGGCCGTCAAGGAAGAGTTGCGTGTCGGCGACCGGCTGCTGCCGGAACCCCCACGCGACCTCTCCAGCTACGTGCCCAGCGCACCGACATCCGAGCAGAACGGCCAGATCGTCAAGGTCTACGGCAACGGCGTGACCTACGCCGGTCAGAACCAGGTGGTGGCCATCAACCGTGGCACCGATCATGGTCTGGAGCGCGGCCATGTGCTCGCCTTGCTGCGCGACGCTGGCCAGGTGGTCGACAAGACCGACGAGAGCCGCACCATGCTGCGACTGCCCGGGGAACGCAACGGCCTCATGATGGTGTTCCTCACGTTCCAGAAGGTGTCCTACGCGCTCATCCTGGAAGTGGGTGACACCGCCAAGGTGGGTGACCGTTTCGTCAATCCCTGAACCCCGCTGAGGGATGGATCGCCACGAACTGGCCGCCTGGCTGCGGCTGGTTCTCACCCCCGGCGTGGGCCGCGACACGGCCCGGCGTCTGCTGGCCGCCTTCGGCATGCCCGATGCGGTCCTGTCACAGCCGACCTCACGGCTGGCCGACGTGGCCAGCGCCAAGGTGGCGCGTGCACTTGCCCAGGAGCCGCCGGAACTGGCAGACGCCCTGGAACGACACCTGGCATGGCTCGCCCTGGCCCCCGGCGAGCGGCACATCCTGACCCTGGGCGACACCGGCTATCCCGCCGAGCTGCTGCAGATTGCCGATCCACCGGTCATGCTCCAGGTGCTGGGTGACCTGGAGACCTTGCGCCACCCCAGGCGGCTGGCCATCGTCGGCAGCCGCCACCCGACCCCGCAGGGCCAGGAAAACGCCCACGAGTTCGCCAAAGCCCTGGGTGAGGCTGGCGTGTGCGTGGTTTCCGGACTGGCCCTGGGGGTGGATGGTGCCGCCCACGAAGGCGCGCTGGAGGTTGGAGGGCCCACCATTGCCGTGGTAGGTACGGGACTGGATCGCGTCTACCCCCGCCAGCACGCCTCGCTGGCCCGGCGGATTGCCGCCCAGGGCGCCCTGATCAGCGAATACCTGCTGGGAACACCGCCACTGTCACCGAACTTTCCGCAACGCAACCGCATCATTTCCGGCCTCTCGCAGGGCACGCTCGTGGTCGAAGCGGCGTTGCAGTCAGGCTCGCTGATCACCGCCCGGGTGGCGGCCGAGCAGGGGCGAGAGGTGTTTGCCATCCCCGGCTCGATCCATTCCCCGCAATCCAAAGGCTGTCACTCGCTGATCCGCCAGGGTGCCAAACTGGTGGAATCGGCGCAGGACATTCTGGAAGACCTGCGCCTGCAGGCGCCGACCGCCACCCCGGACCATGCGCCGGCGCTGTTCAGCGACACCGGGGACCCCCTGCTGGATGCCATGGGTTTCGATCCGGTCAGCTTCGATGTTCTGCAGTCCCGCACGGGCGAACCCACACCCCAGCTGCAGGCACGATTGCTTGAACTGGAGCTTGCCGGGCAGGTGGCCCGCTTGCCAGGTGGATTGCTTCAAAGAACAGGCGCTGGCTGAGCGCCTGGCCGGATCGCCGGTCGCCCAACCGAGAACACGTCAGGCCAGCAGCCGCTCCGGATTGGCGTCGAGCTTGGCCAGCGCGTCGCGCGTGGCCCGCACGGTCAGCGCCTCTTCCTCGCTCGGCAACAGCAGCCCTGCCTGCAGGTAGGATGCCACCCGGTTGACCTGCATCAGATAGCAGCGTCCCCCACTGGTGACGAACATGAACAGCTGTCCGCGCTGGCTGCGCCAGGCCAGCTGAACGTTGGCCAGCTTGCCGTTGTGGTCGAGGCTGTACCAGTTGCCGATTTGCAGCTCCACCGCCCAGGCCCGCATGGCCTCGGAAGGCTGACTGCCGCCGGCACTGATGACCTCGATGTTACTGGCATCGACACCCGTGATCATCTCGATGCTCTCGTTGTCCAGGTCCAGATCGCCGATGCCGCCTTCGGGCAGGAAATCCTCCAGGTTCGCCAGGCGCTCGGACAGGCGGTCCAGATTCTCCTGCGGAATCGGCTCGGTGCGCGACATGAAGGCATCGGCCAGCGTGTCGCTGACGGACTTGATGTGGCGGTCCTGCAGGCCAGGCGGGTAGCCAAGCAGCGACATCCCTTGCCGCAGACGCTGAAGCAAACCCGGCAACTGCTGGATCACCCTCGCCCGGTCGTTGCGGTTGGGCTTGGCACTGGCAGCCCACAGCAGGTCTGATGCCACCTGCTTGAGGGATGCGGTCTCATCGTGACGCATGCCGAACTTGACACTGGCCACCGCCAGCACCTCCACCCAGACCTTGAAGAGAAACTCGCGGATCTCGTCGCGCACCGGCACTTCGTCCAGCAGCTTGCGCAGCTCGATGGTGTATTGCACCGACAGGGTTTCCTTCTGTTCGATCTGCTGGGCGATGGGTACAAACCGGCTGGCGTTGGTGTTCTCGCTCAGGTAGGTGGAGAGGAACTTCTCGAATTCGTCATAGACGAGCTGAAAGACGCGGCGGCCGGTTTCCGGGTACTGCTCGATTACCTGGACCACCCGCTTGATCTCGGCCTCCAGCGCGGCCGAACCGACGTCGGTCTCGAAGCCCATCACACAGCTGCCCATGCGATCGATGAGGCGACGGGCCGGGTGTTGCAGGGCACTGAAAAACTCGGGCTCGGCCAGCGCTACGCGGAGCACGGGAATCTGAAGCCTGGCAAACCACACGCGCACGCTGGCCGGGATGCGCTCCTCGGCCAGGATGCTCTGGAACATCAGCGCCACGACCTCGATGGTGGCCTTTTCACTGGGCGTCTCCGCCGCCTGCTTGAGCTCGTTGCTGCGGTCCCGCAGGGCGGCGGCAGCACGCTCGACATTGACGCGGGTGACCGGCACCGGTTCCGCGCCCGAGTGGCCGGTGGAGGGCAGCCCCGCATCGGCACTGAGCACCGGCGCCGCGCCCGCGATGGCGTGCTGCAGACGGGGTGAGACAGGCATCACCTCGGTGGCGGCAAAGTCCTCGCCCACCCGGTCCATGATGAAACGCTTGAGCTTGCCCACCACCCCTTGCGCCCGCATGCGCGCACGGGCCAGCGGTGTGGCACCGGTCATCATGCGGGTTTCCTCATGCACACCCGACAGGCTGCCACTGGCACTGGAGAGGCGCCCCGCACCGAGAGAACTCGGAGAACTGATGCCCCCGGAGGCCGGGCCCGCCGGCATCGGCGAAGACGCACGGTAGCCTGGCTGCCCGGGCAGGGCCGATGGCCCTGCCGTCGGCACCCGCGCCATGGCGGGCGGGCGGGCACCACCGGGCGCCATGTTGGCCTGCGGTTGGGCCGGGTCCTGAGGACGAACGTCGGAACGGGCACCCGGGGCGCGACGCACCAGCGCATTCAAATCGATGTCCTTCATGACGCCACTGGACACCAGGAACTGGTTCGCCGCCTGATAGGCCTCCAGCATGCGCTTGGCCAGCAGCGGCGCCATGGCGTCCTGCACCAGTTGCCAGGCCTCGCGGCTCATCTGGGCTTCCAGCCAGTGATCGATCAGGATGCGGGTGGTGACATCGGGCAGCAGCACGTCGCCCTTGGGCAGTTCCTGCCGGTGCTCCAGGTGCTGAATGCGCAGGCGCAGGTCATTGAGCTCGGTGGAGGCCACATCCAGCACCCGCAGCGCCAGGCGCGACGCCAGAATCTGGTCGTCCATGGCGCCTTCGGCCATCAGCTCCAGGCGCCCCGTCATCGCCAGCGGCTTGTTCGCCGGCGTGCTGCGGGGCAACAGCGTGCGCTGCAGGGCTTTCTTGCTGGCCGTGATCCAGGGGCCATGGGCCTTTTGAAAAGCCTGCCACGCGTCGGTGCGATCCTGCCGGTCCTTGTTGGAGCCCGGCGCATCCATCAGTTCGCGCAGGCGCGTCTCGCACACCTGCCCAAGTTCGGACAGCATGCGACCCACGTGAACCACGAACAGTTCACGTGCCTGCTTGCCCAGCGATGAGACGTGCGGATCAGGTGGCGACGCCATCATTTCAGTATGACATGAAACCAACCGGCCATTGGTGAGCCTTTGTCAGAGTCTGCCATACCCCGGCGGGTTGTGGCCGTCAGACGACAGCGCCAGCGTTCGGATCGTCGGGATCGCCTTCCTTGCGGGTTGTCTTGATCAGGTCTTCGCGTTTGATGCCCAGCCACATCGCAATGGCGGCGGCCACGAACACCGAGGAGTAGATACCGAACAGGATGCCGATGGTCAGGGCCAGGGCGAAATAGTGCAGCGTCGGGCCACCGAACAGCAGCATGGACAGCACCATGATCTGGGTCGACCCGTGGGTGATGATGGTTCGGCTGATGGTGCTGGTGATGGCGTGGTCGATCACCTCGATCGTGGTCTTCTTGCGGTACTTGCGGAAGCTCTCGCGGATCCGGTCGAAGATCACCACCGATTCGTTCACCGAATAGCCCAGCACCGCCAGCACCGCGGCCAGCACGGCCAGCGAGAACTCCCACTGGAAGAAGGCAAAGAAGCCCAGGATGATCACCACGTCGTGCATGTTCGCGATGATGGCCGACACCGCGTACTTCCATTCGAAGCGGATCGCCAAGTAGATCATGATGCCCGCGATCACCAGACCGAGCGCCATCAGGCCGCTTTCCACCAGCTCTTCGCCCACCTGCGGACCGACGAACTCGGTGCGTCGCAGTTCCACTTTGGGGTCCTGCGCCTTGAGGGCCTCCAGCAGGGTCTGGGCCTGCTCACCGGAGCTCTTGCCTTCCTGGGGTGGGAGGCGCAGCAGCACGTCGCGCGAGGTACCGAAGTTCTGTACCGGCACCTCGGCATAGCCCTGGGCCTCGACCACCTTGCGGATGGCCTCCAGGTCGGCGGGTTGCTCGTAGGCCACTTCCATGACGGTGCCGCCGGTGAACTCCACCGACAGGTTCAGGCCACGGGTGACCAGAAAGAACACCGCGAGGATGAAGGTGAGGGCCGAGATCGCGTTGAGGACGATCGCGTGCCGCATGAACGGGATGTCGCGGCGGATGCGGAAGAGTTCCATGACGGGAGTCCTTGGTGTGCGCTCGTGGGGTCAGTCGGCCTTGGCAACGGACTTGCCATCCGCGTCGGGGCGCCAGACCGTGCCGATGGAGACGCTCTTGAGCTTCTTCTGCCGGCCGTACCAGAGGTTGACCAGACCGCGCGAGAACACCACAGCCGAGAACATGCTGGTCAGGATGCCGATGCAGTGCACCACGGCAAAGCCCCGCACCGGGCCGGAGCCGAAAATCAGCAGCGCGATACCGGCAATCAGGGAGGTGATGTTGGAGTCCAGGATGGTGCCCCAGGCGTTGTCGTAACCGATGTTGATGGCCGTCTGCGGCGAGACGCCATTGCGCAGCTCTTCACGCACACGCTCGTTGATCAGCACGTTGGCGTCGATGGCCATGCCCAGCGCCAGTGCCATGGCGGCAATGCCGGGCAGGGTCAGCGTGGCCTGCAGCATGGACAGCACCGCCACCAGCAGCACCAGGTTGAAGGCCAGCGCCAGACTGGAGAAGACGCCAAAGAGCATGTAGTACACGCTCATGAAGATCACGATGACCGCAAAGCCCCAGATCACGCTGTTGAAGCCCTTGGCGATGTTCTCGGCGCCCAGGCTCGGGCCGATGGTGCGTTCCTCGATGATTTCCATCGGCGCAGCCAGCGAACCTGCGCGCAGCAGCAGGGCCGTGTCGTTGGCTTCCACCGTGGTCATGGCACCGGAGATCTGCACCCGGCCGCCACCGATCTCGGTGCGGATGACCGGCGCGGTCACCACCTCGCCCTGCCCCTTCTCGAACAGGATGATGGCCATGCGCTTGCCCACGTTCTCGCGCGTGACGTCACGAAACACGCGCGAACCCTTGCTGTCCAGGGTCAGGTGCACCGCGGGCTGCTGCTGGTCGTCAAAACCGGCCTGGGCATCGGTGAGGTTCTCGCCGGTCAGCAGGACTTCCCGCTTGACGATGACCGCCTGACCACTGCGTTCCAGATAGCGCTCGGCGCCAAACGGCACAGGACCGTTGCCACGCTCGGCGGCCTTGCCTTCGGCGCTTTCGTCCACCAGGCGCACCTCCAGCGTGGCGGTGCGACCCAGGATGTCCTTGGCCTTGGCGGTGTCCTGCACGCCAGGCAGCTGAACCACGATGCGGTTGGCACCCTGCTGCTGGATGACCGGCTCGGCCACGCCGAGCTCGTTGATCCGGTTGTGCAGGGTGGTGATGTTCTGCTTGAGGGCCTGGTCCTGGACAGCACGGGCCGATTCGGGTCGGATGCTCACCACCAGGCGTCCGCTGGCGGGATCGGCGTTCTCGGCCACCTGAAGGTCCTGGAACTGGTCGAGCACCGCGTTGCGCACGGCCTCGAAGGTCGAGGCGTCGCCGGTGCGGATCTCGATGGACTGGCCGCTGCGGCTGATGCCGCCATGGCGGATGCCTTTTTCGCGCAGGCTGGTGCGCAGGTCGGTGGCCAGCACGTCGGCCCGGCGCTGCAGGGCGGCGGCCATGTCCACTTCCAGCAGGAAGTGCACGCCACCGCGAAGGTCCAGACCCAGGTACATGGGCGCGGCGCCCATGCTGGCCAGCCAGGCGGGCGTGCGGGGCAGCAGGTTCAGGGCCACCACATGGGTCGGAGCCGCCGGATCGGGGTTGAAGGTGCGCTCCAGCACGTCGCGCGCCTTGATCTGGTCGTCGGTCGTCTCGAACCGGGCCTTGACCGAGTTGCCGTCGAACTGCACCAGCGACGGCTTGAGGCTCTCGGCCGCCAGTGCCGACTCCACCTTGGCCAGGGTATCGGTATCCACCTTGACCGTGGCCTTGCCCGAAGACACCTGCACCGCAGGCGACTCACCGAACAGGTTCGGCAGCGAATAGATCAGGCCGATCAGGAAAACCACCACGATGATGGCGTTCTTCCACAGCGGATAACGGTTCATAAGCGAGCCTACGGTAGGCAAAAAATCGAATCGAAGCAGCGCCGGAACCGGTCAGGGGCACCGTGGAACCGGCTCCGCCGGGCCACTGGTGCCGTCCCCCCTCCAAGCCGAAGGCGCCAGAGAGGGGGGAAGCCGCGCAGCGGCGCAGGGGGGAGTTATTTAACAGTTCCCTTGGGCAGCACCTGGACCACGGCGGTGCGTTGCATCTGGACTTCCACGCCGTTGGCAAGTTCCACACCGATGTAGACCTCACCGATCTTGGACACCTTGCCCAGGAAACCACCGGCGGTCACCACCTCGTCGCCCTTGGCCAGGGCCTCGATCATGGCCTTGTGCTCCTTCTGGCGCTTCATCTGGGGCCGGATCATCACGAAATACAGCACCACGAACATCAGCACCAGCGGAATCATGCTGATCAGGGTGTTCTGGGTATCGCCACCAGCGGCAGCCTGGGCGTAAGCGTTGGAAATGAACACGTCAGAGGTCTCCGGAAACGACGGTTGTGACAGACAGCCGAAACCCGGCGACCCGCCTGTCGCCGGTCACCGGGAGCACTTCGGCCCAAACGGGCATTGTATGCCGCACCGGTGACACGGGCGAACTGAGGTTCCTGCCGCTTTTTCCTGAAGACGGCCGCGCTGGCGGCCGCGATCTCAGGCTGCGCGCTGCTCGGCGGCGGCCACCGGGTGGGGCCACTGGGCCAGCAGCTGCTCGCGGCGCGATTGGGCGGCCTTGAAGTGGCGCTCTTTCACATGGCCGAAGCCACGGATCTGCTCGGGCAGACGGGCGATCTCCAGCGCCAGCGCATGATTGTCGGCGTTCAGGCCGGCCAGGATCCGCTCGATGTCCTCGCGGTACTGGGCGATCAGTGCACGCTCCATCCGGCGCTCCTCGGTGCGGCCGAAGATGTCCAGTGCCGTGCCGCGCAGTCCCTTGAGCTTGGCCAGCACGCCCATGGCCTTGAGCATCCAGGGGCCGTACTGCTGCTTGATCAGTTCGCCCTTGTCGTTCTTCTTGGCAAACAGGGGCGGCGCCAGGTGCAGGCGCAGCTCGAAATTGCCCTCGAACTGCTCGGCCACCTTGGCCTGGAAGGACGGATCGGTGTGCAGGCGCGCCACCTCGTACTCGTCCTTGTAGGCCATCACCTTGAACAGGTAGCGGGCCACGGCCTCGGTCAGGGCGGTCTTGCCCAGCCTGGCCTCGGCCTGCTGCACCTTGCGAACAAACAGCTCGTACTGGCCGGCATAAGCGGCATCCTGGTAGCCAGTCAGGAATTCCACACGGCGGGCCAGCAGGCTGTCCACCGTCTCGCGCGGCTTGAACTGGATCACCTGGGCGGTGCCGGCGGCCTGCGTGAGCAGGGCGGCCATGGCCTGGGGATCGTGGGCCGCCCGGCGACCCCATTCGAACGCCTGCTTGTTCTTCTCCACCTGCACCGCGTTGAGCTCGATGGCGCGCATCAGCGCCTCCAGGCCCAGCGGCACCCAGCCCTTTTGCCAGGCATAGCCCAGCATCATGGGGTTGGTGTAGATGGAATCGCCCATCAGCTTGGTGGCGGCGGCCTCGGCATCGAAGCGGCCCACATCGACATCGCCCAGGATCTGCACCAGCGAGTCCACGCAGGACTGCGCCGGGTTCTGCCATTCGGTGTTCTTGACGAAGGCCGCCGTGGGGGTGGCGCTGGTGTTCAGGGCCACGTGGCTGCGACCGGTGCGCAGGCGCTGGAGGGTTTCCTTGCCGGCCGCCACGATCGGGTCGCAGCCGATCACCAGGTCGGCCGAGGCCGTGCCCACCCGCGTGGTGCGGATGTGCTCCTGGCTGGCACCGATGAGCACATGGCTCCAGGTGGCGCCGCCCTTCTGAGCCAGGCCCGCCGCGTCCTGGGTGACGATGCCCTTGCCTTCGATGTGCGCGGCCATGCCCAGCAGCTGGCCGATGGTGATCACACCCGTGCCACCCACGCCGGCCACCACGATACCCCAGGCGTCGGCGCCCAGTGCCGGCAGCTTCGGCGACGGCACGGCACCGCCACTCCACTCCACGCCAGCACCCTTCTTGTCCTTCTTGCGCAGCTGCCCGCCCTTGACGGTGACGAAGCTCGGGCAGAAGCCCTTGACGCAGGAGAAGTCCTTGTTGCAGGTGCTCTGGTTGATGCGGCGCTTGCGGCCGAATTCGGTCTCCAGCGGCTCGACGCTCAGGCAGTTGCTCTGCACGCCGCAGTCGCCGCAGCCCTCGCACACCAGCTCGTTGATGACCACGCGCTGGTCCGGCTCGGCCATGGTGCCGCGCTTGCGGCGGCGGCGCTTTTCGGTGGCGCAGGTCTGGTCGTAGATGATGACCGTGGTGCCCTTGATTTCGCGGAACTCGCGCTGCACCGCATCCAGGGTGTCGCGGTGCTGGATGGCGATGCCCGCCGGAATGCCGGTCACGCCCGCGTACTTCTCGGGCTCGTCGGTCACGATGGTGATCTTGACGACGCCCTCGGCGCGCATGCTCTGGGCAATCTGCACCACGCTGTGGCCCTCGGGCCGCTCACCCACCTGCTGGCCGCCGGTCATGGCCACCGCGTCGTTGTACAGAATCTTGTAGGTGATGTTCACCCCGGCAGCGATGCTCTGGCGGATGGCCAGGATGCCGCTGTGGAAGTAGGTGCCGTCGCCCAGGTTGGCGAACATGTGCTGATCGTGGCTGAAGGGTTGCTGGCCTACCCAGGGCACGCCCTCGCCGCCCATCTGGGTGAAACCCACGGTGGCGCGGTCCATCCAGATGGTCATGAAGTGGCAACCGATGCCCGCCATGGCGCGCGAGCCCTCGGGCACCCTGGTGCTGGTGTTGTGCGGGCAGCCGCTGCAGAACCAGGGCTGGCGGTTGGCGTCGGGCGAAGACTGCAGCAGCAGCGTCTGGGTGGACTTTTCCTGGGCATCCAGGATCGCCAGCTGCGCGTCGATGCGCGATTCGATGTCCTGCGGCAGGCCCAGCTTCTTCAGGCGCTTGGCAATGGCCCGGGCGATCAGCGCGGGCGACAGGTCGGCGTTGGCGCGCAACAGCGCATTGCTGCTGGGGTTGGGCTTGCTCCACTCGCCACCGCTGTGGTCGCCCTCGACCTCGTCGAACTTGCCCAGCACGTTGGGGCGCACGTCGGGGCGCCAGTTGTAGAGCTCTTCCTTGAGCTGGTATTCGATGACCTGGCGCTTTTCCTCAACCACCAGGATCTCGCGCAGGCCGGTGGCGAATTCACGGGTGATGGACGCCTCCAGCGGCCACACCACCGCCACCTTGTGCACGCGGATGCCCAGCTGGCGGCAGGTGGCATCGTCCAGACCCAGGTCGATCAGCGCCTGGCGCATGTCGTTGTAGGCCTTGCCGCTGGCGATGATGCCGAAACGGTCGTTCGGGCCGGCGATCACGTTGTGGTTCAGGCGGTTGGCGCGCACATAGGCCAGGGCCGCGTACCACTTGTAGTCGAACAGGCGCGCTTCCTGGTCCAGCGCGTGGTCGGGCCAGCGGATGTGCACGCCGCCCGGCGGCATCTCGAACTCGGGGATGACGATCTCCACCCGCTCGGGGTCGATCATCGCGGTGGCGCTGGACTCGACGATCTCCTGGATCGTCTTCATGCCGGTCCACACGCCGCTGAAGCGGCTCATGGCAAAGGCGTGGATGCCCAGGTCCAGGATCTCCTGCACCGTGGCCGGAAAGAACACCGGCAGGCCGCAGGCCTTGAAGATGTGGTCGCTCTGGTGCGCGGCGGTGGAGCTCTTGGCCACGTGGTCGTCACCGGCCACCGCAATCACCCCGCCCCAGGGCGTGGTGCCGGCCATGTTGGCGTGCTTGAAGACGTCCGAGCAGCGGTCCACGCCAGGGCCCTTGCCGTACCAGATGCCGAAAACGCCATCGAACTTGTTGCTGCCGGGCGGGGCAAAACCCAGCTGCTGGGTACCCCAGATGGCGGTGGCGGCCAGTTCCTCGTTCACACCGGGCTGGAACACGATGTTCTGCGCGGCCAGGTATTTCTGGGCCTTCTGCAGCGCCTGGTCGTAGCCCCCCAGCGGCGATCCGCGGTAGCCGCTGATGAAGCCGCCGGTGTTCTTGCCGATCAGGGCGTCGCGCTGGCGCTGCAGCATGGGCAGCTTGACCAGGGCCTGCACCCCGCTCATGAAGGCGCGACCATGGTCCAGCGCGTACTTGTCGTCCAGCGTAACGGTTTCCAGGGCCTTGCGAATGTGCTCGGGCAGCGGCGCGTTCATGTGTTGTCTCCTGCGTGGGGTGGGACCACCTTGTGGGCGGTTTCGGTGGACGACAAGAAGCCGGTTCGGCTCCGTGCAGTGTGCCGCACAGTGTATGGCCGCACCGCCGACAGGTGTTTGCTTTTCGTGCCCTGATTTGCCACGATGAAGAAAGACTCTTTCTAGAATAGTCTCATCATGGAAACACTTGACAAGTTTGATCTGGCCATCCTGCACGAACTGCAATCCGACGGCCGCCTGACCAACGCCGAACTGGCCAGCCGGGTCGGCCTGTCGGCCGCGCCCTGCTGGCGCCGCGTTCGGGCCCTGGAAGAAGCGGGCTACATCACCGGCTACCGGGCCGAACTCAATCGCGCGAAGATCGGCCTGGGGGTGCTGGCCTTTGTGCGGCTGGACGCCGAGCGCAACAGCGGCGATGTGCTGCGCCACATGGAAGCGGCCATCCGCAAGATCCCCGAGATCGTCTCCTGCCACTACATCAGCGGCTCGGGCACCTTCGAGCTGCAGGTGGTCTGCCCGGACCTGACCGAGTTCAGCCGCTTTGCACGCGAGGTGCTCATTAACCTGCCCAACGTCAAGGACCTGCACACCAGCTTCTCGCTGGGCGAGGTCAAGGCCGGCGGCGCGCTGCCGCTGGGGCATCTGGCCCAACGTCACTGAGGGCAGAGAATCTCGCCATCCGTTCTATCGTTAATCGCGCTCAGGCGGACTGGCGAAAGACCGCAGCCATGGATCGAGGTGAGCGATATCAAACGCGCCCGATTCGAACATCTGCATCATCTCCGCGTAGATCTGTGCCGGAGCACGTTTCAGCCGCCATCCGTTGATGCGGAGAAACACGTCGGCAGCCGCAAAGGCGATGCGCTTGTTGCCGTCCACAAACGGATGGTTGATCGCCAGGCTTTCCATCAAGGCGGCCGCCTCGTTCACGACGTCATCGTAGTAGCCTGTCTGCGGACGGAACAGCGCAGACTCCAGAGCTCCAGGATCCCGCACGCCAGTGGCGCCGCCATAGCGCTGCATCAGCGCCGTGTGCATGCCGAGCACGTCGGCCACGGTGAGGAAATCGCGGGCCACCACTTACTTGGCCAGTTCGCGGTAGAGACTGTCGAACTCATCCACGCTGGACGCAAACGCAGTCATCACATGGCGACGTGGGCGTTCTTTCTGCTGCCGGTCAATGTAGTCGCGCAGGGCATCGTCTAGCACCGCCTGAAACTGTCGACCTTGGCTTTCAGCGATCTGGCGCAATGCCGCCAGCACCTCCGGGGCAGCTTGAGAAGAAAACTTTTCGCGAGCAGCAATCGTCATTGCCATCCCCATCATGATTTATCTTGACATTTCATGATATATCAGGATGAGGCCGGTTGCCGGCATAGAGATGCCGCTCGATGCCCGATGGGTCAACAGGGTTGGCGACACAACCCTTGTGCACCCTGCATCAAACACATACCCAAGTTCTCGCGCGGCAAGCCAGCCGAAAACTTGAGATCCAGAACGGCCATTCATCGCCGATTTCCGACCTTTGGGCTCAAAAGACTACCAACAAAACCCTTGTTCGTGACTTAGTTCTCGCTTTCCGCTTGCCCTCCACCAAAAGTTTTCATAGCATCGCCACCGTTCGTCGGCCGCATGTCCTACCGAAGTGTTCATGTGGTCCGCCCCCGGTTCTGGAAGGAAATGTCGTGAAAAAAGCTTTCGTACTCAAGTCGGCCCTGGCGCTGGCCATGGTCTCGCCGATGCTGGCGTCGGCCGAATCCAATCTGGTCATCAACGGCAGCCCCGCCACCGCGCGCCTGGATTTCCGTGTCGTGATCCCGCAGGTGCTGCTGCTGCAGGTGGGTTCGACGGGTGCCAACAACGTGGACCTCGTTGAATTCAGCCTGCCCACCACCACCACGCTGGGCGACAACAACCCCGTCGGCCGGACCAACGGCGGCGCCGTGCCGGTGCGCGTGCTGGGCAACAACGGCGCCATCACCCTGGCAGTGAACAACACCGGCGACCTGTCCAATGGCGCCGGCGACACCATTCCCTGGGACTCCATCGGCGTGAACTCGGCAGCGGTGTCTGGCGGTGGAGTACCCCATCCTGCCACCAACTTCAGCGGATCCACCACCCTGCCCACCACCGCCGGCAAGATCACCGACAGTCAGGCGCAGTGGACCTTCTCGTACCTGAACAACATCATTCCGGCGGCGGGCACCTATGGTGGCGTCAACACCAACAACGGCCGGGTCACCTACACCGCGTCCATGCCCTGAGGCCTGATCTGAGGTGCCGCTCGCACTTCGTCATGCACTGACCCTTTCCGCCGCAGCGCTGGTCTCAGCGCTGCCGGTGCTGGACGCGCGCGCCTGGTCGCTGTCGATCGCGTCGGCATCGCGGCGGGTGTTCCTGCACGTGGGTGACGGCACCCTCAATGGCGGCAACGGCACGATCAACCGGGTGGAGGTGACGGTGCCGGCCAACCAGCTGGGCAATGGCGTCCCGCTGGCCATGACCAGCAACAGCAGCCAGTCCCGCAGCCTGTACGGTGACAACTACCTCACCTGCCCCGACCCGGCCAACCAGGTCATGATCGGTGCCTCTTACCGGCGAAACAACAACGGTGCCCCGGCCACCGCCATCCTCAGCGTGACCGCCCCAGCCGTCCTGACCAACGCCAGCGGGGACACCATTCCGTTCAGCGAAATCAGCTGGACCGTCTCGGCCGCCGGCAGCCCCAACCCCAACGTCATCCGCGCGAGCACCTTCACCACCGGCACGCAGACGCTGGCCACGGTGCCCGCCAACACCTACATCGAGAACTGCCACAGTTTCCGTTACGCCAACTCGGCGATCCGGGCTGCGGGCACCTACAACGGGCGGGTGACCTACACCCTGAGCAATCCATGACCGGACGAACCGCCGCACTCGCCCTGGTCTTGTGGATGTGCGCCAGCGCCACGCATGCGGGCAGCTACCGGCTGGACGATTCGCTCACCCACACCGTGCCAGCCAATGTGCAGATGCAGTGGCGCCCCTTCGTCCGCGGCGAGCGTGACTCGGGCATGGAAGCCTGGGTGCGCGTGAACGTGCGCATCGACACCCGCGAATGGGTGGGCCGCCCTGGGCAGGTCTACCTGGTGCTTGACCGCGACGACACCTCGGCCATCGAGGCCGAGTGGACCACCGAGGGCCGCCTGCTGCCCGGCCGTATCCAGTCGGGGGAACGGACGCTGGTGTATTCGGGCACCCTGACCACGGCTACGCTGGAAGACCAGTTCGTCATGCGGCTGCGCTCCCTCTCCGACTGGCGGGGCAATACCCGCCGCCTGAATTTCCACTTCGAGTTTGACACCCCGTGAGTCTGCTGCCGACACGATCCCCGGGCGCCCTGCTCCTGTCTGCCCTGATGGCCCTGATGTGCCTGCCCGCCACTTCGGTGGCGCAGGGCTTCTCCGCCTTCGTCTCGCCGCCGCGCTTCGAGGCCAAGCTGACACCGGGCAAGCCCACGCGCCTCATCGTGGAGATCCAGCACGTGGGCACGCAGCCGGGCGCCTACCGCTTCTATACCAACGACTGGACCCTCAGCCCCGAGCACGCGGTGAGCTTCACCGACGCCCTGGTGCCCGGCAGTTGCCGACCCTGGGTGGCCATCGAGCGGCGAGAACTGACGCTCAACCCCGGCAACCGTTACCGATACCGCTTCGAGATCACCCCCCCGGCCAACACCCCTGCGGGTGAATGCCGCTTTGCCCTCATGGTCGAGGGACGCGATGCCGCCCAGGTGCAGGGTCCTGTGCCTCAGGTGGGCGGGCGCATTGGTGTCATCGTCTACGCCTCGGTGGGCGACGCCTCGCCGGATCTGTCGGTGACCGGCAGCGGCGTGATTCTGCGGGAGGGCAAACCGCTGGCCGTCATCGATGTGCGCAACAACGGACTGGCCCATGGCCGGCTGGATGGTGTCGTCGACGGCACCGATGCCAGTGGCAAGAAGATCGAGCTGGCGCCCGCCGACCTGCCCATCCTGCCCAACGAGACCCGCCGCATCTCGCTCAACCCGGTGGCCGCGGCCGGTCTGCCCGCCCCGGATCCGCGCTTTCCCCTGCGTGTCACCGGACAGCTGGAGTCGGGCAACCAGCGCGTGCCGCTGGATCTGCAGTTCAGCGCCCCATGACCTTGGCGGGCCGCTTTGCCAGGGCTGTGCTGTTGCCACTGGTGGCCCTGCTGAGCCTGGCCGCCCAGGCGCAGGCACCTGGGTCTGCGGCAGGCAGCGGCGGTCGCACCAGCATCGGCACCGCCACCGGCACGCAAACCGATCAGACTTATGAGGATCGCGTCATCGAGGGCCTGACCCTGTCCGATGACGACGCCGATACCGAGTTCAGCTACGACGCCAGCGGGCTGCCCCGCTACCTGCGCTTCGAGACACGGCTGGGCACCCTGCCCTTCGACCCCACCCGCACCGTGCAGTCGTCCATGGCCCTGTACGGTCTGATCGAGACACCCAACCACGGCACGTTCTCGATGGACGGCAACTACGCGCCGCGTGAAGGGCTGGGCAGTGTCACGCTGCGCCAGCGCGGCATCCCGCTCGACGCCGACCGTCTGGCCCACCTGGAGGCCGGCGTCATCGGTGCCCCGTCGCCCGACGTGCTGCGTACCCCCTCACGGATCTTCCTGCCGCTGGTGACCCTGCGTGGCGTCAGCGCCGAGGTCGAATCCCTGGCCAATTTCGGCCAGGTGCAGGTCAGTACCGGCACCCCGGGTCGCCTGGCGGGTCAGCCGCTCAACGCCTTTATCCGCCAGCCCGGCCGCGTGAGCACCGTGGGCGGTCAGTGGCAGCTGCGGCCCGGCAAAGATCCCAGCCGTCCCGGCTGGATGGTGGCGGCCCTTCATGAAAACGCCCGGGGCGTGATCGGTGCCAGCGGCCTGGACCGCCGCGTCGACGCCGACTCCACACTGGTGGGCTTCAGCCACGAGGTCGACCGTTATCACATCCACGCCCGCCTGATCAGCACCCGCAGCAGCGACATCGAAGGCAACCGGCTGGGCTACTGGTTCGAGGGCGAGCTGATGGAAGGCCCGCGCACCCACGGCTACGGGCTGTACCGCTTCGAGCGGGACCTCAGCTGGGCCGGTCAGGCCATCGCCAACGACCTCAGCGGCATCTATTACCGCAACAACTGGCGCACCCGCCAGCTGGTCACCGACTTCTCGATCGACTGGCTGCGCAACCTCAGCGGCGAGCGGGCCGATGGCGCCTATGCCACCGGCAGCGCCCGATGGCGTGTCAACCGCGACCACGCACTGGGCGCGGGTCTGACCTTCCGGCGCTTCCGCAGCAACGCCTGGAACAGCTATGCCGACTGGCGCTGGCAGAACGGCTGGGGCACCAGCAGCCTGCGGCTGGAGCTCAGCGACGGCAGTGCCAGCGACGCGCAGCGTACCCAGCAGCTGACCTACGACCAGGACTGGGACGTGCCGCTGGGCTGGAGTCTGAGCACCAGCCTGTCGGCCGGTCGCTACAGCGCCGTGCCCTTACGCAACGAACTTGCCGAGGACTTCATCACCGCCGCACTGGCCGTGGTCGCGCCAGTCAACAGCCGCACCACCTTGCGTGGCACCCTGCTCACCGAGCATGGCAGCGACGGCGAAAGCCGTCAGAACGTCAACCTGTCGGCCAACTGGCGCGTCAGCCAGGGCTGGACGCTGGAAGGGCACTACAACCGCAACACCGGGCGCAGCCGTGCCCAGCCTTCGCTCGACCCGCTGGCGCCTCCGCTGCCCGAGGTGGCCACCCTGTCGGACCGCAGCTTCTATGCCCTGTTGCGGTATGAGCTGCAGGGCGGCAGCCGCAGCGCACCGCTGGGCGGCAAGCCGCAGGAAGGCGGCGGCCGGATCGAGGGCGTGGTCTTCTTCGACAACAACCGCAACGGCAGCCAGGAGGCCAGCGAGACCGGTGTGGCCGGCGTCACCATCTTCCTGGACAACCGCTACGCCGTTCGCACCGACGACTTCGGGCGCTTCAGCTTCCCCTTTGTTGCCGCCGGCCCGCGCACCGTCACCCTGCGCAGCGAAACCCTGCCGCTGCCCTGGTCCACGGTGGACGACGGCCAGGTCAGGGTGGATGTGCGCCTGCGCGAAACGACCCAGCTGCTGATGCCGGTCCAGCGCGACCAGTAAAGCGACCATTGGCCCTCCGCAGGGCATCCAGCCAGGCATCAAGTTCGGCCGCGGCTGGCCGATAACAGGAACATGAACTGTGTTCCTGCGCTGTCTGCCCTGCTGCTGGTCGCTGCCGGCCTGCTGTCGGCTGGCCCTGTGCAGGCCGACACCGCCCGCGCCGAACCCGGCGGCAAGGCCAGCGCCCACCTCAACTTTCGTATTCTTGTGCCCGCCGTGGCCCAACTGGAATCGAACCAGCATCCGTTGCAAACGGTTGCAGATGACCTGGACAGGGGCATGCACCGGGCCGAACAGCGCCTGGTCGTGTTCAGCAACCTGCGGCGCGGCCTGTGCATGCAGTTGCGCCTGGCGCTGCCCCAGGTCAGCGGCTGGCAGGTGCAGGTGGCCGACCCGGCGTCGGCCAGCCTGACTCCCCTGGGCGGCGACGGCTACCGCCTGTGCACCCAGCGCATCGGTCGCACCGCGATCGCGCTGGTGCATCGTTTTGAGGCGCACGGCCAGACACAGCCGCTGCCCTGGCCAGTGCAAACCGACCTGCACGCCATCTGATCTCCGCCTGACCCTGTTCTGGCCAGTGTGAATTCTTGTACACATTTCTTGGGTGTTTTGTCAGTCCATGCAGCCGCAGCCGTATGCCCGCTGATTGGCCCGGCCACCGGTCTGGGCACCTACACCGCGGATGTAGAAGCGCGCAACCGCGCCACCTCCAACACAATGTGCAGGGACGCACGCAAGAGCCGGCCCACGCTGGAGTGCGTTGACACACCGCCAGCCAAGTCCTGAGCGAGCTTGAGGGCGCTTAGGGGCGGCTGATCACGCTGCGCCTCAGTTGCCCCGGCACGCCACCATCCAGGTACTGTGCCAGCAGGGCAATGTCGGTTTCACGGACACCACAGGCCCGGAAATGCATCTGCCACCCGCCGATGACCTGAGCCAGCTCGTGAATGATGGCTCTGGCCGCGGGCAGTTTCAGACCGAATGAAGCACAAGCGGACAGTGCATTGTCCAGAGAGGACACAGTGCCTTCGCGCCCGATCTCCATGGCCTGATAGCCAAGCCCGCTGAGGCTTGGAACCACATCAAATGCGGGGGACAAGGCCCAGAAGCCATCGGTCCTGCGCATCAGGGCGTGGTTTTTTTCGTGGTCATCGGTGTTGTCCATCAGGATGTTGAACACCATCCGGCGAAACAGCTGGGCTTGTGCGGCAGCGATGTCCTGGGCAGGGAGCAGACGACGCAGAAGTTGCGAGAACTGGGGATAGCCCGGCTCTCCATGCGCTGCCCGCAAGGCGACGCGGGCGGAGATGACATGGATCCGGTGCCCCCCGACCCGATCGAACCGCCTGACGGCGACGGCATGGCGGTCCCCCACCGGCAACGCGCGGGTGGTGGCCACCTGGATGCCACAACGTGCAGCCAGCGTCATGGCGGCGTGCTCGATCAGCGGGGTATCCTCGTCCTCCCCCTCAGAGAACTTGACCAGCCAGGGTTCGCCCTCGATCTCGATCAGCGACTTGGGCCGGGCACCACCCAAGGAGACCCCTGGCCTGAGAAGCCGCTGTTCCAGCAAAGACACGGGCTCGTTGGCCATGACCTTGCGAACCACCTCATGCATGGTCATCAGGTCACCCAGCAGGGGCATGGGTGAGGTGGGCCAAGGTTGGTACACATCGGCCCGTTGGCTGACTCCCAGCGCGCCATAGCGATCACCACCGGCAAACAGCAATTGCTCCAGCAATGAGAGCCGCGGTGAACGCTCGAATTTCTTCATGACACGCTCACCCCAACGGTCCGGGCGCGCGTCATCCACCGCGCCGACAGCTTCCTGCTTGTGGGCGGGCATGAAGAGGGTGTCCACCAGCGGCAGGTCCTCACTGAGCGCGTAGCCGACCGCCAGCCAGGAAGGGTCGTACTGCAAAGCCACACCTTGACCGCCCAGCACCAGGGACAGTTGCCCCACCCGCACCGGCCGGACAGGATCGGTCAGCATCCACAGCGTCAGCTGGTCTTGCGGGGTGTAGGGCCTGGGGTCAAGCATGGGTTCTCCGGACCCCACGCTGCACAGCAGCCTGGACTTCGCTCTCAAGTGCGCCCAGATCGACCTGGGGATCCGCCAGACCTCCCAGCGCCTCGTGGCGCTGCATCAGCCACAAGGCGGTGGCGTAGACCCCGGCAGATACGCTGGGATCACCCTTTTCCATCTTGGACAGGGTGGGCACGGACACGTTGAGGCGGGCAGCCCAGTTGGCCAACGATTGCTTTCGACGCTTGCGGGCGATCGACAGATCTGCCCCCAGCTTGCGCAGGGCAGCTTCCACGGCCGATGGCAGCGTGTCGACGGCAGGAGATCGCATGGGCATGAAAGTATTTTTTCACATTCATGCCTTTCGATCAATTCATAGTTTCATACCGGGCAGTCACCCCACGCCACAAAGTGGGGGTTCTCCCAGCCGGGTTTGCCGTACGACAGAGGCTGCCCGGTGTCGATGACCTGAACGGCGCCCCCTGCCCCGGCCAGCACCGCATGGCCGGCGGCAATGTCCCATTCCATGGTGCGACCAAAGCGCGGATACACGTCGGCCTGACCGGCCGCCAGCAGGCACAGCTTGAGCGATGAACCGGCGCTGCGCACCTGCGCCACGCGCCGGCCCTGCAAAAAGGCGTCGAGTGCCGCTGCATCGCCGTGCGAGCGGCTGCCCACCACGGTCAGGCCCTCGGGCGGCTCCGCCCGGCAGGCGATGGCCTGGCGATGGCCGTGGGCATCTTCCACCCAACTGCCCAGGCCCGGGCCACCGCCATACAACTGGCCCAGCGCCGGCGCCAGCACCAGCCCAAGCACCGCACGCCCCTGGTCGATCAGGGCGATGTTGACCGTGAACTCACCGTTGCGATGGATGAATTCCTTGGTGCCGTCCAGCGGATCGACCAGCCAGAAGCGCTGGCCGACCGCGGTGGGCGCGCGGCCCTCCGCCTCGGCCTCTTCACCCACGACGGGGATGTCCGGGGTCAAACGAACCAGACCGGCGGTGATGATGTCCTCGGCCCGGCGGTCCGCCTCAGTCACAGGGGAGGCGTCGGCCTTGCCGGTGACGGCGAAGTCGGTGGCATAGACGGCCATGACGGCGTCGCCGGCCTGGCGGATGAGGGGGACGAGGCTGTCGAGCAGGGTGGGCAGGTGATGGGGTGTGGCAGAGGTCATGGCCGAACGCCCGACTGCGCGGGACTTCCAATGTGTGTGCGATCAATCACCTCGGCCACAGCGCCCACAGCTGCAAGGGCTGTTTGAGCGCCGCGGCCACGGTGTAGGCGGGGTCGGTGAATCCACCCCAGCCGGTGAAGTAATCGGCGCGCACCGCGCCCAGGATGGCGCCACCGGTGTCCTGGGCCAGCACCAGCCGCTGCTGGTTGAGCGTGGGGCCTTGCGTGGCCATCCAGACTGGCGTGCCGTACGGAATGCTTTGCGGATCGACTGCGATGGAGCGGCCGGGCGTCAGCGGCACGCCCTGCGCGCCGCGCGGGCCGAAGCGGGCGTCAAATTCCCCCAGCGCCTCTTCACGGAAGAACACGGTGCGCGGGTTGCTCCACACCATCTCGTTGACCAGGTGGGGATACTGACGGGCCCAGGCACGCACCGCCGCCCAGTGGCCTTCCCTGATCGCGCCCTGATCAAGCAGCCAGCGCACCGGACTGCGGTAGGTGTGGCCGTTGTGCGCGGCAAAGGCCAGGCGCACCTGGCGCTGGCGGCCATCGGGTTCGCTGATGGTCAGGCGCCCGGAACCCTGGATCTGCAGGATCAGGGCATCGATCGGATCAGCCAGCCAGGCAATCACCCTGCCCTCCAGCGCACGTTGTGCAGCCTGCTGGGTGTCGATCTCCTTGCGGCTGTACCAGGTCTGGCCGCGCCGCCAGTCGCGTGGCAGGCCATAGAGCGGCACCCGGTAGGTGGCATCGGGCAGGCGGCGGGCGGCCAGCACGGGTTCGTAGTAGCCCGTCAGCAGACCCTCCGGCGCCCGGCCGTCGGATTCGGTGATGCGATAGGGCACGAAGCGGCGCTGGACCCAGTCGTGCTGCTCCTGCGCACTGGCGATCGAGAGTTGTCGCACCTCGCCGCAGATGGTCGCACTGCCGGGGCCTGCGCCCTCGCCGGGCCGCTCGCAGGACTTGAGCCAGGCGTTCCAGGCTTCGTGAAGCCCGTCACTGCCCCAGCCGGGCACATCGGCCCAGCGCACCGGTGTCCACAGGCTCTTGCCGCGCACAATCGGTGGCGGCAGGGTGCCGGTATCCGGCACGGTGACCACGGGCGCCGGCGCCGCGGTGACGGGTGCCCCCGCGGGGGCGGAGGGCATGTCCTGGGTGACCACGGCGCAGCCGGCCAGAATTCCTACAATGCCGCCCATGAGCGCCTGGCGCCAGCGACCCACGCTGGCGCGCCGGACTGGCACCGAACACTTTTCACCGGATGTTGGCATGACCTTGTTGTTGCTGGAGGCGCTGGGCGCCTTTTTGCTGCTGATCTTCATTGTCTGGTGGACGATGTTTTCCGGGCGCAAGAACGGTGAACTGCGCGACGAGGTTCACGACAGGACAGCGGACGAAAAGGACCCGGGCGAACCGCCGACCCCTCGCAGTTGAACCAGGCCCCCGTCGGCTCAGGATGCACGCAAGGCATTGGCCAGTTCCACCGCCGACTTGACACCCATCTTGTCGAACACGCGCGATCGGTGAACCTCGACCGTTCGCACACTGATGTTGAGCTGATCGGCGACCAGTTTGTTCGGCAGGCCGTCGACCACCAGCCGCATCACATCCCGCTCCCGATCGGTCAGGCTGTCAAGGCGTTGCTGAAGGCTGCGCCGGGCGGTGCGCTGGGCCAGCACCTGCGCCGACTGCGCCAGCGCCTGCTCGATTCGGTCGACCAGGGCGTTGTCTGAAAACGGCTTCTCGCAGAAATCGAAGGCGCCCCGCTTGACCGCGTCGACCGCCGTGGGCACATCCGCATGACCGGAGAGGAAGATCACCGGCATCAAGGCCTGCCAGGGCTGCGTGAGCAGGTGGTCGAACAGGGCCAGTCCGCTCATGCCCGGCATGCGCACATCCAGCAGCAGGCAGCAGGGCACATCGGGTTCGGCACGCCAGCCCTGAACCTCCGCCAGGAAAGCCTCGGCACTGTCGAAACCGACACTGAGCAGGCGACGGGTGCGCAGCAGCCACGACAAGGCCTCGCGCACACCGGCGTCGTCATCGACCAGGTAGATGCGGGCGTCGGGATGGGGCGTCATGGGCGGATGATAGACCGAGGTGGCCAGCGTCAAACATCAGCCCGCGGGGAGGGTGAACCGGAACACCGTGCCGCGGGGCTGGGCGGGCTCGTGGGTAAGCGCGCCGCCGTGCTGCTCGATGACCGTGCGGCACAGGCTCAGCCCCAGGCCCATGCCTTCGGACTTGGTGGTGAAAAACGGCGTGAAGAGTTTCTCGGCCACCTCGGGCGCCAGGCCGATGCCGTGATCGGTGACGGCAAACTCGACCCACAGACGTCCCGAAGCGGCTGACGCATCGGTGCCGGCCAGAGGTCGCACCGGCCGCGCCGACATCGTCAGCACCCGCAGACCCGAGCGCAGCGGCGGCTCGCCGTCGGGCATGGCCTGCATGCCGTTGCGCGCCAGGTTCAGCAACACCTGTTCGACCATGGTGCGGTCGCAACTGACCGCCGGGCAGTCGGCGGCGATGTCGGTGTGCAGCCGGATGGCCGTCTTCTTGGCCTGCAGGTGAATCAGCGGGCCGATGGCATCGAACAGGGCGGCCGGGGAGACGGTTTCACGGGCCTGCTCGCGACGCCGGACGAAGTCGGCCACGCTGCGGATGACACGGCCGGCGCGATCGGCCTGCTCCCCGATGCGCCGGATGGCCTGGCGCAGTTCGGCGGGCGGCAAGTCCTCGGCCGGCGCCTGATCCATCAGGTTGATCAGTCCCGTGGTGTAGCTGGCAATCGCCGCCAGCGGCTGGTTGAGCTCATGACTGAGCAGCGAGGCCATTTCACCGACGGTGGCCAGCCGCGCGGTGGCCTGCAGCCGTTCCTGGGAGGCGCGGTTGAGTTCTTCGATCCGGCGCTGTTCGGTCATGTCCAGGATCGCGCTCATCCAGCCGGTCTGCACACCCCGGGCGTCGATCAGAGGCGCTTCGATGATCAGCACCGGAAACCGGGTGCCGTCGCTGCGCTGGAACACCGATTCCCATCCCTCGCGCGGCAGGGCATTGCCGGCCAGGCGCACCGCCTGGCGCTGCTGGTACTCGTCCACCAGTTCGGGCGGCCACCACGGCGCCGGTATACCGCTGCCCACCAGCTGATCGGCCGGGAACCCCACCATCTGGCAGAAGGCCGGGTTGACGTAGGTGATGCGCCCTTCCATGTCGCGCGCACGCAGGCCGGTGACCAGCGAGTCCTCCATGGCCTTGCGAAAGGCCAGGGCGGCGGCCAGCTCGGTCTCGGCGCGCTGGCGCCGGCGGATGTCGCGCCCCAGCAGCGCCAGCACCGCCAGCAGCGACAGCGACAGCACCCCCACCACCGCGGTGAGGACGTTGGGGAACAATCCGTAGGCGGCCCGGGCGCTTTCCATGCGCAGCACCAGGGTCATCCCTTGCATGTCGATGAGATGGTTGGCCACCAGCAGGCGGCGGCGCACCGGCACGGAGCTGTACAGGGCCAGACGGGTGCCATCGGCATCGGTGAAGGCCAGACCGCGCCCGCGCAGCAGATCGCGGTTGGTCAGCTCGGACAGGATGCCGTGCAGCGAGTAGGTGGCCACCAGGTACCCCTGCGGCTTGCCGGCCCTGACCACCGGCAGGCACATCTCCACCAGCTCCAGTCCCTGGCCACCGGGCAGGGGCCAGAAGTAGCTGGGCGAGAACGCGTGCCCAGACAGGCGCCGCGCGTTCTCGCAGGCCAGCCGCAGATCCGGCAGGGCGTCCTGGCGCGGCAGCATGTCGAACAGGCCCGCCTGGTAGGGCGAATCGCGCCAGGCCAGCAGGTTCAGCTGGTTGTCGCGCCACTCCAGCCGGACCAACTCGCGGCTGATGGCCAGCAGTTCGGCGGCCGGCGCCTCCCAGGAGGCGGCCGTCGGCGCCACGCTGTGCAGGGATTGCAGCGTCTGGACGTTGCGCAGCAGACCGGCGCGGATGTCGCTGGCGGTGGCGGCCACGTCAGCCTCCAGAGCGGACTGGTCGCGGCCCTCTTCGTACTCGGCCGCCAGAAACACCAGCACCACAAGCAGCGCCACCACCAGCAGCAGCAGCGCGCCCCACAGCAGCCAGCGCCGCGAGGCCAGCACGGCAAGGCGCGCAGGCAGCTTCATGCCGTCAGCGTCCGGTCACAGACGACGATGCTGCAGGGAGGGCAATTGCTCGCGCACGCTGCGCAGGCGCTCCATGTCGATGTCGGCAATGACCACGCCAGGACCGCCCGACTGCAGGGCCATGACCTCGCCCCAGGGGTCGATCACCATGCTGTGGCCCCAGGTGCGGCGTCCGTTCTCGTGCGTCCCGCCCTGGGCACTGGCCAGCACGTAGGCCTGGTTCTCGATGGCGCGGGCGCGAAGCAGCACCTCCCAGTGGGCCTGACCGGTGGTGTAAGTGAAGGCCGCCGGTACCAGGATCAGATCGGCCGCCAGCGCGCGGTAAAGCTCGGCAAAACGCAGGTCGTAGCAGACGCTCTGGCCCACGCGCCAGTGCACACCGGCATGGTCGGTCAGCTCGAAGACCGTGGGCGTGTCGCCGGCCTTGAGCACGGCCGCCTCGTCATAGCGCTCGCGGCCGTTGTCGTAACGGAACAGGTGGATCTTGTCGTAGCGGCTGGCGCAGTGCCCCTTGGGCGTGTAGCTCAGCGAGGCATTGGCCGCGTGGGTGGGGTCGTCGGTGGCCATGGGCAGGGTACCGCCGACGATCCACATCTTGAGGTCGCGCGCGGCGTCCGAGAGGAAGTCCTGCACGGTACCCAGCCCCGGCGTTTCGGCCAGCACCAGCTTGTCTTCGTCCTTGTGGCCCATGAAGCAGAAATACTCGGGCAGCACGGCCAGCTCGACGCCAGACTGCGCGGCCTGGCGCAGCAGGCGCAGGGCTTCACTGAGGTTGGCGTCAAGGCTGGTGCCCGAGACCATCTGGATGGCGGCGACTCGCATGGTGGACAGCTCCTGAAAAGATGACGGTATCAACGACCGGAAAGTACCACGCCTGCGCTCATCGTGGCGCCGCCGGTGCGGTGGCCGGTGATGGTGCAACGGGCTGCCGCTCGATCTTGTCGACCTTGGGGTCGCTCCAGCCGCCGGTGATGTGGAACTGCTGCGTGGTGGCGCTCTGCAGCGGCTGGCGCAGCAGGTACTGTGCCAGGAAGGTGCCCAGCCCCACCGCCGGGTTGATGGCCGTGGCAATCAGGGACGCGGTACCGGCGTTGATCTCGGGCACCACCACCACCTTGAGGTCCTGCGTCTCGCGGCCGATGTCGGCACTGCCTTCCATGAGCACAGCCGCGTTGACGCCCTTCATCTGCAGGTTGTTGGTCGAGATCACGCCCTGCGCCAGCGTGGCATCGCCGCGGATGAAATCGAAGGCAAAGCCTTCGGAGAAGACGTCGCGGAAGTCCAGCACCAGTCGCCTGGGCAGGGACTGCAGGCTGAGCACGCCCAGCAGCTTGGCGGCCCCCGGATCGACCTTGAGGAACTGTCCCCGCTCGATGTCGGCCTTCATCTGGCCGGACAGCGTGGGGTAATCCAGCCGGAACGGGGAGCCGATCCAGCCGATGTTGCCCTCGATGGTGCCCTCGCCGCCGCGCACCACGCCGTCGCGGCCAAAGCGGGCCAGCAGTTTGCCCGAGTCACGGATGTCCAGCTGGAACGTCAGGGCCGCCCGGCGCTGACGGCCACCGGCGGCCGGCGCCCAGTTGCCGGAACCGTTCAGCCTCGCCTCGGGCATGATCACCTGCAGGCGGTTCAGGCGCCACTCGCGCACACGGTCGGCGCCCACCCGGTTGACCGCCTGCACCTCGACGCGGCCCAGGCTGCGACCCGAGAGCACCAGGTCCTGCACGGCGATGTCCAGCGCGGGCACGCTGCTGGGCTGCTGCAGGATTTCCTCCACATCGGTGGTGGCTGCCTGAGACAGCGACAGCCGGGACAGGCGTGCATAGATGCTGCCGGCCGAGTTGTCGGAAGGCTGGCGGTACTCAACGTACCCGTCGAACTCACGCGCCGACACGTTGACCCGCCACTGATCGTCGACCCGGGTGCCACCCACCACCACGTCCTGGAATGTGCGGCCGTCCTGCAGCACTCGCGCCGCGCGCAAAGCCAGCACCGTGGGCAGGTACTGCATGGCGGCGCCGGCGGCGCCGGCGGCGGGCGTCTGTCCGCCTTCCTGCGCCGGCAGGGCCCGGGTCCAGGCACCCACATCCAGGTCATCGAAGCGCAGGTTGGCCTGCACACCCGATGTGGGGGTGGAGATGGCTTCATCCGGGCTGGTGCCCACGCTGATCCTCCCGCGCAACACGCGAGGCTCGCTGCCGGTGATATCGCGCTCGTAGTGCAGCGACACCGCCCGAGCGGCGGGAGGGCCGATATCGACGTTGAGGCGATCGGTGAGCGCCACCTCGCCCTGCGCGGCGCTGCGAACCCCCTGCACCGACTGCTCGAACAGCAGGGGCAGACTGGTGTCGGCGGATTTGCCCAGCGGCGCCGGCAGGTTGATGGCCATGCCTTGCAGGTTGCTGGTCACGGAGATCTCAGGCACGCCAGCGCGGAAGTTCAGCTGCGCCGCGTAAGCCGCACTCCCACTGCCATTGGCAAACAGCTGGGAGACAATGCCGAGCTCACCCTGACGCAGGCCATCGGCCGTGGCGGTGCCCTGGCCCCGGAAGCGGATGCGCGTGTTGCCGCGGGCATCGGTCTGCATGCCACCGTCGAAGCTCAGGTCGCCGCCAAAGGCGCGCGCCCGCGCGGCGGTCACCTCGAAGCCTTTCTCGCTGAAGCTTACATCGCCGCTGGTGTTGGCCAGCATCGGCGCTGCCGGCGTGATGCGCAGGTCGTTGCCCGCCAGGCGCACATTCCCCTTGACGGTGGTCTTGCGCATGTCGTCAAAGGGGATGCGCAAGGAAAACTGCCCGCTGGCGTTGCCCGTGGCCCGGGACTGTCCCAGGGCCTGGCTGGTCAGGGCATTGAGCGGCGAGTCGCGCACGATGGCCAGGATCTCGTTGGCCGGCCCCTGGACCCGAGCCGAGATGTCCATCACCGGGCTCTTCATCAGGTTCTCGATGACGAAGCTGCCCTGGCTCAGGCGAAGGCCAGGCAGCGGCTGGGCGCCGCCCTGCAGGCCGGTGATGCGGATGCTGTCCCGGTCGAACACGAACTGCCCGTCCATGCCCTTGAGCGCTGGCCAGGGGGCCTCGCCCGCGCTCTGGAGAAAAGCCGGCACATAGGCAAAGTCGACTCCCTTGAGCTGCGCCGCGATCCGGAACTCTCCCTGGCTGCCGGCCGCGCGATCAAAGGGGACATCCCAAAGGTCACCCTTGACACGGAAATCGACTTTGGGCGAGTTGCCCGCCTTGGCCGCCTCGCTCAGGTAGCGTCGGACGTCGGGGGACACGCTCAGCGGCAGGTAGCGGTGCACCCGCGTGGCATCGGCTCGGGTGAGCGTGGCCGTCAGGTCCAGCTCGCCGGGAAAACGGGACTTGGCTTGGCTGCGGGCAGGGTCCGCGGTGCTCCAGCGGACATCGGCCGAGCCCTCGGCATCGGCATTGGACAGGCGAACATCGCTCAGGGTGACCTCGATGCGTTCGCCGGCCACGGTCCAGCGCGCCCGGCCGTCGAAGCGGTCCAGCGGCAGCAAGGGGTCCTCGAACACGTCGGGCAGCTCCAGCGCACCTTCCCGCACCGCGATGCGAGCCTGACCGCCGGTGTCGTTGAGGTCGAAGTCGATGTCGGCGTTGCGGATGCCGGGCCGGCCCGGCACCGGATAGTCGCCGTAACTCGATTTCTGCCCACTGGGTTGGCCGGCCAGTGACAGTCCCACGACCTTGCCTTTGGCCTGATAGCTCAAGGGGCGCCGGTCGTCAGCCGGGCGCCAGCTCGCGGTCAGGCCCTGGACCCGGCCTGCGGGCTGAAGGTCGGCCAGGTGTGCCCGCAGCTCGGCCGACAAGGGAATGCGGCCGGCGATGGTGGCCAAGGCCGCCAGATCGACACTGTCGGCACTGAGCTGGGTACCCGCGATGCTGCCCGCCTGTCCGGTGCGGTGGCGCACCCGCAACTGGCCGCCCGGCCAGTTGTCGCCTTCCCGGGTGCGAAACCGCAGGTCATCCGTGGCCACCTCGAAGCCTTCGTCGCCCCACTGCAGCTCCAGGCGCCCGGTCAGGGTGTCCAGGGCCAGCGCGGGCAGGTCCTTGCCCAGCGTGGTGTCGACCGCCTCCAGGTCCATCTGGGCAGTGACGCCATGCACCTTGCCCCGCTCCACATCGGCCCAGGCACGCAGCGCGCCGCGTCCGGAGCGCACCTGCACGTCCCAGCGCGAGAGGTCGGCATAAGCGCGCAGACGAGCCACATCGACGTGGGGGAAGTCCGCAAAGACCTCGCCACTCCAGTCGCGCCAGGGTAGCTGGCCGGGCTGGGTCGCCTGCAGCTGGATCAGCGGCTCGCGCAGCTGGCCGCGAAGGCTCAGGCGTTCGCCCCAGTCCGCCGGCGGCGTCGCATCGAGCCGGAAGTCATGGCGATGGATGCCATTTCGCACCACGAAGTCCAGCTGCGACAGGGCCAGGGGCGGCTGGCGCTTGAGGTCGTCGATCCAGCGCACCGTGCCCTGGCGGATGATGAATTCGGACTGGTTGAAGAACCAGTCGGCGGCCGATCCGTCGGATTCGGGGCCGCTGGCCATGTCCAGGCCAGCCACCTCGATGCGGCCATCGGGCGTGCGGCGCACATCCAGCACCGGACTGTCGATGAGCAGTTGCTCGAAACCCAGGCGCCAGACCGAGGCGGGCGACAGGCTGGCCTGCACAAGGGGCAGGCGAAGCGCCTCCCGGCCGGCCGGGTCGAGCAGGCGCACGTCGATGAGGCGGATGGTGGGGGTCAGGCCCCACACCGGCAGAGGCAACCAGGCCGGCGATGGACCATGGTCGGCGCGGATGTCGCCCACCTTGACCGATACCCCCAGTTGCGCTGTGGCCCAGCGTTCCAGGTGAGGACGCCAGTCGCTGATTCGCGGCACAATCCAGCCGTGAAGCGCCCCCCAGGTGAGTATGAACAGCGCCCAGACAGCGACAACCAGCCACAACAGAAGTCGGGTCAGTGCAGAAAAGGTCTTGAGGGAACGCGAGGGAGCCGCGCGAGCCAGGGTTTCGGCATCCGGTGCCGGGTTCGATGCATTCATGTCCACTGCAAATTATGACGGCCTGACAAGATCCAGGTTCCGCTGCTGAGGTTTCTGCTGTGTCAACAAATGTGAATCCGCGGGGCGACGCCTGCCCGGCCCTCTCAGCCGAACAGGCCCGCGCCGACCATTCCCGCTATGTGCAGCGCATCCGACGCCGGTACCCGGACGAACTGGCGCTACTGCCCCCCGGCCCCCCGGTGCGGCAGACGATGACGCAGACGCTGCAGACCCTGCGCCAGCGCGGCCTGGCCGTGCCGGCGGCCATGCGGGTGCTGCGCCAGCTGGTGATGGAACGCCTGGTGGTGCTGGACTGCGAGCAGCAAGCACCACTGGCCGACATCACGCGGGCCGTGACGGAGCTGGCCGAGATCGCACTGGATGAGGCCTGTGCGCTGGCCTTTGCCGAGCTGGACGACCTGTACGGCGCGCCCATGACCGAAGCCAGCCCCGATGCACCGGCCCGCCGCGCCGAACTCTGGGTCATCGGCATGGGCAAGCTTGGCGCCCGCGAGCTCAACGTCTCCAGCGACATCGACCTGATCTACGTCTACGACCAGGACGGGCAGACGGCAGGCAACGCCGCCGGGCGAAACCGCATCACCAACCACGAATACTTCGCCAAGGCGATCAAGCACATCTACAACACGGTGGGCGACATCACCGAGCACGGCCAGGTGTTCCGGGTCGATCTGGCGCTGCGCCCCAACGGCAATTCGGGGCCGCCGGCGGTCTCGCTGGGTGCGCTGGAGGAGTACTTCCTGGTCCAGGGACGCGAGTGGGAGCGCTTTGCCTGGCTCAAGAGCCGGGTCATCGCGCCGGCCAGCAGCATCGCGGCCCGAAGCGCCAGCGCGCTGCGCGGACCGGTGCTGCCCTTCGTGTTCCGGAAGTACCTCGACTACAACGTGTTCGAGTCGCTGCGCACGCTGCACCGCCAGATCCGCGACCATGCGGCCAAGCGCGCGGCGGGCAATCCCGGGCGCTCCAACGACGTGAAGCTTTCCCGGGGGGGCATCCGCGAGATCGAGTTCACCGTGCAGCTGCTGCAGGTGGTGCGCGGTGGTCAGTTCCCCGAACTGCGCACGCGCCCGACGCTGGATGCCCTGCAGCGCGTGGCCAAGGCGGGCCTGATGCCACCGGCCACCGCCGAATCACTCGCCCGGGCTTACGAATTCCTGCGCCGCGTCGAGCACCGCATCCAGTACCTGGACGACCAGCAGACGCACCTGATGCCCACGCACGACGACGATCTGGCCTGGATCGCCGCCACCATGGGCTACCCGGACGTGTGCGCCTTCCTGTGCGAGCTCGACACCCACCGCGAGACCGTGGCGCACGAGTTCGACATCCTGTTGGGCGGTTCCACCCAGGGTGGCTGCCACGGCAAGGGATGCAACGGGCGCAACGGCCGCAGCGCGGTCGAGGACCTGCAGGGTGTGCTGCCATCGCTGCCGGAGGCCTTTGCGGCCAAGGTGGCGCAATGGTGCGACCACCCCCGGGTGCTGGCCCTGCGCGAGGACGCCCGGGTGCGACTGGTGCGCCTGGTCGAACGCACCGCGTCCTGGCTCGACGAGGGCCGTGCGAGTGAGCAAGCAGCCCTGCGCCTGGCCGACTGGCTCGAACCGATGCTGCGCCGGGAAAGCTACCTGGCGCTGCTGCAGGAGCGCCCGTCGGTGCACGAGCGCCTGCTGCGCCTGCTGGGCGCCGCCAAATGGCCGGCCCGGTATCTGGTCAAGCACCCGGGCGTGATCGACGAGCTGGCCGGACGCCAGCTGATGGAGGAGCGCTTCGATGCGACCCAGTTCGAGGCCGATCTGGAAGAACGGCGCACCGCACTGCGGCGCACCGGCGAGGACGACGAGGAGGAGCTGCTGAACCTGCTGCGCCGCGCCCACCACGCCGAGGTGTTCCGCACCCTGGCACGGGATGTGGAAGGCGTGCTGACCGTGGAGCAGGTGGCCGACGATCTGTCCGCGCTGGCGGACACGGTGTTGCGGGTCACGGCGCGTTGGTGCTGGCAGCGCCTGAAGAACCGGCACCGCGAAGAACCGGCTTTTGCCATCATCGGTTACGGCAAGCTCGGCGGCAAGGAACTGGGCTACGGCAGTGACCTGGACATCGTGTTCGTCTACGAGGACGAGGACGAACGCGCCGGCGAGATCTACGCCGGTTTCGTGCGCAAGCTGATCAACTGGCTGCAGGTCAAGACTGGCGAAGGTGACCTGTTCGAGATCGACACGGCCCTGAGGCCCAACGGCAATTCGGGTCTGCTGGTGACCAGCTTCACCGCGTACGAAGACTACCAGCGCGGGCGCGGCAGCAACACCGCCTGGACCTGGGAACACCAGGCCATGACGCGGGCGCGCTTCGTGCTCGGCCAGGCGGCGCTGGCACCGCGTTTTGACGCGGTGCGCGAGGCCGTGATCACCGCCGAGAGGGACCACGCGGCGCTGGCGCAGGAAATCCGCGCCATGCGCGAGAAGGTTCGCGCGGCCCACCCGGTCAAGGGTGACCAGTTCGAGATCAAGCACAGCCCCGGGGGCATGGTGGATGTCGAGTTCGTGGTGCAGTACCTGGTGCTGGCGCACTCCGCCGCCCACCCTGAACTGCGCGGCAACCTGGGCAACATCACCCTGCTGCGTCATGCCGAGTCCGCCGGTCTGCTGAGCCCGGGCATGGGACAGGCCGCGGGCGACGCCTACCGCGAGTTGCGCCGCCTGCAGCACCGCGCCCGCCTGGACGAGGTGCCCACGCAGTTGCCGGCCGCCGACGCGGTGGCCCTGGCCACCCCGGTGCGGGCCCTGTGGCGGCACGTGCTGGGCACGGACGGCGCGCCTGCATGAAAGGCACCCGCACCTGGCTGCTGGTCTGCGCCCTGCATGGCGTGGCCAGCATGCTGCTGTGGTGGGCGGGTGAATCGGCACTGGCGACGCTGACCTGGCAGTCGGACCACTGGCAGGCGCAGCCCTGGACGCTGTGGACCAGCGCCTGGGTCCATCGCAACACGCCGCACCTGATCGTCAATCAGGTGGCGCTGGGTGTCATCACGGGTCTGGCCTGGGTGCTGCGTCCCAGCCGCCTGGCCACCCTGGCCTGGCTGCTGGCCTGGCCGCTGGCGCAGGTCACCCTGCTGCTGTGGCCACAGATCGGACACGCGGTGGGCATGTCGGGTCTGCTGCACGCGGCCGCGACCGTGATGGCGGTGGAACTGCTGCTCAAGCGCGTCCCGGTGGAGAAAGCCCGCCGATGGGGTCTGATGCTGGCCGCGGGCCTGGCGGTGAAGTTGCTGGTGGCCCAGGCCTGGCATCAGCCGGTGGCCTGGGACAACAGCAACGAGATCTCGGTGGTGCTGGCGGCCGATCTGACCGGCGTGATCTGGGCCCTTGTTCTGTCATTGGGACTGATCGCTGCCCGCAGGGCCTGGTCCGTGCGCAGCGCCAGGGGCTGAGGCGGCAGCTCCGTCCAGCAGCCATGCGGCCTGGCTCCGGATGGCCTGCCGCTCCCCGGGCGTCAGGCGCTGCAGGTTTCTGACCATCAATGCCGTGCGGGGGCTCGCCGCCAGTTCGGCCTCATGGCGGTCCAGAAAATGCCAGTACAACGTGGTCATCGGGCAGGCCTGCGGGCCGGTCCGAAGCTCGGGCCGGAACCGGCAGCCCTGGCAATGGTTGCTCATTCGGGACACGTACTGGCCACTGGCCACATAGGGCTTGCTGGTAAAGCGCCCCCCATTGGCATACAGCGCCATGCCCGCCACGTTGGGCAGTTCCACCCATTCGATCGCATCCACGTACACCGCCAGAAACCAGTCGGCCACCTGGCGCGGATCGATCTCGGCCAGCAAGGCGTATTGGCCCAGCAGCATCAGACGCTGGATGTGGTGGGCGTAGCCGTGGCGCAGCGTCTGGCCGATGGCATCGCGCAGGCAGGCCATGTCGGTCTCGCCGGTCCAGTACCAGGCCGGCAGTGGGCGTTGGTGGCCGAAATGGTTGGCCTCGCGCAGGCCGGGCATCTCCTGCCAGTAGACGCCGCGGATGAACTCGCGCCAGCCCAGCACCTGACGGATGAAGCCCTCCACACCGGCCAGCGGCAGCGCCTGCTCACCCCGCTCGCGGTGGGCCTGCTCCACTGCGTCGATGACCTCGCGCGGATGGATCAGGTGCAGGTTCAGCGCCACCGACAGCAGGGAGTGCCAGCCGTAGGGCGTGTCGTTCCACATCGCATCCTGATAGGGCCCGAAGCCCAGCAGCCGCTCGTCGATGAAGCGCCGCAAAGCCTGCAGCCCCTGCTCGCGCGTCACGGGCCAGATGAAGTGATCCAGCGAACCGGGGTGTCCGGCGAAGCGCCGCCGCACCAGCGCCATGACCTCGCGGGTGATGTCGTCCGGCTCGAAGCGCGCCGGCTCCGGGATCCAGCCCGGTCCCGTGCGGGGGTAGGCCTTGCGGTTGTCGGCGTCGAAATTCCACTGCCCGCCCAGCGGTTGGTCCCCGTCCATGAGGACGCGATGCTCGCGCCGCATCTCGCGGTAGAAGTGCTCCATCCGCCACTCGCGGCGGCCACGTGTCCAGCGGGCAAAGCGCTCGCGGCTGCACAGGAAGTGGGTGTCGGCATGCCAGTGCAGGGGTACGCCAGCGGCGGTGGCGCAGGCTTCCAGGCCTTGCTGCATCTGCCATTCGCCGCACTCGCACACGTCCAGACGCACAGGCCGGATGCGCTGCAGGCAGCGGGCGAGGCGGTCGGTGAAGCGGTCGGCGTGTCCCTCGGGCTCGTCCTCCAGCCCGATGTAGTCCAGGGGCCATCCCTGGGCCAGCACCCGCTCCCGGAAGTGCCGCATGGCCGAAAGGAACACGGTGATGCGGGCCTGGTGGCTCCAGACACCGGTGGACTCGCCGGGCGCCTCGATCATCAGCACCCGGTCCTGCGCAGGATCGAAGTCCGCCAGCGCAGGGTTGTCCAGCCAGAGCTGGTCACCCAGGATCAGCACCAGCCTGCGGACACCCGGGGTGCTGGACACGGCCGCTGTCATGCCGAAGGCCGGCGGGCCTGACCGCGGCAGCGGTCGCTGCAGTACTTGACCGCATCCCAGTTGCGCGCCCAGGCCTTGCGCCAGGTCATCGGGCGGCCGCACTGCTCGCAGGGCTTGGACGGCAGGAATGCCTTGTTGCCGGCATGGCCTTCACGGCGGCTCATGCCGTCACCCCTGCCGACATCGCACCGGCGCGCCAGCGCGCCACCGCTTCGCCGATGTCCTCCAGCCGGGCCAGGTGGGTATGGCCGGCGACTGCCTCGCGGGTGCGCGGCCGGCGCGCCAGGCCAGCGCATTGGCCACCAGTCCAGATGTCCACGTTCGGTGGCAGCAGGCTGCGCAACTGTTCCAGCGCGTCGCGGGCATCCCGGGCCACGGTCGCGGCGCTGAAGCCCAGCGCCACCACCTGGGCCTGGCAGGCCTTGGTGGCCTGGGCGATGTCGGGCAAGGGGGTCTGCACCCCCAGCGCCACCGTCTCGCATCCCTCCAGCACCATCATGGCCTCGGCCATCATCAGCCCCAGCTGGTGCTGTTCGCCAGGCACCGTGGTCAGCAGCACCTGGGGCGGCTGGGCGGAACGGCCGGCCGCCGCCTGACTGATGGCCTGGCGCAGCACGCGCAGCACCACCTCGGTGTACAGGTGTTCCTCGAAGACCGCCAGCCGACCTTCCAGCCACGACTGCCCCACCAGCGCATTCATGGGTGCCAGCCCGTCGCGCACCAGCGCCGAGAGGCCGTGGGCCAGGAGGTACTGGTTGATCGATGCGCGCAAGCCCCGAGTCTGGTGCCGCCGCAGCAGGTTCATCCATTGGCGCAGGTGATCGGGCAGGTCCGGGGCATCGGGGTCGCCTGACGATGCGCCCGCCGGCGCCGACATCCGGATTTCCGCGCCCTGCGTATCCGGAGAGAGGGCCAGCAGGGCATCCAGCGGCAGGGCGACGATGGCACCGGGGCGGTGACCCGCGTCGATCAGCCGCCGGATGTGCCGCAGACGCAGCAGCTGTCCATCGTCGTAACGGCGCTCACCCTGGGCATCGCGCACCGGGGTCGGGAAGCCGTAACGTCGCTCCCAGACCCGCAGCGTGTCCTTGGACAGACCGGTGTCACGCTCGATGTCGGCGATGGTATGGCTTGTATTTGTCATGGACAAATGATTCAATCAGTTCACAAATTATGGAGCGAAGCGCGTGAAACACCAATTTGTCATCGACAAAAGAGGACTCTCCCGCCGGACGCTGCTTTGCGGAGGTCTGGTCCTGGGCAGTCTGGGCAGCCTCCCGGCCATGGCCCGCACCAATGCACCAGCCACGCCCACCGCCTGCCCCGGCCTGCTTCAGCACCGCTTTGCACGGCTGCAGGACGGCGCCCCGCAGGACCTGTGCCAATACGCAGGAAGGGTGTTGCTGGTGGTCAATACCGCCAGCTACTGCGGCTTCACCGGTCAGTACCGCGGACTGGAGGACCTGTACGAACGCTACCGGTCCCGCGGCCTCGTGGTGCTGGGCTTTCCCTCGAACGACTTCGGTCGCCAGGAGCCCGGCGATGCCAAGGCCATCGCCGATTTCTGCGAGAACACCTTCGGCGTGCGCTTTCCGATGTTCGACAAGTCGGTGGTCACCGGCCCGCAGGCCAACCCGTTCTACCGAGAGCTGGCTCGCCGCACCGGCCAGGCACCGCAATGGAACTTCCACAAGTACCTGATCAGCCGCGATGGCGCCCGGGTCACGAGCTATCCGAGTGCGGTCGAACCCAATAACCCCAACTTCATGAGGGACTTGGAGAAAATTCTCTCGGACAAATCGTGACTATTCAGTCACAATGCAACCACACAGTATGAGTTTGTCCTGGTCACTTCCCAACACCAACTCCGGAGGGTCTCCCCATGAATTTCATCCCCACGCGGAACTTTTTGCGAGAGACCTCCCTCAATGCACACAAGCGGATGTCGATGAAGACATTCATTGAAACGGTTTTTGCTCTGCGAAGCCTTCCGGTGCCGAAAGGCCCGGTTGCAATCCCGAGGCGCTTCTCCTCCTCCTCCCTCCCTCCCTCCTTCGTTTCGGGGCGCTTCGCAGGCATTTCTTATTCGGCCCTCCGGGCCACGGGGGTCTGAGCCATGTACTCGGACCTCCCCGTTCACTCCATGGGCGGCAGCGCCCAGCGCCGCCCCCGCGTGGCCATCATCGGCTCGGGTATCTCGGGTCTGTCGGCCGCGCACACGCTCAACGGCCTGACCCACCTGACGGTCTTCGAGGCCGGCGATTACTTCGGCGGTCACACGCACACCGTCGATGTGACCTTGCCCGACGACACCGGCCGCCCGACCACCTTCGGCGTCGACACGGGCTTTCTGGTTTTCAACGAGCGCACCTACCCCGAACTCATCGCCCTGCTGGACGTGCTGGATGTGCCGACGGCCGCATCAGACATGTCTTTCTCCGTCCAGACGCCGGGTGCGGGTGTCGGTGGCGGGCCGCTGGAATGGAGCGGATCGAACCTCTCGACCGTATTTGCCCAGCGCCGCAACCTGGGCAACCGGCGCTTCTGGCGCATGCTGGCCGACATCGTTCGCTTCAACCGCGTCACCACGCAGTTGGCGCTGCAGGAGGCCGATCTGGGCGACCACAGCCCGCTGATGCAGCCGCTGGCCGACTTCCTGCGCGAGCACCGCTTCTCGGCCGAGTTCCGCGACTGGTACTTCCTGCCCATGCTCGGCTGCATCTGGAGTTGCCCGACCGACCAGATGCTGCGGTTCCCGGTGGCGACCATGATCCGCTTCTGCCACAACCACGGTCTGATCCAGATCACCAACCGGCCCCAGTGGCACACGGTGGCCGGTGGCGCGCGCCAGTACGTCAGGAAGATCATTCGCGGGATCGCCGACGCCCGCCTCAACACGCCGGTGCGCCAGGTGCTGCGCGAGGCCGGCGGCGTGCGGATCGTCACCGACGAGCGCAGCGAGCACTTCGATGCGGTGATGATGGCCTGCCACAGTGACCAAGCCTTGGCCCTGCTGGGCGAGAGCGCCAGCGTGCAGGAGCGGGAGGTGCTCGGCGCTATCCGCTACCAGCCCAATCGGGCGGTGCTGCACACCGACACCTCGGTGCTGCCCCAAAGCCGCCGCGCCTGGGCCGCCTGGAATTACGAGCGCTCACCGGACATTGGCCAGGAGTCGGCCCGCGTCTGCCTGCACTACCTGATCAACCGTCTGCAACCCTTGCCCACCGAGGTTCCGGTGGTGGTCTCGCTCAACCCGCACCGTGCCATCGATCCGTCCACCATCATTGGCGAGTACGAGTACGCGCACCCGGTGTTCGACATGGCCGCCATCCGCGCACAGACACGGGTGCCGCAGTTGCAGGGTCAGCAGCACACCTTCTTCGCAGGCGCCTGGATGGGTTACGGCTTCCACGAAGACGGACTCAAGGCCGGGCTGCAGGCCGCTCGAGCGCTGATCGACCAGTGGGGCCTGACCACGACACGCACCCGCGTGCGGGCCGGGGTGGCTGGATGAACGAGCGGGCCCTGATCGGTTTCGGGGCGGTGCGCCACGTGCGCCATCGCCCGCGCCACAACGCCTTTGCCTACCCCACCTGGTTTCTGATGCTGCCAATGCGCGCGCTGCGCGCCCATGGCGACGGCGCGCTGGTGCGCAACCGCCGGGCGGCCCTGGCCTTTCACGACAGCGACCATGGCGACGGCGGGCCCGATGCCCTGGCCTGGATGGAGCAGCTGCTGGGTCAGCACGGCATCCAGGATGCCGACGGCGAAATCTGGCTGCACACCTACCCGCGCGTGCTGGGCTACACCTTCAAGCCGGTCAGCTTCTGGTACTGCCACCGCGCCGACGGTTCGCTGCGCGCGGTGGTGGCCGAGGTCAATAACACCTTCGGCGAGCGCCATTGCTACCTGCTGGAGAACCCGCGCTACGGAGTGCCCTGCAGTGCTGACAAGGTTTTCCATGTGTCGCCCTTCTGCCCGGTGCGCGGTCACTACCGCTTCGTCTTCATGCGCACCACGCAGGGCGGCCGCGACCGCACCGTCGCCCGCATCGACTACCACGACGAGCACGGCGCGCCGGTGCTGATCGGCACCAGCGTCAGCGGCGATCTGGTGCCGCTGGACGCGGCCACCGCACGCCGTGCCCTCTGGCAGCACCCGGCCATGACCTTCGGCGTGATCGCCCGCATCCACTGGCAGGCCCTGCGCCTGTGGGTCAAGCGCACGCCCTTCTTTCGCCAGCCTGCGCCGCCAGCCGACTTCGTGACCCTGGGCGACGCACCCGCATCGTCCAGATCCTGACCGACTCTCCCGCCGACCCTGACGAGTTTCCGCCATGAACAGCACCACCGCCCGTCACCACCCCGTCGGATTCGCGCTGCCTTCCGACGCGCCCTCCGCCGCCCGCACCATCCTGCAACTGCTGCAGCGCCTGCAGCATGGCAGCCTGACCCTGCAACTGCCCGACGGCAGCCTGCAGCGCTTCGGCAATGGCCAGGGCGTTCACGCCACCTTGCATCTGCACAACTGGAACGCCTGCGGCGCGGCGCTCAAATCGGGTGACATCGGATTTGCCGAGAGCTACTTCGCGGGTGACTGGAGCACCGGCAACCTCACCGACCTGCTGCGTCTGTTCCTGGCCAACCGGCGCGACCTGGAAGACGTGATCTACGGCACCTGGCTCGGTCGTCTGGCCTACTGGGTGCGCCACAAGCTCAACCGCAATTCGCGGACCAACAGCCGCAAGAACATCCATGCCCACTACGACCTGGGCAACGCGTTCTACCAGCTCTGGCTGGACCCGACCATGAACTATTCGTCGGCCTGGTTCCAGACGCCCGAACAGGACATGGTCTCGGCCCAGCACGCCAAGGTGCGGCGCGCCCTGCAACTGGCCGGTGTCAAGCCTGGCGACCGCGTGCTGGAGATTGGCTGCGGCTGGGGCGCCCTGGCCGAGAAGGCCGTCACCGAGTTCGGTGCCTCGGTGACCGGGGTGACCCTGTCGACCGAGCAGTTGGCCTACGCCCGGCAGCGCGTGCCGCAGGCCGACTTGCGTCTGCAGGACTACCGTGATATCCAGGATGGTCCGTACGACGCCATCTGCTCGATCGAGATGGTCGAGGCGGTCGGTCGCGAGTACTGGCCGACCTATTTCCAGTCGGTCGCGCGCCTGCTCAAGCCGGGTGGCCAGGCCTGCATCCAGAGCATCGTGATCCAGGACGAGCTGTTCGAGCGCTACATCCGCGGCACCGACTTCATCCAGCAGTACGTGTTTCCGGGCGGCTGCCTGCCCAGCCCGTCGACCTTCCGCGCCGAGGCCGAGCGTGCTGGCCTGGAGGTGGTGGACCAGTTCGCCTTCGGTCTGGACTACGCCCGCACCCTGCGCGAATGGCGTGACCGCTTCATGCACGAACAGGACCGCGTGTTGCAGCAGGGCTTCGACCAGCGCTTCCTGCGCATCTGGGAGTTCTACCTGGCGTACTGCGAGGCTGCCTTCGCCGAAGGCAGCACCGACGTCGTCCAGTTCACCCTGCGTCGCCCGGCGCACTGAGCGCGAGTCGCCATGAGCACCCGACGTCACGCCCTGTCACGGCTCATCTCGCTGACCGCCCTGGCCGCGCTGCCGGTCACTCGCAGCTGGGCCAGTACGCCCGAGGCCGACGCCCGCATCGCCCTGCAAGGCAAGCAGGTGGCCGGACAGGCCCTGCTGCGGCTGTGGGGTTTCGAAATCTATGAAGCCACGCTGTACGCGCCCGAGGGCTTCGACCCGGCCCGCTTCGAGCGGCAACGCTTCGGTCTTGAATTGCAGTACCGGCGCAACTTCAAGGGCGCGGACATCGCGCGCCGCTCGGTCGATGAGATGCAGGGCATCGAGCCCCTGGGTGAGGCGCAGTCCAGCCGCTGGCTCCAGTCGATGACCGGGCTCTTCCCGGACGTCAAACCAGGCGATCGCATTCTGGGCGTGCACGTGCCCGGGACGGGTGCCCGCTTCTACCTGAATGGCCGCCTGCTGGGTGAGGTGGCAGACGAGGCGTTTTCCGCGCGATTCTTCGGCATCTGGCTGTCGCCCAAGACATCGCAGCCGCGATTTCGTGACACGTTGCTGGCCCAGTGGCGCCGCTGAAGAACGCCATGAGCACGAAGCCGTCATCGCTGTCCCACCCGGCCGAGGCGTTCACCCGGTCGGGCGCCTGGCGGCATGGCCTGCGTTACGGCTTGCTGGGACTGCCACTGGCTTTTGTCGCGTTGCCGCTGTACGTGGTGCTGCCCAACCACTACGCCCGCAGCTTTGCGGCGCCGCTGGCGGCGCTGGGCGCCGTGTTGCTGGCCGCGCGCCTGTTCGATGCCGTGCTCGACCCCCTGATCGGCCGCTGGTGCGACCGGCTCTTCGCCCGCTCGCGCCGTGCCGTACTCACCGCCGGCGCGGCATCGGCCATCGTGCTGGCCCTGGGCCTGTGGGGATTGCTGTTTCCGCCAGCGACGGTGCGCGGGGACATGACAACGCTTTTGAGCTGGGCCGGTCTGCTGATGGCCATCACCTACACCGCCTACAGCGTGGCCAGCGTGGCTCACCAGAGCTGGGGCGCCCGCCTCGGTGGCACCGAGGCCGCCCGCAGCCGCATCGTGGCGTGGCGCGAAGGATTCGCGCTGGTGGGCGTGCTGCTGGCTGCCGTGCTGCCCGGCACGCTCGGCCTGGGTGCCACCGTGACGGCCTTTGCCATCCTCCTCGCGCTGGGCTGGTGGGCCTGGACGCTGTCCCTTGCCCCGACTGCCGGACAGCCCCACACACCGGAGGGCGGTGCCGCACGCTTGAGTCCGCTGCGCCAACCCCGATTCCAGCGACTGCTGGCGGTCTTCGTGGTCAATGGCACCGCGAGCGCCATCCCCGCCACCCTGGTGCTCTTCTTCGTGCAGGACCGCCTGCAGGCCTCGACACAAACCGAACCCGCGTTTCTGGCGGTCTACTTCCTGTGCGCCGCCCTGTCGCTGCCCCTGTGGGTGCGGGTGGTGGGATGGCTGGGCCTGGCGCGCAGCTGGCTGGCCGGCATGGCCTTGTCGGTGGCCGTCTTCGTCTGGGCCGCCACCCTCGGCACCGGGGATATCGTCCCATTCCTGATCGTCTGCGCGCTCTCGGGCGTGGCCGTGGGCACCGATCTGGCCCTGCCCGGCGCCCTCCTCACCGGCCTGATGGGTGAGCTGGGTGAACGCGGCCAGCGCGAGGGCGCCTATCTGGGCTGGTGGAACTTCGCTGCCAAGATGAACCTGGCCCTGGCCGCCGGGCTGGCTCTGCCGGTGCTGGCCTGGCTGGGCTACACCCCCGGCGCGCGCGACGAAGCCGCGCTTCAGACCCTCACGCTGGCTTATTGCCTGCTGCCCTGCGTCCTGAAGCTGCTGGCCGGCGGCCTGCTCTATGCCCTGGTGATCCGCCACGAGCCGGCACCCCCGGCGCCCCAACCCCTGAAAGCCTGACCATGCAACGACGACTGCTGCTCACCGGCGCCCTGGCCACGCCCTTCGTGCTGGCCGGCTGCGCTTCTCCCCAGATCACCGATTTCGCCGGGCAGAAGCCCGAGCTGGATCTTCGGCGCTACTTCAACGGCACGCTGGACGCCTACGGCGTGTTCACCGATCGCTCTGGCAAGGTCGTGCGCCGCTTCACCGTCCTGATGCAATGCCAATGGAACGGCGACGAGGGCGTGCTCGACGAGGATTTCACCTATTCGGATGGCACCACCGAAAAGCGGATCTGGCGCCTGAAACACCTGGGCGAAGGCCGCTACAGCGGCACCGCGGGCGATGTGGTGGGTACAGCCTTTGGCGAAACCCGGGGCAATGCGTTCCGCTGGGCCTACACCCTCGCGCTGCCGGTGGACGGCCGGGTCTGGGAGGTGCAGTTCGACGACTGGATGTACCTCATGGACGAGCGCGTGATGCTCAACAAAGCGGTCATGAGCAAGTTCGGCGTTCGCCTGGGTGAAGTCACCCTGAGCTTCGTCAAGCGCACCTGAGGACCACCACGTGCACCAGTTCACCGACGACCGGTCAACCCTGCCCAGCGGACGCGCAGGGGGCTGGTCATGGCTGCGCCCCTACAACCCGCCGCTGCGCGACTGGCGCGGAATGCATGTGTGGGTGGTCGGCGCCTCCAGCGGCATCGGCGAGGCCACCGCGCGTGCTCTGGCTCGTCAGGGCGCCTTGGTGTCCGTGTCGGCACGGTCCGAGGCCGCCCTGCAGGCGCTGGTCAACGAGGGCCAGGGCCGCATCCAGTCGTTCCCGCTCGACGTCACCGACGCGGCGGCCGTCCGTGAGGCAGCGCAATCCCTTCAACGGCGGGGACCGCTGGACCTGATGGTGTACTGCGCCGGTCACTACCGCGCGATGCGGGCCGACGCCATGGACCTGATCGACATGGAGCGTCACCTGGACATCAACTACCGGGGCGCGCTGAACGTCCTGGATGCCGTGCTGCCGGCCATGCTGGCCCGTGGCAGCGGCCACATCAGCCTGATCAGCAGCGTGGCGGGCTTCAGGGGCCTGCCCAAGAGCCTGGCCTACGGGCCGACCAAGGCCGCATTGACCAACCTGGCCGAGAACCTCTACATCGACCTGCAGCCTCGCGGACTGGGGGTCAGCGTGGTGCACCCCGGTTTCGTGCAGACGCCGCTGACCGCGCAGAACGACTTCCAGATGCCGGCCCTGATCACCCCCGATCAGGCCGCCGCCGCCATGATCGAAGACTGGGCGCGCGGGCTCTTCGACATCCACTATCCCAAGCGATTCACCCGCTGGATGAAGCTGCTGCGCGTGCTGCCCTATCGGCTGTACTTCCCGGTGGTGCGTCGGTTCACCGGGTTATAAGCACGGCATGAGCGATTCGTCTTCCCCTGCCGACCTGCGCGCCGCCGTCGAACGTGTCTGCGTGTTCTACGAATCCCTCAGCCCGGGTGCTCTGGCCAGCCTCGGTACGCTTTACACCGACGACGCGCGCTTCAAGGACCCGTTCAACGAGGTGCGTGGCATACCGGCCATCCGGCAGATCTTCGAGCACATGTTCCACAACCTGCACGAACCCCGGTTCGTGGTGACCCAGCGGCTGGTGGACGGGCGGCAGGCCTTTCTGGTGTGGGAGTTCCGCTTCCGGTTCCGTCGCTTTGACACCGTGACGCTGCAGGTGATCCGCGGCGGCTCGCATCTGGTGCTGGCGGCCGACGGGCGCGTCTGCGACCACCGCGATTACTGGGACGCTGCCGAAGAGCTCTACGAAAAGCTGCCCGTCGTGGGCACGCTGATGCGCTACCTCAAACGCCGGGCCAACAGCTGATCAGTTGGGCTTCGTGTCCACGAAGCTCTGGCGCAGCATCAGCTTCTCGTGCAGCTTGCCCAGGTTGGGGTGGGCCGAACGCCAGTCGATGTCCGGGAACCGGAAATCCAGGTAGCCCAGCGCACAACCGGCCGCGATGTCCGACAGGCTCAGGTGGATGCCCGAGCAGAAGGGCTTGTCGCCCAGGCCCTGGCTCATGGACTTGAGGGCCGCCTGGATCTTGCCCATCTGGCGGTCGATCCAGGCCTGGCTGCGCTGCTCGGCCGTCCGTCCCGGCCAGGTGGCCTCCAGACGCGCCAGGATGGCCGCATCCAGCAGACCATCGGCCAGTGCCTCCCAGGTCTTGACCTCGGCGCGCTCGCGACCGGAAGGCGGAATCAGCTTGCCCACGGGCGAGAGCGTGTCCAGGTACTCGACGATCACCCGCGAGTCGAACACCGCCTCGCCGCCTTCCATCACCAGGCAGGGCACCTTGCCCAGCGGGTTGGAGGCCATGATCGTGGTGTCGGCCGACCACACATCCTCCTGGATGAACTGGTAGTCCAGCTTCTTCTCGGCCATGACGACGCGGACCTTGCGCACGTAGGGGCTGGTGATGGCACCGATGAGTTTCATGGTTGGGGTCTGACAGACAGATCGTGGGTCGGACAGGCGATTCTATCGGGCCGCCCAAATCCCCACGAACCTACAATCGGGGGCATGAACCCGACCTCTGCCGCCCCCTCCCCGCTGTCCCCGATTTCCGCCCTGTCCCCCCTGGACGGCCGCTACGCCAGCAAGCTGGCCACCCTGCGCCCGTTCATGAGCGAGCAGGGTTACATGCACCGCCGCGTGCAGGTCGAGATCGCCTGGTTCATTGCCCTGTCCGATGCCGGCTTTGCCGAGTTCGAGCCCCTGTCCCCCGGCGCGCGCACCTACCTGCTGGGACTGGTCAAGAACTTCTCCGAAGCCGACGCCGCCGCCATCAAGGACATCGAGAAAACCACCAACCACGACGTCAAGGCCGTGGAGTACTGGATCAAGTCCAAGTTCGAGGCCCGGCCCGAGCTGGAAAAGGCCGCCGAGTTCGTGCACTTTGCCTGCACCAGCGAGGACATCAACAACACCAGCCACGCCCTGCAGCTCAAGGGCGGCCGTGACGCCGTGCTGCTGCCAGCGCTGGACCTGATCATCGCCCGGCTGCGCGAGATGGCGCACCAGCATGCGGCGGTGCCCATGCTCAGCCGCACGCACGGCCAGACCGCCAGCCCCACGACCGTGGGCAAGGAACTGGCCAACGTGGTGGTGCGCCTGGCCGGGGCCCGCGAGCGCATCGCGGGCGTCAAGCTCATGGGCAAGATGAACGGCGCCGTGGGCAACTACAACGCCCACCTGAGCGCCTGGCCCGACTTCGACTGGGAAGCCTTCAGCAAGAAGGTCATCGAGACGCCCGAGCCGCTGGGCCTGGGACTGACCTTCCAGCCGTATTCCATCCAGATCGAGCCGCACGACTACATGGCCGAGCTGTTCGACGCCATCGCCCGCACCAACACCATCCTGATCGACCTCTCGCGCGACATCTGGGGTTACGTCAGCCTGGGCTACTTCAAGCAGAAGCTCAAGGCCGGCGAGATCGGCTCCTCGACCATGCCGCACAAGGTCAACCCGATCGACTTCGAGAACGCCGAGGGCAATCTTGGCCTGGCCAATGCGCTGCTCAAGCACCTGTCGGAGAAGCTACCGATCAGTCGCTGGCAGCGTGACCTGACCGACTCCACCGTGCTGCGCAACATGGGCGTGGCCATGGGCTATGCGGTGCTGGCCTACGCCTCGCTCATGACCGGCCTGAACAAGCTCGAGCTCAACGAGGAAGCGCTGGCCGCCGACCTGGACGCCTCGTGGGAAGTGCTGGCCGAACCGATTCAGACCGTGATGCGCCGTTTCGGCGTGCCCGGCGCCTACGAAAAGCTCAAGGAAGTCACGCGCGGCAAGACGGTCACGGCCGAGGCCCTGCACGCCCTGATCCGAAGCCTGGAGATCCCCCAGGCCGAGAAGGACCGCCTGCTGGCCATGACGCCGGGCAGCTACGTCGGCAAGGCGGCGGAGCTGGCCCGCCGCGCCTGAAGGCGCGTCAGAACATCATTTCCTTCTCGGCGTCCTGCACCTTGCGCCGGGCCATGGCCAGGTTGGACCTGGCCTTGTCCAGCACCAGGTAGACGAACACGCCTTCCTGCCGCGAGGACGGGCGGATGATGTGGTACTGCTTGCCCAGCGTGATCAGGATGTCCTCGATCAGGTCGTTCAGGCCCAGGGCCTTCATGGTCTTGAGCTTGGCGCGCACCACCTCGGTGTTGCCGGCCGCCGCCACTTCCAGGTCCACACCCGTGCCGGCAGAACCGAGCATCATGCCGCTCGTGCTGTCGACCACGGCCGCGCACATGGCGCCGTCCAGGCTGAGGATTTCGTCCAGGGTCTGCTTGATGGTGGCCATCTTGATGTTTCCTTTGGTTGGTTCAAATTCTGTGGTCAGAGCTGGTTGACCAGGGTCGCCAGCCGGGTGTGATCGGTCTTCCAGCGCTCCCAGTCGATGGCGCTCAGGCGCCGGGTCACCAGCACCAGCAGCATCCGTTTGCCGCATTCGCTGAGGGTGATCTGCCCGGCGCGGTGCATCAGCACGACCACCCGCAGGTCCCCCAGACCCTCGAACACCGGCTGGTTGCGCTGGTTCAGCCGCCAGTAGTCCGAGCTGTAGGACACCACCTGCTCCAGTTCGGCCAGGCTGCCCACCGCATGACAGACCATGCCGTCCTGCATGTCGACCAGGGCGCAGCCCAGAAAGTCGGGCAGCGATGCCATGTCGGCCAGCGCCTCGCGCAGCGGCTGCGTCTTCATGCGCTCTCCAGCCGGCGGGCAAACTGGTTGGCCTGGTACATGACCTGGGCCAGCAGGGCCTGCCCGTCGGAGATGCCGATCATCACCAGATCGTGCCCGTCCCGGCGAAGCTGCCGAACGATGGCGAAGCCCTGATCGGTGTTCAGCGTCACACTGGCGCAGCGGCCCAGCCCGGCCTCCTGGGTGGCCACCGAGGCAATGCTGGCGATCGAGCTGGCCAGCGCCGCCATTCGGGCGGAATCGGAGCCGTCGGTCTGTGCCGATGCCACCGCAAAGCCGTCCACGGTGGCCAGCACGGCGCTGCGGATGCCGACCGCGGCATCGATCATGGCCTGCAGCTCCTGCGCCGCCTGACGCAGGAAGGCGGCGGAAAAAAGGTCTGAGGGATTCATCAGGGGTCCAGGGGAACGGGAACGGACGGGTCAGGCCAGATCGGCCTCCAGCTGCGACAGCAGGACATCCATCAGCAACAGAACGTCCTCGCGCTGGCGCACATCCACCGGCAGCACCGGGAACACGTGCCCGGCCTGCTCCAGCGCATCGGCATAGGCCTGAAGGTCGGGATGAGGATGGCTCTCCAGCCGCCCGACGCCGACCACGCTGGGCAGGGTGGACAGCTCCGTCGCAAAGCCGTCGAGGTACACCCTCAAATCCGCCAGGGGATCGGGGCGTGAGTTGTCGGTCAGGATGATCAGCCCCAGCGCTCCGGAGGACAGCGCCTGCCAGACAAAGCGAAACCGCTCCTGCCCCGGCGTGCCGAACAGGCGGATGCGGTCGCCGTTGTCCAGGGTGAGCTGGCCATAGTCGAACCCGACGGTGGTCTGCGCCTTGTCGACGCTGCGGTCGTTGTTCACCACATCGGTCACGATGGGGGGCGTCTCGCTCACGGCCGCAATGGCGGTGGTCTTGCCCGCCCCCATGGTGCCGGTGAGGATGATCTTGTGCTCTCTCATGGATCAGGCGAAGCCAAAACGGCGGCGGATGCTGTGAATCAGCGAGGCCCCCACGCCACGGCGTGTCGATGTCACGGCGGTGGCCGTCCGTGCCTCGGGCCGCGGGACACGTGTCTGGGGACTGGAAGGCAGGACATCGATCAGGCCCTGGCGCTGAAGTTCGGTCACGAACTGCTGGCAGTGCGCCAGCGGCACCCGGGCCAGCGCGGCCAGTTCGGGCAAGGACATGGCACGCCGGGACAGCATGGTCGCCAGTCGGATGCGGATGGCATCCTTGCCAAGCAGCGCAGGCGCCGGCCAGCGCCGCAGGCGCCAGGCGGGCCCTTCGTAACCCACCGCTGCGGGTGCCGCAGGAGCCTCACGGCGGGTCACCACTGCGGCAGGAACCGCAGGCGTCAGGGCGACCGCCTGGGCAGACTTGACCGGGGCCTGCTGCAAGCGTTCGAGTTCGACCGAATTGAGCCAGCCCACGAGCCGGTCGGAGCGGATGGGCCGTGACATCTGGCCCTCACGATCCACGCCGTGCGGGCTCAGGCGCATGACCTGAGCGCGCGGCCCCATCCGGTGAGCGAAGTCCTGTTCGGCCACCGAATCATCGACCAGCAGGGCATCCACCATGCCACTGCCGGCCAGCGTCCAGATGAAGCTCGGCTCGACCCGGTGCAGACGGAACAGCGTCGCCACGAGCGCACATTCAGGGTCGGACAGGCCGACCAGACCAAGGGTGAGGGTGGGGTTCATCAAGATGAGGAGAGCAGACGCCACGCGTCGTGGCGCGATCACCGCAGGCAAAATGACGGCCTGGGAATACGGACATATCGATTGATCATGCCGGCTCGATAGATTTCTTTCAGACCCCCTGCTCATTTCCCAGACACCGGGCGGGGTATTTCACGGAATCCGCCCATCGGGAGAAACCGCTCTTTCAGCGAATAGATCACATCGAATGTAAATAAATGTTGTCTTTTTCACTAAGGACATGGACTCCTGTGTGACATATTTGCTTTGCCACTTACTCATGGTTTGACGTGGCGCAAATCACAAAAGTGCATCAACTCCTAGAGTCGTGCGCTTCCATTCCAAGTCCGCCCACCTGGGCTTTGTCGCGGACAAGCGACCCAAGACTTTCGCAGGAGAACCCTAGCATGGCCATCGAGCTGTACAACAAGGATGGCCACGTGTGCCTGATGTTCACCCACCTGGGTGACGAGGACGGTGAAGCCGTTCAGGCCAACCAGTTTCTGGTCGTCGACCAGCAACAGGGGGCCGTCATCGATCCGGGCGGCAACGTGGCCTACAACGAGCTCCTGCTGACCATTGGCCGCTACTTTCCGCCGAGCAAGCTGACCGAAATTCTGGCCTCGCACGCCGATCCGGACATCATCGCTTCTCTGGACCGCTGGATGACCAGCACCCAGGCCACCCTCTACATCTCCCGCCTGTGGGAACGTTTTGCGCCGCATTTCTGCAAGCCCGGCAAGACGGTGGGCCGCATCATCGGCATTCCCGATCCGGGCATGCGCATTCCCCTGGGCCGCAGCGAAATCGTCGCCCTGCCGGCGCACTTCATGCACTCCGAGGGCAACTTCCAGTTCTGGGATCCGGTCAGCCGCATCCTGTTCTCGGGCGACCTGGGGGTCTCCATCGGCACCTCGTCGGACGCCTCCAAGACCATCACCAGCCTGGCACCGCACCTGGCGCGCATGGAAGCCTTCCACCGGCGCTACATGGTGTCGCAGAAGGTGCTCAAGCTGTGGGCCAACATGGCACGCACCCTGCCCATCCAGATGATCGTGCCGCAGCACGGGGCACCGCTGGCCGGCGCGGCCGTCAAGGAATTCATCGACTGGATCGAGACCCTGCCCTGCGGCGTGGATCACCTGACCCAGGCCAACTACACCGTGCCCGCCTGAGGGCGATCCGGCGCGGTCAGGATTCGATCGCCCGCTCGGCGTAGCGGTTGAAGCGCCAGGCACTGGCCTGCAGGGTGATGCGGCGCCAGACGGCCCGCTTCTCGCCGGGCGTCATCGCGGGCCAGTGCTGCACCTCGTCAAAGCTGCGCCCGCAGCCCTTGCAGGTGTCATCGCCCTGGCTGGTCGAGCAGATGGCGATGCAGGGCGTGTCCGGGGTCGTGTCGAACCAGCCCATCCAGGCCTGCCAGGCCGGCGCGGGCAACTCGTCCTCGGGCCATTCGGTGACCTGACGGTAGACCATGAGGGCATAGACCTCGGCCAGGGCCTTCAGCGGCTCGGACAGCGACAACCCGTCCGGCGAGGGCAGGCGCTCGCGCCAGAAGTTGATGGCTGACTCAATGTCGCTGATGTGGATACCGGCCATGGGACGACGATCATAGCCAGCCCGGCGCAACCTGTCGGTACTGTGGGAACTGCTTACGCGGCCGGCCAACCGCCGGGCAGCGTGCCGTCCTACAATCACCCCCGATCGAAGGGGAGTAGCTCTGCGGTGTTCCCCACCGTCCGGTTCGTCGTCATCACGGAGTCCTGCTCCCGGCGCACCGGGCCTGCCCACAGGCAGGTCGAGCAAGACCTTTGGCAGGCCCGCACGGGCCGGCAGCGGCCTGCGCACCCGCCCCTTCGCGTTCTCTCCGGTGAACCTGCGGGCGGCCCGACGCAGCGGCGGCCATCCCGTGCGGGGACGACAAGAAGGAACGCCGGCCAATCCATGAACCGGCGATCCCCACAAACACCGACAACACGAGGACTTCATGGATTTCCTGACATCTCCCGAATTCTGGGTCGCGCTGGGCCAGATCATCATCATCGACATCCTGCTCGGCGGCGACAACGCGGTCGTGATCGCGCTGGCCTGCCGCAAGCTGCCCCCGGCCCAGCGGACCAAGGGCATCATCTACGGCACCGCCGGCGCCATCGTCCTGCGCGTGATCCTGATCGCGTTTGCCATGACGCTGCTCAACGTGCCCTTCCTCAAACTGGTGGGCGCCCTGCTGCTGGTGTGGATCGGCATCAAGCTCATCGCCCCGGGTGACGACGACCACGGCAACATCGAAGGCAGCGACCGCCTGTGGGCGGCCATCAAGACCATCATCGTGGCCGACCTGGTCATGAGCGTGGACAACGTGATCGCCATTGCCGGTGCCGCCCAGAACGCCGGCGACCACTCGCTGCTGCTGGTCATCCTGGGTCTGCTGATCTCCATCCCGATCATTGTCTGGGGCAGCCAGCTGGTGATCAAGCTGATGGCCCGCTTCCCCATCATCATCACGGCCGGCGGCATGCTGCTGGGCTGGATTGCCGGGGGCATGCTGGTTACCGACCCGGCCGTGGCCGACCCGGCCAACATGGCCTGGATGTTCAAGCTGGAGCAAACCGACACCATCAAGTACGCCGCCGCCGTGGCCGGTGCCCTGCTGGTGCTGGCGCTGGGCAAATACATGGCCTCGCGCCAGCCCAGGATGGAAGAGGCCTGATCCCGCACCAGGCCCACAGCACAGGGCGGCACCCTCCGGGGGTGTCGCCTTTTTTCTGACCGGGGTGGTATGCTGCACCCATGAAACTGATCCTGACCTGGCTGCTCGCGGCGTGCGCCCTGCTGCTCGTGGCCAATCTCTACCCGGGCGTGCAGGTCCAGAGCTTCGGCTCGGCCCTGATTGCGGCGGCGGTCATCGGCCTGTTCAATGTGCTGGTGCGCCCCGTGCTGGTGGTGCTGACGCTGCCGGTCACGGTGGTGACCCTGGGCCTGTTCCTGTTCGTGATCAATGCCCTGCTGTTCTGGGCCGCCGCCAGCATCCTGGACGGCTTTCATGTCGCCGGCTTCTGGGCCGCGCTGCTGGGCTCGCTGATCTACTCGCTGATCATGCTGGTGGTCAACCTGGCGGTGAAGTCCTTCCTGCGCTGACCTCAGTTCTTGCGGGCCAGCTCGCGGACCTTCTGGTCCATTTCCCGGGCACGGGCGTCCACGATGGCCAGCTCCACCGGGTCGGCGCTGCGGTCTGGCGCCGGAAGTGCCTGAGCGGCCCGGAAACGCTCCAGTGCGCCCGGCCAGTCAAGTTGTGCGGCGCGCGCCTCGGCCTCGGCGCGCACCGAACGCAAGCGCTGTCCCTGGGCCATCTCGGCGCGTGAAAGGGTCTGCCAGGCCAGGGCGTCGCGGGGCCGTTCAATCACCCAGCTGTGCAGACGCTGGGCTGCCTCGCGGGGCACGCCGCTGGCCAGTGCCGCCTGAGCCCCCAGCAGGAGTCCGGCCCGCGTGCCACTGGCCAGCGCACGGTCGCGCCAGGTCAGCCAGTCGGCCGAGGGCGTGCTGCGCCCGCGCTGCTGCAAGGCCGTCAGCCCCACCTCCAGTTGCAACCACTCGGCGTGCCGCTGCGCGGCAGGCCCGGCTTGGCGGGCCACCTGCGCCGCCAGCTGCTCGGCCTGGTCGTGCCGCCCCAGACGCGACGCCGCCAGGGCAGCGGCGTAGCGCGCGCCCAGACCGGCCTTGGCCTCCTGCCCGTTGCGCAGCCAGACCTGCAGGCGGTCAGGCCCGTTCTCGGCCATGACGCGCGCGCGAGCCGACATCATCGTGTGGATCTCCTGATCCGGCGTCACGGTGGCTGCGGCCTGCAGCACCGGCCCGACGGGACGCGCTGGCGCCAGGGGCAGGCGCGCCTTCATGTCGGCGATGCGCTCGGTGGTCAGCGGGTGGCTGCGCAGGTAGGGAAAGCCGCCATCGTCGTTCAGCCGAGAAGCCTGCTGCAGCTTGTCGAACATCGACACGAAGCCTTCGCCCGGAAAGCCCGCCGTGGTCAGCACGCCAAACCCTACCCGGTCGGCCTCGCGCTCCATGTCCCGCGAGAAATTGAGCTGCGTCTGGGCGGCCACCGCCTGGCTGCCCACGATGGCGGCGTTGGCCGCATCCACGCTGCTCTTGGCGGCCAGCGCGCCCAGAATCATGGCGCCGATCAGCCACGGGGCCTGGCGGTCCTGCTGGCTGATCATGCGGGCGATGTGGCGCTGCGAGACGTGGCTCAACTCGTGCGCCAGCACGCTGGCCAGTTCCTGCGGTGTCTCGGTGACCGACAGCAGCCCCAGGTTGACGCCCAGGTACCCGCCCGGCAAGGCAAAGGCGTTGACCGTGCGGTCACGGGAGATCATCAGTTCCCAGGCCAGCCGCTCGGCCAGTTCCGGGTCCACATCGCCGCGGGAGCGGGCCGCCGACAGCAGCGGCTGCCAGATGGACTGCAGGTAGTCACCCAGCAGGGGGTCGTCCAGGTAGTCGGGGTCGCGGTAGATGCTGCGCGCGATGCTGTCCCCCAGCGCCCGTTCCGCCGCCACCGTCATCCCCGAGCCATCGCCCAGCGAGGGCAAAGCCTGCGCCCGGGCTGCTGGCGTGCCAGCGCCGGTCATCACGCCGCTGGCCACCAGCAGGGCCACGGCGCTGAGCGCCGTCAGCGCAGGTCGGCGCAGGTGTTGGAACAGCGAAGGGACAGCTAAGCGGCGCATCCCCGTATGATGCCGCGAGAAAGCGCCGGTTCCTGTGAACCGCCCGTAAAGACAGCCCGACCACATTCCCCGTCAATGCCCGCCATGTCAGACCCCAAAGCCTCCCCCGCCAGCCCCCTGACCCACTTCGACGCCCAGGGCCAGGCCCACATGGTCGATGTCGCCGCCAAGGCCCACACGCACCGCATCGCGGTGGCCGAAGGCCGTATCAGCATGCAGCCAGCCACCCTGGCCCTGATCCAGAGCGGCTCCGCCAAGAAAGGCGACGTGCTCGGCATCGCCCGCATCGCCGGCATCCAGGGCGCCAAGAAGACCAGCGACCTGATCCCCCTGTGTCACCCCATCGGACTGACCCGCGTGGCCGTGGAATTCGAAATCGACGAGACCGCCAGCACCGTCATCTGCCGCGCCACCACCGAGTGCACCGGCCAGACCGGCGTGGAAATGGAAGCCCTCACCGCCGCCAGCGTCGCCCTGCTGACCATCTACGACATGTGCAAGGCCGCCGACCGCAGCATGACCATCAGCGGCGTGCGCCTGCTGGAAAAGCACGGGGGCAAGAGCGGGAGTTTTGTGGCGGGTTGACAAGAGAAAGATGGTCCATCTTTTCAAAACTCCACGATCAGTTTCAACGTCCACCGCACCACTGATACTTGGCTAAAAACCGTCTATCGGCGCAAAGCCGACCACATCGGCAGTAACAGCATCAACGAGAGCAACCCACTCGCTGGACTTGAAGCCAGTCAATGGCAGCCATTTCAGATCCGACTCTTTACGTCCAGTCTCTTGGATGGCCATTTCCAGAAGGTTCTGTTGTGCAGGATGTTTCTGCCGCAGCACATCGATTGACTGCGCCCTGGACTTGGCCTGGTCCCGGTTTTCTTCGTAAGGCACCCACCAGTCAGGACGCGCTGAAGGCTCGTTGCCTTGCAATGAAAGTTCCAAACTCTTGAGTGTCTCCTCGCCATCGCGGGAGGTTCGAACTCCAATCGTCTTGGGCCCCCACCAAGGCACGCGGTGCAACCCGCCCAACTCAGGCTTGAGTTCGCCTTCTTGCACATCTGCCACGGAGACTACTCGGAAGCGGTCAACTTCAAATACAAGGTAGATGGGGCGCGCCATGGCCAAGGTATACACACCGTAAAACAGCGCGGCCACCTGGATCGTCGCCACAATCCCGAGGTCCATCGTCAACTCCCAACGCGGCTTCTTGGGATTGAACATCACCATCGTGAGCAAAGGACCACACACCACGTCAACAACGACAATCAGCAGGAACAGGTCACGGCCACCAGCCAGTTCCCGATAGGGATAGGGATACCAAACCCCAAAAACCAGCGCTGCGGCGAGCAACGCGACACCAACGCTCACACCAAAATGGAAACTCGCTGCCTTCAAGGCAGCCTTGTATCGGACACTGATGCTCATACGCGAAGTTTACGTCGCACACAGAGTCCCAGAAAACTCAGCGACACATCGCGGGCGCGTAGCGCGAGGGCAGCGTGCCTACATTGGCAGGCGCGCCGAATCCGCCAGTAGCAGCCTGGGTTCCTGCACCGACACCCGCGTCAGACGTGCACAACCAGTCAATCGACCCAGTAATGGGTGGCGAAGCCAACTGGGCCGCTAACAGGGTGATAGGGCCCGCGTTAGCACGTATATAGGGCGACAAAACCAGGGTGTTCGACGCGGCATCCACACCGCCGAGCCTTGTTTCGTCATACGTGATGGTGATGTCGGCGGTATTGGCGCCAGCGCCGCCGGCGTCAATCAGAACCGAACGCACATACTTGCTGGAAGCACCGTTACCACCGGCTTGTGCATTCCAGACCGTGGCAATACCAACCATATCTTCTTGGGAGGCCACTCCTTCGGATCCGATCATGGTCTTCGGCATGGAAGCCAGCGACAAACCCTCAGTCACCCTTGCCCTGACGGTGTAGTCTTGATAGGCAGGCAAAGCAACGGAAACCAGGATGCCAATGATGGCCACGACGATCAGCAATTCGATGAGCGTGAACCCACGACAACGAAATGTCTGCACGGGAACCTCCTTGGCAAAAAAAGGGCGCACGAAGCGCCCTTTTTATCGTCGCGTCAAATCAACGGCACTGGGCAGGGGCAAACCGAGCGGGAAGTGTACCCACGCTACCAGCGGCAAGCACTGCAAAATTACCTGTAGCGGTCTGAGTGCCAGCACCTGTACCTGCAGCAGATGTGCACAGCCAGTCAAGCGTACCAACAGTGGGCGGAGTTGTCCCCAAGGCTGTTCCGAGCGGGACAGCAACAGCAGCAGCAGCAGTATCAGTGCGAATCTGAGGAGAGAGGGTCAGAGTCGTTGCACCTGCGCCAGCCGCAGCAGCATAGGTAATCGTGATCAGTCCTTGGGTTGCACCAGCGGCACCAGTGACCAGTACAGAAGTAACGTACTTGCTGGTTGCACCGTTGCCATTCGAGCGTTCATTCCATGCGGTGGCCACACGCAACAGATCTGCTTGAGTGGTGGAACCGTCGGTCGCAATTTCCTGCTTGGGCGTATTCGCCAGCGACAGACCTTCGGTCACACGGGCGCGGACAGTGTAGTCCTGGTAAGCGGGCAGAGCCACGGCAGCCAGAATACCGATGATGGCCACCACGATCATCAGTTCGATCAGGGTGAAGCCCTTTTGCAGGGAACGCTTCATGGAGAACTCCTTGAGGGGTTGAAAAAGTCTTTGCGGGTGTACTGCAGCACACATCGTGCCAGGCCGATCTGGGCCGCTTTTCCGGCGCTTTTTCACGGATGAGCACCCATAGGTGACATTTCGTGTCCTTTGCGACCGTCTGCAGGTGACAAATTTTGTCAATCGCAACGATAGCAACAGGAAATGTCAGACCTCAAACACGTCGCCAGCGGTCAGCCAGCGGATGTCGTGCGGGGCGACACTGCCCGTCAAGCTGACAGCAACAGTCGCCTCAGCCGGCGTACTTTCTGCCACAGCACCGCCTTGGGCATGACCATCGCCATTGCCTGCATGCACCTCTCCAGCCAACCTTGGCGGTTTTGCAGGCGGTCAAGGGCCTTGGCCAGATCGCGCGTGATCGCTGGCCCATAGGCCTGCTCCGCCTTGGCCACGGCCTTGCGCAACATGGGCAAGGGCAACGACATCATCGCCAAGTCAATCACGTCACGACTGAACACCCCGTCATCGGCTTGCCGGTCTGAGTTGGCCAGCAGCTTGGATGTGGCCAAGTCCAGCGGCGTCAGCGCATTTACCCCGCAAACCTGGTCCAGCGGGCCAGGGGTTTCCAGCACGATGCGTGCTTCCCGCACAACTTCGAACTTGATCGCGTGGCCATCCATCTGCACCTGGGTGCGGATGCCGTATTGATCGGCCCGGATGTCACGCAACATGATCAGAGGTGGCGCACCCGGCCGAATAATCACATTCAGGCCCTCGGTGCCTGTCAAAAGTTGGCGGAGTTCACGATAGCCGGTCGCATCAGAGACCATGAAGTCGATGTCAACCGACTCTCTGTATTCCCCATAACGCAAAGCGATACAGGTGCCACCCCCAAACAGCGCACCATGCTGCGCCAGCAAGGCGCCATCGAGCGAGGTCAACACGCGCGCAATGCGCTGATGGTGCGCGCGCTCAAACATGGCCGATGCTCTTTCGCCCGAACGCCACCAGCAGTGCACTCAACAATGCCCGTTCCCGTTCAGACATGGCGTCCCTGTCCAGGTGACGGTCGTTACGCTCGTAGATATCCAGCGCTTCGACCAAGCTGAGTTCATCCGTGCCATGTACTTGCCACGCCAGTGACTTGAGCTGGGGATAGTCCGCCAGCCTGACCCGCACGGGCAGCCACTGGGACAAGTCCTTGGCTTCGCCGTCATCGTCACCGTAAGATGGGTTCACCTGCCACATGAGCCCCAGAGCGGCCATCACATTCGCCCAGGCACCTACGGCCACCGAGGGTTCGCCTTTCTCGACACGATGCAAGGTCACCCGCGAAACGCCCGCAGCCTCGGCCGCAGCTGTCGCACTCACTCGCAGAGCTTTGCGATGGGCGCGAATGCGCTGGCCCAGAAGCTTGAGCGCTGTGGAGGCTGTTGGGATCAGTGGTGGAGGTGCAGCAGGCATCTGTTTCTCATTATTGACAACTTGGATCGAATGTCAATTTTGAGAAACACTTTACACCTCAAACACGTCGCCAGCGGTCAGCCAGCGGATGTCGTGCGGAGCGTCACCGGCACGGGCAGGCTTCTGGTCGAAGCGGCGGATCTCTTCCATGATCAGCGTGGTCTCGGCCGGCTTGGTGTGCGTGATGTAGATCGGAAACCGCGCCCGCGTGGTGTCGATGTGGTCCAGCTCGTCGGCCAGCACGTGCGGGGCCAGGTGCAGGCTGCGCCGGGCCACATGGCGCTCGCGGTCGCTGAAGGCGGTCTCGATCACCAGCATGGCCACCGGCAACTGGTTCACCCGGGCCCAGAAACCGGGGTTGCGTTCGGTGTCACCACTGAACATCCAATGCCCGCGGTCGCCCTTTACGGCAAATCCCACCGCCGGTACCGTGTGCACAGCCGGCAGCACCTCGATGAATTTGCCCGCCACGGTCAAGGTCTGCCCCACCGCAAAGGTGACGAAGCGCAGCAGCGGCGCATCGGCATGCGGGATCACGGCAAAGTCGGGCCAGATGGTGTCGTTGAACACATGGGCCTTGAGCGCCGCGATGGTTTCGGGCAGGGCGTGCACCTGCACCGGCCCCTTGCCTTGCGCAATGCGCCGGGACGCCACCGCGTCGAGCATCAGCGGCAGGCTGGCCACGTGGTCCAGGTGGGAGTGGGTCAGCAGCACATGGTCGATGCCCGCCATCTGCTCCAAGTCCAGATCGCCCACCCCGGTGCCGGCGTCGATAAGCACATCGCCATCCAGCAGGAACGAGGTCGTGCGACAGCCGCGCGCAATGGCGCCGGAGCAACCCAGGACGTGTACCCTCATGTGCGTCAGACCGGTGATGGTGCGTGGCTGGGCTCTCAAGCCTGGCTGGCGATGTTCATTTGTGGGTGTGGTCCGTCGTGCCGTCCCAATCTGGGCCGGGCGGCGACGATTTCATCAAGCCTACCCGCTCAGCCCAGTAGCGGTAAAGGACTTTTTTGACGTTTCCCGTCATCAGGCCGGCCAGCAAAGCGTCACAGGACAGCCAGTCCCTCGCCAGCCACGCCTGGCGGAAGGCGCGCCATTGTGACAGCTCCCGCTGCATCGCTTCGTCCGGCACGCCGGCCGGTCCCAACGGCAGATGGACGGCCAGCGCCTGCGACCGGCCCTTGACGCGCACCCGGTCGATCTCCTGCCAGACATGCCCCGGGGCCTGCTCTCGGGTGCGGTCGCTGGCCACGATGTCGACCCCGTAGACCCGGGACAGCCCCTCCAGGCGGGCGCCCAGGTTCACGCTGTCACCGATGACGGTGTAACTGCGCCGCAGGTCCGAGCCCATGTCCCCCACGCACATCGGCCCGGTGCTCAGGCCCACCCCCACGCCAATCTCGGGCAGGCCCCGGTCGCGGTGCGCCTGGTTGATGGCCCGCACCTCCGCCACGATGTCCAGCGCCGCGTCCACTGCCCGGGTGGCATGGTCTTCGGCCGGCACCGGTGCACCCCAGAAGGCCATCAGGCAATCGCCCATGTACTTGTCGATCGTTCCCCGGTGCCGCTGCACCACGGCCGTCAGGCGGCTGAACACCTCGTTGAGCAGGCGCTGCAGGTCGGCGGGCAGCATGGTTTCCGCCATCTGGGTGAAACCCTTCATGTCGCAGAACAGCACCGTCATCTCACGCGTGGTGGCACTCATGTCGTAGCGGTCGGGGTCGCGGAGCATTTCCTCGACGATCTCGGGCGGCACATAGGTGCCAAAGCGACGCGCGAGTTCGCGGCGGGCCCGGCTCTCGCCCAGAAAGCCCAGCCCCATGTACAGGGCCAGCGCCAGCATGATCAGGGCCAGCAGCGCGGCCATGGGCATGACCAGACCATGCTCCAGGTAGAGGAACTGGGTGACAGCGACCACCCCCAGCATCAGCACCAGGCAAAGGGCCACCGCCTTCGTGGCCCCCAGACGGGGCAGCCACAGCGCGAGCGCCAAGCCGATGACCAGCAACATCAGCAGCTCATACCCTGCGGCATAGTCCGGCCGGTACGGCAGGCGGCCATCCAGCAACCCGGACAGCAGGTTGGCGTGCACCTCCACCCCAGGGTAGACCTGCGACACCGGCGTGGCCCGCAAGTCCTGCAGGCCCGGTGCCGTGGTGCCCAGCAGCACGATGCGCCCACGCAAGGTCTGCGGCGGGACCCGGTCTGCCAGCACATCGGCGGCGGGCAGGTAGGTGAACGAGCCGCCCTGGGGCCCCCCCGTGCCGCGAAACGGGACCAGCAGTGCGCCCCGACCATCGGTCGGCACAACGATCTGCCGATCTCCCTGGATCAGACGAATACCCTGAACCCCCGGCGAGCTCCCATCTGCGCCGGAGGCGACGAGTTCCAGCGCCGGCCTGTCCAGCAGGTGGCGAAAGAGCGCCAGCGCCAGGGATTCGTACACCTGATCGCCATGACTGGCCAGCAGGGGCAGGGAACGCACCACACCGTCGTCGTCCGTGACGGCATTGAAGAACCCTGCGGAGGCCCCGGCCTGCATCAGCCCGGGCAGGTTGGCCCCATAGCCGTTCCAGCGGGTCAGGGGCACCGACGACGACCCATCGGACAGATCCAGCACCGGGGCCGGAAGCTGTCCGGTGATGCGCCCCTCCCGGTCGCTGGTGAAGTAGTAGCCCAGCACCACGGGTCTGCCCCGGATGGCCTGCGCCAGGCGCTGGTCCGCACCGGGCAAAGGATCCGGCTCGGCGAACACGGTGTCCATGCCCAGCAGGCGGATGTCGTGCCCGAAAAGCCGGTCGACCAGATCGGCCACCCGATCCCTCGGCCAGGGCCAGCGCCCGACCTCGGCCAGGCTCTTCTCATCGATGTCGACGATGACGATGCGCTCGTCGAGCGTGCGCGGCATGGTCGCGCGCAGGCGAGTGTCCTGGATCTGCTCGTCCAGGCGGTGCAGCAGCAGCACCGCCAATGTCCCGCTGGCGTGCAGGACAAACAGACACAGCAGAAGCAGCAGCGATGCCGTGGTGAGCCGTCGATGGCCTCGGGTGGTGCTCATGACTTGCGACACCCGCCGGGGCGCCCGGCATGCCGGCAGGCGCGGTCAGTACCGCGTCACTGCTGGATGAACTGCATCTGGGTGCCGGCGAGCTCGATCAGGTCGCCGTGGCGCAGGTTGACGGCATCCGAGCCAATCGCTGTGCCGTTGACCGTGGGGGGCATGGCCCCTTCCACCAGCGCCACCACATAGCCGTGGGGGCGTTTGGTGATGGCCGCCACCGTCACGCCGGGTTTGCCGATGGTGGTCACCACCTTGACCAGTGGGACCTCGCGACCGGCGGCGGCGCCCGACATCACCTTGATGGCCGCATTGCCCACCGGGGGGGCCGTGTCGACAGCACCTTCTGCCACCTGCGACGTGTTGATCACGGCGGTGCGCTCGGGACTACCGGGCGCCGGGGCGGCGCTGTCGTGGATGAACTTGATCTTGTACTTCCCGATTTCGACGGTATCGCCATTCTGCAGCTGCTGCTTCTTGATCGCCTTGCCGTTGACGTACGTGCCGTTGGTGCTGTTGAGGTCTTCAATGAAGACTTCGCTGCCGGACATCTGCAGCACGGCGTGCTCACCGCTGACGGCGAGGTTGTCGATCACGATGTCGTTGTAGGGCCGGCGACCGAGGGTGGTGCGGTCCTTGGTGAGCTGCACCTCCTTGATCACGACACCATCGATGGAAACGATCATTTTCGGCATGGCCGACTCCTCTGGAACCCTGCTGCGTTGGTCTGATTCTGGGGGCAATGCTACCCGAGCATGCGAGAAAACAGACCACGTCGCGCCGTCCGGGCCTGCACTTTCGCCAGTATTACCGAAATATTATCGCGTCCACCCAGATCATTGGCCGCATCCACCAGCATACGGCCGGTTTCTTCCAGCGAAAGGTGGCTGCCAAGCAACGCACCGATGTCCGCATCGGTCATCATGTCGTTCAGGCCATCCGAGCAGAACAGGTACAGATCACCTTGTTCCGACCGGAATTCATTGACCTCCAGCAGCACGGTGTCTTCCACCCCCAGCGCGCGGGTCACCAGGTTGCGATGGGTGGCAAATTGCGCCTGTTCGGCCGTGAGCAGACCTGCGTCGATCTGTTCCTGCAGCAGGGAATGGTCGCGGGTGAGCAACTGCAGCTGGTTGCCCCGCAGCCGGTAGCAGCGGGAATCGCCCACATGGCCGATGAAGGCGCGGGAATCCTGGAACACCGCCATCACCAGCGTCGTGCCCATGCCGCTGTACAGGGGATTGGCATGGGCGGCTTCGAAGATGCGGCGGTTGGCGTTGTCGCAGCAAATCTCCATGGCCCGCTTGATCTCGCGCGGATTGGCCTCGACGCCGCCTTCGCTCAGCCAGCGGCCCAGTTCATCCAGGATATGGCTGGTCGCCATGGCGCTGGCCACTTCACCAGCGTTGTAACCGCCCATGCCATCAGCCAGCACCACCACATGGTTGCCCGCATCCACGGCCACCGAGTCCTCGTTGTTGTCGCGGACCAGGCCTGGATCGGTCAGGCTGTAGTACTCGAAAATCATGGGGTCGGTTATAGCGGTTTGACGACCCGGCCAAGGGTGTCGAGTCTGACATTTGTCACGGATTGCCTGACATTCGTGGCTTTCCCCCACGGATCATGGCGATTTTCTGCAGGCTTGCCAACAAAAAAGGCAACCGCGCGGTTGCCTTTTTGAGGATGCAGGATCCAGCCGGCCGGTTTACAGCAGCGACTTGAGCAGTCGGCCCATCTCGGACGGGTTGCGGGTCACCTTGAAACCACACTCTTCCATGATCGCCAGCTTGGCGTCGGCCGTGTCGGCACCGCCGGAGATCAGCGCGCCGGCATGGCCCATGCGCTTGCCCGGAGGGGCGGTCACGCCAGCGATGAAGCCGACGATGGGCTTCTTCATATTGGCCTTGCACCACTGGGCGGCTTCGGCTTCGTCAGGGCCACCGATTTCGCCGATCATGATCACGGCGTCGGTGTCCGGATCGTCGTTGAAGGCCTTCATCACGTCGATGTGCTTCAGACCGTTGATCGGGTCACCACCGATACCCACGGCCGACGACTGGCCGATGCCCAGTTCGCTCAGCTGCGCCACGGCTTCGTAGGTCAGGGTGCCGGAACGCGAGACGACGCCCACGCGGCCTTTTTTGTGGATGTGGCCGGGCATGATGCCGATCTTGATCTCGTCGGGCGTGATCAGGCCGGGGCAGTTGGGGCCCAGCAGCAGGGTCTTCTTGCCGCCGGCCGCTTCCTTGGCCTTCATCTTGTTGCGCACTTCCAGCATGTCGCGGATCGGAATGCCTTCGGTGATGCAGATCGCCAGGTCCAGATCAGCCTCGACGGCTTCCCAGATCGCGGCAGCGGCGCCAGCGGGCGGCACATAGATCACGGACACGGTGGCACCGGTCTGCTGGGCGGCTTCCTTGACGGAGCTGTAGATCGGGATGTTGAAGATCGACTCACCGGCCTTCTTGGGGTTCACGCCCGCCACGAAGCAGTTCTTGCCGTTGGCGTATTCCTGGCACTTCTCGGTGTGGAACTGGCCGGTCTTGCCAGTGATGCCCTGGGTGATGACCTTGGTGTCTTTGTTGATGTAGATGGACATGTTCGTTCTCCGGGCTCAGGCTTTGACAGCGGCGGCCACCTTCTGGGCGGCTTCGGCCATGGTGTCGGCAGAGATGATGGGCAGGCCGGACTCGGCCAGCATCTTCTTGCCCAGCTCTTCGTTGGTGCCCTTCATGCGCACCACCAGCGGCACGTTCAGGTTCACCGCACGGCAGGCGGTGATCACGCCCGTGGCGATGGTGTCGCACTTCATGATGCCGCCGAAGATGTTGACCAGGATGGCCTTGACCTTGTCGTTCTTGAGCATGATCTTGAAGGCTTCGGTGACCTTCTCGGGGGTGGCGCCGCCGCCCACGTCCAGGAAGTTGGCCGGCTCGGCGCCGAACAGCTTGATGGTGTCCATGGTGGCCATGGCCAGGCCGGCACCGTTGACCAGGCAGCCGATGTTGCCGTCCAGGCTGATGTAGGCCAGGTCGAACTTGGAAGCCTCGATTTCGGCCGGGTCTTCCTCGTCCAGGTCACGCAGGGCCACGATCTCGGGGTGACGGAACAGTGCGTTCGCGTCGAAGTTGAACTTGGCGTCCAGGGCGATGATGTTGCCCTTGCTGTCGCGGTTCAGGGGGTTGATCTCGACCAGCGAGGCGTCGGTGTCCATGTAGCACTTGTAGAGCTTCTGGCAGACGTCGATGAACTGCGCCTTGGAGTCGTCGGGCATGCCGACACCCTTGGCCAGTTCTTCGCCCTGGGCCTGCGTGAAGCCCTGCAGCGGATCGACAAAGACCTTGACGATCTTCTCGGGCGTGTTGTGGGCCACTTCCTCGATGTCCATGCCGCCTTCGCTGGAAGCGATGAAGGCCACCTTCTGCGTGCCGCGGTCGGTCACGACGGACAGGTAGTACTCCTTCTGGATGTCGGCGCCGTCTTCAATGTACAGGCGGCGAACCTTCTGGCCTTCCGGGCCGGTCTGGTGCGTGACCAGCTGCATGCCCAGGATGTCGGTGGCGCGGGCCTTGACATCGTCGATCGTCTTGGCCACCTTGACGCCACCGCCCTTGCCACGGCCACCGGCGTGGATCTGGGCCTTGACCACCCAGACCGGACCGCCGAGCTTTTGCGCGGCTTCAACGGCTTCCTGCACCGTGAACGCGGGAATGCCGCGCGGAACCGGCACACCAAATTGACGCAAGATTTCCTTGCCTTGGTACTCGTGAATCTTCATGAGGTCTCTCTCGGACTGGGGGTTGTTTGATCCGGCCGGAAGGCGCAGCCGGTGCACGGGTGATGGACACGGCAACCAACGACTGTATCATGGTGCGACGCACCATTTCATCATATAAGCGACCGCTTACATAATGCATAATTATAGAGAGCAGTCGCTGAACCCTAACTGACAAAGAGGGGCACACCATGGCCAAGGTTTTCATCGACGGCGAAGCCGGCACCACCGGGTTGCAGATCCGCGAGCGTCTGCAACAGATGCCCGCTATTGAAATGCTGAGCATCGCCGCCGAGCGGCGCAAGGATCCCGAGGCCAAGCGCGAGCTGATGGCGCAGGCCGATCTGGTGGTGCTGTGCCTGCACGATGATGCCGCCATCGAGTCGGTGGCGATGATCGACAGCCTGCCCGGCCACAAGCCGCGCATCATCGACGCCTCCACCGCGCATCGCTGCCAGGACGGCTGGGTGTACGGCTTTCCTGAACTGGGCGCCGGGCAGCGCGAGGCCGTGCAGAAGGCGGAGCGGGTGGCCAACCCGGGCTGCTACGCGACCGGCGCGATCGCCCTGCTGCGGCCGCTGGTGGACGCCGGACTGCTGCCCAGGGACTTTCCGGTGTCCCTGCCCTCGGTCAGTGGCTACTCGGGCGGCGGCCGGAGCATGATCGAGGCCTACGAGAAGGGTGAGGCGCCGCTGCACGAGGCCTACGCGCTGGGCCTGTCCCACAAGCACCTGCCCGAGATCCTGCGCTACACCGGCATGACGCGCCGCCCCATCTTCATTCCGGCGGTGGGCAACTTCCGCCAGGGCATGCTGGTGCAACTGCCCTTGCACCTGGACGACCTGCCCAGCCAGCCCAAGGCGGCCGATCTGCACGACGCCCTGGCGGCCCACTACGCGCCAAGCATCGCGGCCGGCGGCTGGGTGAGCGTTCAGCCGGCCACTGCCGATGGCAAGCTGGATGCGACGGCCCTGAACGACACGAACAAATTGGAGTTGCGCGTCTTCGCCAACGAGACGCACCGGCATGCGGTGCTGATCGCGCGCCTGGACAACCTGGGCAAGGGCGCCAGCGGCGCGGCGGTGCAGAACCTGCAGCTGATGCTGGGCCTCTGATCAGTCGTCATCGGCGCCGCTGACCACGCGGCGGATCGCGTCGGCGCCGAAGCCGCGCGCGGCGAGAAAGCGCATCTGCTTGGCTCGCCCAGCAGCATCGGCGGCGGGTTCGCCGAATTTCTTGCGCCAGACTTCGCGGGCGCGTTCCATCTCGGTGCTGCGCAGCGCGTCGATGGCATCGGCCATGACCTCGGCGCTGATGCCCTTGGCCTGCAACTCCTGTTTGACGCGACCCGCCCCCAGGCGGGCAGCCCGCCGGTGCAACACCGACTCGACCACCCGCTGTTCGCTGATGAAGCCCTTGGCCTGGAGCTCGTCGAGCGCCTGGGCCAGTTCGCCGGGCACCTCTTCATGAGAGGCCAGCTTCTTCTCGAGCTCGGACCTTGAGTGTTCGCGAGCCGCGAGCAGCTTGAGCGCGCGGCCCTTGAGCGAGAGCTTCTGGAAGCCCACCGCTTACTCGGCGGCGTCCGCCTCGGCTGCGGCGGCCTTGCCCTTGCGGCCCTTGGCAGGCGCCTGGGCTTCGTCGGCACCATCGACCGGCAGCAGGGGCACACCCAGGGCCTCCCGCACCTTGTTCTCGATCTCGACACGCAGATCCGGGTTCTCCTTGAGGAATTCGCGGGCGTTGTCGCGGCCCTGGCCGATCTTCTCGCCGCTGTACGCGTACCAGGCACCGGACTTCTCGATCACTTTGTGCAGCACACCCAGGTCGAGGATTTCGCCCTCGCGGCTGATGCCTTCGCCGAACAGGATGTCGAACTCGGCCGTCTTGAACGGCGGCGAAACCTTGTTCTTGACCACCTTGACCTTGGTTTCGTTGCCGATCGCGTCTTCGCCCTTCTTGATGGTGCCGGTGCGGCGGATATCCAGGCGCACCGACGCATAGAACTTGAGCGCATTGCCGCCGGTGGTGGTTTCCGGACTGCCGAACATCACACCGATCTTCATGCGGATCTGGTTGATGAAGATGACGGTGCAGTTGGTCTTCTTGATGGTGGCGGTGAGCTTGCGCAGGGCCTGGCTCATCAGGCGGGCCTGCAGGCCGGGCAGGGAGTCACCCATCTCGCCCTCGATTTCGGCCTTGGGGGTCAGCGCGGCCACCGAGTCGACGATGACCAGATCGACAGCTCCGGAGCGCACCAGGGAATCGACGATTTCCAAGGCCTGTTCACCGGTGTCGGGCTGGCTGATCAGCAGGTCGGGCACGTGCACCCCCAGCTTCTGGGCGTACTGGATGTCCAGCGCGTGTTCGGCGTCGACAAAGGCGCAGGTGCCGCCCAGCTTCTGCATCTCGGCAATCACCTGCAGGGTCAGCGTGGTCTTGCCGGACGATTCCGGGCCGTAGATTTCGATGACACGGCCGCGCGGCAGGCCGCCGACGCCCAAGGCAATGTCCAGGCCCAGCGAGCCGGTGGACACCACCTGGATGTCCTCGATGGCCTCACCCTCGCCCAGGCGCATGATGGTGCCCTTGCCGAACTGCTTTTCGATCTGGGCCAGGGCCGCCTGCAGGGCCTTGGCTTTTTCGCTGGCGATGGCGGGGTTCTTGACGGCGGTGTCCATTCGGTGCTCCTGTGGGTGAAAGTGTGTGTTCGCTTCATCCAGTGTTTTTGTGTACAGGCTGGATGCTTGAACAGGAGTTTATCTGGCAATAGATGCCAATCAAGCTAAAATATGGTCAGTTTTCCTGACCAAATGGACCCCGCCGAACTTCCACTGGACGACCGTTGGCGCAGCACCCACCTGGGCCGCCTGATGGGCGAGGCGCTGCGCCGCTTCGACGAGCGCGTGCTGCACCTGATGGCGCACGATGCCCAAGTGCCGCTGGCGCTGTCGAACCTGGCGGCGCGCGACCAGATCGGGGCGGCCCACATCCACATCACACGTCACCTGTCACTCAAAGGGTCACGGTTGACGGAACTGGCGAAAAGCGCCGGCATGAGCAAGCAGGCCATGGGCGATCTGGTCAACCAATGCGAAGCCTGGGGCCTGGTGCGGCGCGAGCCCGATCCGCTGGACGGGCGTGCACGGCAGGTGGTATTCACCGCCGATGGCCTGCTGTGGCTGGAGGCTTTCCGACAGGCCGTGGCCCGGGCGGAACGCGAATTCCGCGCCCAGGTGGGCGATGACGTCGCGACCGTGGTGGCGCTCGGGCTGGAGGCCTATGGCAGCTGATGCGCCGCGTCACCGGGTAAGCCCTGCGCCGCGACCGGGCGCGCGGCCTAAAATGGGCGTCATAACGGGCGTGCCCGCATTGCCCAGAGGAGACTTGCATGCGCATCCTGATTGCCGAAGACGACCAGGTGCTGGCCGACGGGTTGCTGCGCAGCCTGCGCGCGGCCGGTGCCGCCGTGGACCACGTGGCGTCCGGCACCGAGGCCGACGCGGCCCTGATGACCAACAACGAGTTCGACCTGCTGATCCTGGATCTGGGCTTGCCCCGGATGCACGGGCTGGAGGTGCTCAAGCGCCTGCGCTCGCGCGGGTCGTCGATGCCGGTGCTGATCCTGACGGCCGCCGACAGCGTGGAAGAACGGGTCAAGGGACTGGACTACGGCGCCGACGACTACATGGCCAAGCCCTTCAGCCTGCAGGAACTGGAAGCCCGTGTCCGGGCGCTCACCCGCCGCGGCATGGGAGGCACCACGTCCACCATCAAGCATGGTCCGCTGATCTACGACCAGGCTGGCCGGGTGGCCACGATCGACGGCAAGATGGTGGAACTGTCGGCTCGCGAACTGGGACTGCTGGAGGTACTGCTGCAGCGGGCCGGCCGACTGGTCAGCAAGGACCAGCTGGTGGAACGCCTGTGCGAGTGGGGCGAAGAGGTGAGCAACAACGCCATCGAGGTCTACATCCACCGCCTGCGCAAGAAGATCGAGAAGGGGCCGATCCGCATCGCCACCGTGCGCGGGCTGGGTTACTGCCTTGAAAAGATCCCCGGCTGACAGCGCTCCCACCGGCGAATCGCGCGTCCCCACGGACGAGCGGCTGGGGCCGATGTCCTTTGGCCTGTTCCAGCGCGAGCAACGCAGCCTGTTCGGCGAGATCCTGGACTGGATGCTCACGCCGCTGCTGCTGCTGTGGCCCCTGTCCCTGGCGCTGACCTGGTTCGTGGCGCAGGGCATTGCCAGCAAACCGTTTGACCGGGCACTGGAGTTCAACCTGCAGGCCCTGACCCAGTTCGTGGTGGCCCGCAACGACAAGGTCAGCTTCGACCTGACACCCCAGGCCCGTGACCTGCTGCGCGCCGACGACAGCGACCTGGTGTACTACCAGGTCGTGGACGCCCGGGGCGAGGTCATCAGCGGCGAACCTGATTTCCCGCTGCCCAAGGAGAGCGTGTCGCCGGCGCCCGGGCGGGTCAAGCTGCGCGATGACGTGGTCCGTGGTGATGAGGTTCGCGTGGCCTACGCCTGGCTCTCGCGCAACAAGGACCCGCAGCGTCTGGTGCTGATGCAGGTGGCCGAGACCAAGGGCAAGCGATCCACCCTGGCGACAGAGATCATCAAGGGCGTGATGGTGCCCCAGTTCGTCATCCTGCCGCTGGCGGTGCTGCTGGTCTGGATGGCGCTGGTGCGCGGCATCCGGCCGCTGAACGTGCTGGAGCAGCGCATCCGGGCGCGCAAGCCCGACGACCTCAGCCCGATCGAGGAGACCTTCGTGCCGCAGGAGGTGGCGCCGCTGGTGTCCTCGATCAATGACCTGCTCACGCGCCTGAAGCTGTCGCTGTCCACCCAGAAGCGCTTTCTGGCCGACGCGGCGCACCAGCTCAAGACGCCCCTGGCGGGCCTGCGCATGCAGGCGGAGATTGCCCAGCGCGAGGGCAACCCGGAGGACGTGCGCAAGTCCCTGCAGCAGATCGCCCGTTCAAGCACCCGCGCCACCCACACGGTCAACCAGCTGCTGGCACTGGCGCGGGCCGAAACCACGGGGCGCACGCTGCCGACGGCGCAGATCGATCTGGCACAGCTGGTGACGGAGGTGGTTCAGGACTCCGTACCCCGCGCCCTGGAACACGGCGTGGATCTGGGCTACGAAGGCCCTGACGAAGTCCCCCAGGCCTGCCTGATGGATGGCAACCCGACGCTGCTCAAGGAAATGACCCGCAACCTGGTGGACAACGCCATCAATTACTCCGGACGCGGTGGCGTGGTCACGGTGCGGGTCCTGGCCGACCCCTTCAGCGGCGTCCAGATTCTGCAGGTCGAGGACAACGGCCCGGGCATTCCGGAGAGCGAACGCGAGCTGGTGCTGCAGCCCTTCTACCGGGCGCTGGGGACGAACGTGGATGGATCAGGTCTGGGCCTGGCCATCGTGCAGGAAATCGCCCAGCAGCACGGGGCGTCCATCCACATGGAAGACGCCCATTCCGAGGCTCCGCAGCGCGGCCTGCGGGCCTCGATCCGCTTCTCACCCAAGCCGGTGGCAGAAGAGATTCTCTGAGCCGGCATCACGGACCGCCGGCGTGCGCGGTCCGCGGTGGCGACCTCACCGGATCAGGCGGCGGTTGGCGGCTGGTAGACGTTGAGCTGCAGGCGCTCCCGTTCGATCACGCGGGCCACGGCCGGCAGCGCCGCAAAGCGTTGCGACAGCGCCCAGGTGGCCGGCAGCGTGGTTGGGTCGATGCCGGCGTAGCCGCCCCATCGCAGCAGGGTCAGCGCATAGGCGTCCAGCGCCGAAGGCTGGTCGCCCGCCAGCCAGGGCGAGGCCTTGACCGCCATCGCCTCGATCTCGCCGAGCAGACCGCGGTAGGTCTGCACCGCATGGGCGCGGATGGCCTTCTGCGCCGCTTCGTCGTCGGTGAACTTCTGCGGCATGAACACGTGGGTGAAGGTGGGGTGCACCGTGTTGTTCATCCAGACCAGCGTCGACAGCGCGCGGGTGCGAGCCAGGCCCGACGCGGGCAGGATGCCGGCCTGGGGGAACTTCGCGTCCAGGTGCAGCAGGATGGCGACGATCTGGGTGATGACTTCGCCGTCGTCCACCAGCACCGGCACCTGGCCGCGCGGGTTGAGCGCCAGGTACTCGGCGCTGCGCTGCTCGCCCTTGTGCAGCTTGACCATCATCGGCTCGAACGGGGCGCCGGCCAGCTCCAGCATGGCGTGCGGCACGAAAGAACAGGCGCCGGGGGCGTAGAAGAGTTTGAGGCTCACGGGGTGTCTCCTGGTTTCGGGGGTCAGTTCAAATGCTTGCCCAGCACACCCGCGATTTCGAACATCGTCACCTGCGGTTTGCCGAACACGGGCGCCAGTTTGGCATCGGCATTGATTTTGCGCTTGTCACCGGCGTCCTGCAGACCATTGGCCTTGATGTAATCCCAGAGCTTTTTTGTCGCTTCGGGTCGGGAGACGGCATCGCTGCCGATGACCGCGGCCAGCGCGGCACTGGGCTGCTTGCCACTGGCGGCCGTGGTCTTGCGCGGAGCCTTCGGGACAGCGGCTTTCTTGGCCGCAGGCGCTTTTCTGGCGGCTGCTGTCTTCTTCGCGGGAGCGGCCTTGGCGGTGGCGCCAGCAGTCTTGCGCGGCGGGTACTTGCTCTCGCGCGGCTCGAACTCGAAGTTCACCTTGCCCGCCTCCTTGTCCCAGGCCAGGAAGGCCTTGAAGTTGCGGCGCGTGCGCATGGAGACGAACTTGTCGAGCAGATCGGTCTTGCCGGTTTCCAGCAGCTTGCTCATCTGTTCGCGCGCCACCGGCTGCTGCAGGATGATCTTGCCGCTCTTGAAGCTGCAGCCGGGTGTGGGCTGTGCAGCCGTGGGCACCGCCTTGCTGCAGACATAGTTGCTGCCATGCTCGTAGACCGGTGCGCCACAGACCGGGCAGGCCCCCAGGCTGTCCTGACCTGCGAAATCGACCAGTTCGCCGGTCTCCTCGGCGTTCCTGTCATCACCGAAGTCGAACTCCAGCTTCCAGTTTCGGTCCTCGTCGCTGTACTTGAGCGTCATCTCGGCCACGAAAGGCCAGCCCGCCTTGGAGCGGAAGCCGTCCAGCGGCCCGATGTGGCGGTCGCGCACGAAGGCTTCCGCCTCGGCCACTTCGAAGGTGCGGCCGGCCGGTGACTTGGTGAACGAGAAGCCGCAGCCCTCGCTGTGGCCGTCGGCGCCGGTGCAGGCGTAGCGACGGTAGTTCTCCTTGACCACGCCACCACAGTTGGGGCAGGGCGATGCCAGCGTGGCGTAGTTGCCCGGCACGGTGTCGCGGTCGTACTCCTTGGCCTTCTTCACCAAACGCTCGGTCATGGCCGCGATCTCGGCCATGAAGGCGGCGCGGCTGAGCTTGCCGTGCTCCATCTGGGCCAGCTTGTATTCCCACTCACCGGTCAGCTCTGGGCGCGAGAGTTCCTCGACCTCCAGGCCGCGCAACAGGGTCATGAGCTGGAACGCCTTGGCGGTGGGGATCAGTTCGCGGCCTTCGCGCAGCATGTACTTTTCGGCCAGCAGCCCTTCGATGATGGCCGCGCGCGTGGCCGGGGTGCCCAGACCCTTTTCCTGCATGGCCTCACGCAGCTCGTCGTCCTCGATGAACTTGCCCGCCCCTTCCATCGCGCCGAGCAGCGTGGCTTCCGAGTAGCGTGCCGGCGGCTTGGTCTTCAGGCCCTTGGCCTCGACCGACTCGGTGCGCACCGTCTCGCCCTCGCGCACCGGTACCAGGTTCTGGCCCTTGTCGCCGTCCTTGGCACCCTCGACGTCCTCGGCCGCCTCCTTGCCGTAAACGGCCATCCAGCCCGGTTTGACCAGCACCTTGCCTTCGGTCTTGAAGTGGTGGTTGAGCACCTTGCTGATGCGCGTCGTCACCATGAACTCGGCACTGGGGAAGAACACCGCCAGGAAGCGGCGCACCACCAGGTCATACAGCTTCTGCTCGGCCTCGGACAGGCCGCTGGGCGCCTGCAGCGTGGGGATGATGGCAAAGTGGTCCGAGACCTTGCTGTTGTCGAAGATGCGCTTGGATGGCCGGATGTAGTTGCCGTTGAGCGCCGTCAGTGCGTGCGGCGCCAGGTGCTTCATGCCATGGGACTGGACATCGGCCAGCATTTCGAAGGTCTGCTTGACCGTGCCCAGGTAATCCTCGGGCAGGTGGCGCGAATCCGTCCGTGGGTAGGTCAGGGCCTTGTGACGCTCGTACAGGCTCTGGGCCAGCTGAAGCGTGGTCTTGGCCGAGAAGCCGAAGCGGCCGTTGGCCTCGCGCTGCAGGCTGGTCAGGTCGTACAGCAGGCCACAGGCTTGGGTGGTGGGCTTGCTCTCTTCGGTGACGCTGGCGGCCTTGCCGCGCACCGCCTCCACGATGGACAGGGCCTCACGGTGATCCCAGAGGCGGTCGGCGCGCAGGTCGCCATCGGCATCGTCGCCCGTGGGCTTCTTGAAAGCCGGATCGAACCACTTGCCCGGGTACTCGCCTGCCTCGGCCAGGAAGGACGCATGAATCTCCCAGTAGTCGCGGCTGCGGTGGGCGCGGATCTGCTCCTCCCGCTCGACCACGATGGACAGCGTGGGCGTCTGCACCCGGCCCACGGTGGTCAGGAAAAAGCCGCCGTCGCGCGAATTGAAGGCCGTCATCGCCCGCGTGCCGTTGATGCCCACCAGCCAGTCGGCCTCGGAGCGGCTGCGCGCGGCGTCGGCGAGGCCGCGCATCTGCTCGTCGCTGCGCAGCTGCGCAAAGCCATCGCGGATGGCCTGCGGCGTCATGGACTGCAGCCACAGGCGCTGCACCGGCTTGCCCAGGCCCTGGTACTGGCCGTTCTTCTGGCCACCGGCGTACTGCTCGATGAGACGGAAGATCAGTTCCCCTTCGCGGCCCGCGTCGCAGGCGTTGATCAGGCGGCCCACATCCTTGCGCTTGGCCAGCTTGACCACGGCCGAGAGGCGCGACTTGGTCTTGTCGATGGGCTTGAGCTCGAAGAAGGGCGGCAGCACCGGGAGGTGGGCGAAGCTCCACTTCCCGCGCTTGACGTCGAACTGTTCGGGGGCGGCGATCTCGACCAGATGGCCCACGGCAGAGGTGACCACGTACTGCTCGTTCTCGAAATAGTCGTCGTGCTTCTCGAACTTGCCCGCCACCGGGGTGAGGGCGCGCACGATGTCTTGCGCCACGGAAGGCTTCTCGGCAATGACCAGGGTTTTGTTCATCTCTACAATCTGGGCTTCACGCGCGTGTACACGCGCACGTGGGTAGGCGCACGCACGCGCGCACCTGCATGAAACAACCTTACCAAAAATTCTGCCCGTGTCGAAAACCGCAGGTGTCCCCCCCCGCTCCCGCCCGGCATCGGCGACCCGACGCATCCAGACCCGCCGCTCGGGCGTGCACGGCCGGGGAGTCTACGCGCTGGTCGATCTGGCCGAGGGCGAAACGATCATCGAGTACGTGGGCGAGGTCATCACCTGGGACGAGGCACTGCGGCGTCACCCGCACGACCCGAAGGACCCGAACCACACCTTCTACTTCCACATCGATGAGGACCATGTCATCGATGCCAAGTTCGGGGGCAATTCCTCGCGCTGGATCAACCACAGCTGCGATCCCAACTGTGAGGCCGAGGTCGAGGACGGCCGCGTGTTCATTCGCGCGCTGCGCAACATCCCCGCGGGCGATGAGCTGTTCTACGACTACGGGCTCGTGATCGACGAACCCTACACCGCCCGCCTGAAGAAGCAGTTCCCCTGCTGGTGCGGTTCGAAGAACTGCCGCGGTACCCTGCTGGCCCCCAAGAAGCGATGACCGACCTGCTCGCCCACGTCGAGAGCATCTGGCAGGCGGTAGTTCCGCAGTTGCCTGATTTCACCGTTGAGGTGGTCCCCAGCATCGACTCGACCAACAGCGAACTGATGCGGCGCGCGCGCCAGGGCCGGCATGAGCCGGTGCTGCTGGTGGCCGAGGACCAGACGGCGGGGCGTGGCCGCGTGGGCAAGGGCTGGCACAGCCGGCCTGGCCAGTCGCTGACGTTTTCGCTGGCACTGCCGCTGTCGCCAGCGGACTGGTCCGGCCTGTCACTGGCCGTGGGCGTGAGCCTGGCCGAAAGCATCGACCCGCAGGTGCGCCTGAAGTGGCCCAACGACCTGTGGTGGCAACAGCGCAAGCTTGGCGGCATCCTGGTCGAGACCGCCAGCAATGGCACCCCGGATGCCCCGCGCATGCTGGTGGTGGGCGTCGGTCTGAACGTCAACCGCCCGGACGCTGTGGCCCTGGCATCGGGGTCAGCGCCCGCCGGCACCCTGGCGCCCATGCCGCCCGCCGGCGTGGCCGAGCTGATCATGGGCATCACGGTGGGAGAACTGTTCGAACGGGTGGCAGCCCCCCTGGTACGGGACCTTCAGCTGTTCGAGGCGCGCGGCTTCGAGGCGTTCCAGGACCGGTTCGCGGTCCGCGACGCCTTGCAAGGCCTTTCCGTGGTGCTCAGCGACGGCACGCAGGGCGTGGCCAGCGGCGTGAGCCGGCAGGGCGCCTTGCAGGTGCAAACCGCGTCTGGCTATCGGGAAGTCACCAGCGCGGAAGTGAGTGTGCGTCCATGCTGAGGTTGGTCGTTATCCTGCTGGTGCTGGCCAACGCCGGATACTTTGCCTGGACCCAGGGAATGCTGGCTCCGCTGGGCTTGTCCACCCAGGTCCAGAGCGAGTCGCACCGCCTGCAGGAACAGGTCCAGCCGGAGGCCATCCGGCTGCTCAACGCCCCCAGAACCGACACCGCTTCCCGCACGCCGCCGACGGTCCAGGCCGCCGCCCCCGTGGAAACGCCCGCACCGCAGACCGCTGCCCCGGTCGCTGCGCCCCCCGCCACCGCCTGCTGGCGCGTCGGCGGCTACACGCCGGCACAAGCCGACGCTTTGCGCCAGGCGCTTCAAGGTCAGCCTGCCCTGGCGGGCCTGTGGCAGCTGGATGAGGCGCAGACCAGCGGTCGCTGGATTGTCTACATGGGCAAGCTCAACGACGAGCTGATGGCACGCAAGAAGACCGAGCTGAGGGAAATGAACGTCGAGTTCCGTGAGATCCGAGGTGGGGCGCTGGGCCCGGCCTTGGCCCTGGGCACCTTCTCGACCGAAGCGGCCGCCCAGCAGGGTCTGGCCATCGTCACCCGCAAGGGCGTGCGCACCGCCCGCGTGGTGCAGGAACGGCCCGAGGCGACCGTGTTCGCCCTGCGCCTGCCCGCCGTCACCGACGAGCAGCGGGCAGCCGTCGAGGCGCTGGGTGAGGTGCTGGCCGGCAAGCGGCTCTCACCCTGCGAATAACGCCCCCGCAAGACCTGCCAGCCATGAAAAAGGCGCCCGAAGGCGCCCTCTTTCAGCAACGTCCGACGGACATCACTTGGCCACGACGCGGACCATCTCCAGGCACTTGTTGGAGTAGCCCCACTCGTTGTCGTACCAGGCCACGACCTTGACGAAGGTCTTGTCCAGGGCGATGCCGGCGTCGGCGTCGAACACGCTGGTGCAGGTCTCGCCGCGGAAGTCGGTGGCCACGACCTTGTCGGTGGTGTAGCCCAGCACGCCCTTGAGTGCGCCTTCACTCTGGGCCTTCATTTCGGCGCAGATCTCGTCGTAGGTGGCTTCGCTGTTCAGTTCCACCGTCAGGTCAACCACCGACACGTCGGAGGTCGGCACGCGGAAGGACATGCCGGTCAGCTTCTTGTTGAGCTCGGGGATCACCACGCCCACGGCCTTGGCGGCGCCAGTGGAAGACGGGATGATGTTTTCCAGGATGCCGCGGCCACCGCGCCAGTCCTTGTTGGAAGGGCCGTCCACGGTCTTCTGCGTGGCGGTGGCAGCGTGCACGGTGGTCATCAGGCCGCGCTTGATGCCCCACTTGTCGTTCAGGACCTTGGCCACAGGTGCCAGGCAGTTGGTGGTGCAGCTAGCGTTGGAGATGATGGCCTGGCCGGCGTAGGTCTTGTCGTTGACGCCGTAGACGAACATCGGGGTGTCGTCCTTGGAGGGGGCCGACAGGATGACCTTCTTGGCACCGGCGTCCAGGTGCTTCTGGGCGGTGGTCTTGTCCAGGAACAGGCCGGTGGACTCGATGACGACGTCGGCGCCGACTTCGTTCCACTTCAGGTTGGCGGGGTCGCGCTCCTGTGTCAGGCGGATGGTCTTTCCGTTGACGACGATGTTGCTGCCCTCGACCTTGACGGTGCCCTTGAAGCGGCCATGCACGCTGTCGTACTGGAGCATGTAGGCCAGGTAGTCGGGTTCGAGCAGGTCGTTGATGGCAACGATCTCGATGTCCGGGAAGTTCTGGATCGCGCTGCGCAGCACGTTGCGACCGATGCGGCCGAAACCGTTGATACCGACTTTGATAGCCATGTCCTCAGCTCCTGTGGATGGATGAAAAAGAATGAAAGGGAAACCTTACTTGGCCAGCACGGTGCGGACGGTGTCCACCACATTGGCCGGCGTGAAACCGAAGTGCTCGAACAGGACCGGGGCGGGCGCCGATTCGCCGTACGTGTCGATACCGACCACGGCGGCGACACCGTACTTCCACCAGCCGTCGGTCGAGCCCATTTCCACCGCCACACGCGGCAGACCAGCCGGCAGCACGGCGGCCTTGTAGGCAGCGTCCTGGCGGTCGAAGGTGGTGGTGCTGGGCATGGAGACCACGCGCACCGCGATCTTGTGCTCCCTGGCGAGGGCTTCCTGGGCCTTGAGCGCCAGCTGCACCTCGGAGCCGGTGGCGATGATCACCGCCTGCGCCTTCTTCTTCAGGCCCAGATCGGACGGCTCGGACAGCACATAGGCGCCCTTGCTGATGTCGGACAGGTCGCTCTTGGGTGCGTAGGGCAGGTTCTGGCGCGACAGGCACAGGGCCGTCGGGCGGGTGGCGTTTTGCAAGGCCACGGCCCAGGCCACCGCGGTCTCGGCGGTGTCTGCCGGGCGCCAGACGTCCAGGTTGGGGATCAGGCGCAGACTGGCCACATGCTCGATCGACTGGTGGGTCGGGCCGTCTTCGCCCAGGCCGATGGAGTCGTGGGTGAACACGTGCACCACGCGCTGCTTCATCAGCGCGGCCATGCGGATGGCGTTGCGGCTGTAGTCGCTGAAAGTCAGGAAGGTGCCGCCGTAGGGGATGTAGCCGCCGTGCAGGGCGACGCCGTTCATGATGGCGGCCATGCCGAACTCGCGCACGCCGTAGTTGATGTGGCGGCCACCCACACCGGCCTCGTTCTTGACGACGTCACCGGCCAGGTCAAAGCGCAGGTTGGGGGTCGACTTGGTGTTGGTCAGGTTGGAGCCGGTCAGGTCGGCCGAGCCGCCCAGCAGCTCGGGCAGGGCGGCGGTGAAGTGCTCCAGCGCGATCTGGCTGGCCTTGCGGCTGGCCACGGTCTCGGCCTTGGTGTGGGCTTCGACGGCGGCGTTGACGGCCACCTGATGGAAGGCCTTGGGCAGCTCGCCCTTCATGCGGCGCAGGAACTCTTTGGCCAGCTCGGGGAAGGCGGCCTTGTAGGCCTTGAACTTGTCGTTCCAGGCCGCTTCCAGGGCCTTGCCGGCGGCCTTGGCGTCCCAGGCGGCGTAGACGTCCTTGGGAATCTTGAAAGGCTCGTGGCTCCAGCCCAGGGCTTCGCGGGTGAGGGCGATCTCGTCCTTGCCCAGCGGCTCGCCATGGGCCTTGGCGGTGTTGGCGCGGTTCGGGCTTCCCTTGCCAATGGCCGTCTTGCAGACGATCAGCGTGGGCTTGTCGGCGCTGTTCTTCGCATCGGCAATGGCACGGTCCACGGCGTCGGCGTCGTGGCCGTCGACGGCGCGAATCACGTTCCATCCGCAGGCCTCGAAGCGCTTGGGCGTGTCGTCGATGAACCACGGCGCGACCTGGCCGTCGATGGAGATGCCGTTGTCGTCGTACAGCGCGATCAGCTTGTTGAGCTTCCAGGCGCCGGCCAGGGCCACGGCCTCGTGGCTGATGCCTTCCATCAGGCAGCCGTCGCCCAGGAACACGTAGGTGCGGTGGTCGACGATGGCGTGACCGTCGCGGTTGAACTCGGCGGCCAGCAGCTTCTCGGCCAGCGCCATGCCCACCGCGTTGGTGATGCCCTGGCCCAGGGGGCCGGTGGTGGTCTCGACACCCGGGGTGTGACCGACCTCGGGGTGACCGGCGGTCTTGCTGCCGAGCTGGCGGAAGGCCTTGAGTTCCTCGATCGGCAGTTTGTAGCCGCTCAGGTGCAGCAACGCGTAGATCAGCATCGACGCGTGGCCATTGGAGAGCACGAAGCGGTCACGGTCGGCCCAGGACGGGTTGGCCGGGTTGTGGCGCAGGTGACGACCCCACAGGGCCACCGCCATGTCGGCCATGCCCATGGGCGCGCCGGGGTGCCCGGAGTTGGCGGCCTGCACCGCATCCATGGCCAGGGCTCGGATGGCATTGGCCATGACCTGGGGCGTGACGGCGACGGGGGCCGGAACAGAAACGGGGGTGGTGGCGTCGGACATGGGCGGGCGATTTGGAGACGAGGGGTGGGGCGCCTGGGCGCCAAAACCCCTGATTTTATCGGGCGGGGCCGAACCAGGGCTGAGGAGGGCCAGCTGGGGAATAATCCGGGGCAGAAGGAGAGGGGGTTTGGCATGAACAACACAAGCGGCTTGGCAGGCGATCTGGTGGCCATGGTTCTGGCGGCCGGACGGGGCATGCGCATGCGTCCCCTGACGGATCACACACCCAAGCCCCTGTTGTCCGTGCAGGGCAAGCCGCTCATGCAGTGGCCGATGGATGCCCTGCACGCGGCGGGCCTGCGCCGCTTCGTGATCAACACGGCCTGGCTGGGTGACCAGATTCCATCGACGATGGCGCCTTGGGCGGCCCATCATCCGGACACGGACCTGGTGTACTCACACGAAGGACAGGACTTCGGCTATGCCCTGGAGACAGCGGGTGGCATCGTGCGCGCCCTGCCCCTGCTGGGGGACATCTTCTGGGTGACCGCTGGCGACGTGTTCGTGCCCGGGTTCGATTTCACCGAAGAGGCGGTGCGGCGTTTTGCGGCGGGCACGCGGCTGGCCCACCTGTGGCTGGTGCCCAACCCCGAGCACAACCCGCGAGGCGATTTCGGTCTGTCTGGCGAGGGCCTGGCCCTCAACACCGATGAGGCACCCCGCTGGACCTTCAGCACCATCGGCCTGTATCGGCGGGCCTTGTTCGAGGCACCCTGGTGCGACATCCTGCCTGGCAATCCGCAAGGCACGGCGGCGCCGCTGGCGCCGGTGCTGCGCCGCGCCATGGACGCAGGCCTGGTGAGCGCCGAGATCTACCACGGCGCATGGACCGATGTGGGCACGCCAGAGCGGCTGGCGCAACTCAACGCGATTTGACCGTGGCGGCGGTCAGTTGGACGCCGACTTGCCTTCCAGCCATGCCAGCAGAGCCAGCAGACGCTGCTGAGGGTCGGTGTCGAACGCCTTGAGCCCAATCGCCCCCAGGGCTGCGGCTCCCTGCTCGGTCTGGATCAGCTCCGTCAGCGCGCGCCGCAAGGCCTGCACCTGCTCAGCGCTGACCCGCCGCCCGGCGATCAGCGGCAGGAAGGGCTGCGGCCGGCTTTCGACCAGGACGCGCAGGCCCTCGGCATCCAGGCGCCTGGCCACGCCCGAGTACGAGGCCACGCCCCCGACCACGGCCAGGTGATTGGCCAGCGCAAACGGAATCGCGGCCTGTTCACGCACATAGTGGACCCTGCCCAGGCGCATCCCCCTGTCGCGCAGCTCGGCCAGGCAGAACTTGGTCATGTAGGCCGATTCCTCGGGCAGGATCAGGCTCTTGCCCGCGAGCTCGTCCAGGGATTTGAAGGGTGCATCCTTGCGGACCACGATCAGGCAGTGCCCGTCGGGCCGGGTGGTGGTGACCGCCGAATAGCCGTAGTCGCGCACGCCCCGGGCCGGGTAGTCACTGGGCCTGGCGATCACCAGATCGAAGCTGGCGTTGCGCATGCCGGCTTCCAGCGCGGCGAAATCGCGCACGTAGCGCACCCTGACCGTGTCCTTGAGCATCTTTTCCATCACATCGACCAGGGGCTTGTACTTGGTGGCCATCTGGGCGTCCGTGATGGAGGCGCCACCGCCGGACGTGCCCTCGCTGACCGCAAACACCAGCTCGGCGCTGGCCACCACCGGCCACAAACCCGCCAGACCAAGGAAGCCCGCCACCGCCCTGCGCCGCAGAGTGGCGCCCCACCATTTCCCAACAGACATGTTCATTCCTGCAAAGTTTGCTCTAAATATTGAGCATGCCAATATTTGAATGAGTTTCATCCATCGGGCTTACCAGCGGTAGGGTCTGCGCGACCAGTGCGCTTGCGATAAGCTATTTCCATGTCCCAAACACTTCATCAGCAGCGGCGCGCCCGCGTGGCCGCCCAGCTCGGCGCCGGTGGCATCGCCATCGTTCCCACCGCCCCAGAGCGCACGCGCAACCGCGACAGCGAGTACCTGTTCCGCTTTGACAGCTACTTCTACTACCTGACCGGCTTTACCGAACCGCGGGCCTGGCTGGTGATCACCGCCGAGGGGCACACCACCCTGTTCTGCCAGCCCAAGGATCTGGAGCGGGAGATCTGGGACGGCATCCGCCTGGGTCCCCAGGCCGCTCCGGCGGCGCTGGGGGTCGATGAGGCTTTTTCGGTGGACGAGCTGGAGGCCCGGCTGCCCCGCCTGCTGGAAAACCGAAGCACGGTCTGGTACCCGTTTGCGATCCATGCCGGGCTGGAGGGCCGCATCGACGGGTGGCTGCAGAAGGTGCGGGCGCGGGTGCGCTATGGCGCGCTGTGCCCGGACGCTCAGCGTGACCTGTGCGGCATCCTGGACGAGATGCGCCTGGTCAAGGACGCACACGAGATCGACGTGATGAAGCGGGCGGCGCAGATCAGTGCCCAGGCCCACATCCGCGCGATGCAGCGCTGCGCGCGCATGATCCGCGCAGGGGAAGACGTGCGCGAGTACCACCTGGACGCCGAGCTGCTGCACGAGTTCCGCCAGCACGGCTCGCAATACCCGGCCTATGGCTCCATCGTGGCCGCCGGTGCCAATGCCTGCGTGCTGCACTACCGCGCCGACAACGCCCCTGTGCGCGACGGCGAGCTGGTGCTGATCGACGCCGGCTGCGAGCTGGATGGCTACGCGAGCGACATCACCAGGACGTTCCCTGCCAACGGAAAATTCACCGGTCCCCAACGGGATCTGTACGACCTGGTGCTGGCGAGCCAGGCGGCTGCCGTCGAGGCCACGCGACCGGGCAACCGGTTCATCGATCCGCACGATGCCACCGTGCGCGTGCTGGCGCAGGGCATGCTGGACCTGGGCCTGCTCAACCGCAACGACGTAGGCCACCTGGATGACGTGATCGAAAAGCGCCACTACTTCCGGCACTACATGCACCGCACTGGTCACTGGCTGGGGCTGGATGTGCACGACTGCGGCAGCTACGTCGAACCCAGCGAGGTGGGCCAGCTCAGCGAACGCAAGGACCCGCTGTCGGGTGAGCTGATCAAGGACCGGCCCAGCCGCATCCTGCGCCCCGGCATGGTGCTGACCATCGAGCCTGGCCTGTACGTGAGCCCGGCCGCCGACGTGCCCAAGGACTTCTGGAACATCGGCATCCGCATCGAGGACGACGCTGTGGTCACCCCTGCCGGCTGCGAGCTGATCACGCGCGGCGTACCGGTGGACGCGGCCGAGATCGAAGCCCTGATGCGCGACTGAGGCGACCCTGCGTGCGGGTGCTCAGTGTCAATATCGGTGGCGCCCGCCCGCTGCGCGCCGGTGGCAGAACGGTGCTGTCCGCCATCGGCAAGCGGGCGGTCGATGGAACTGTCGGGGTGGGCGCACTGGGCCTGGCGGGCGATGAACAGGCCGACCTGAGCGTTCATGGGGGCCTGCACAAGACCGTCTACGCCTACCCTGCCGGGCACTACCCCATGTGGCACGAGGCGCGGCGCGCGGCCGGGGTCAGCCTGTTTGACGAGGCCTTGCCCTGGGGCTTCCTGGGCGAGAACCTGAGCATCGAAGGCTTGATCGAGTCCGGGGTCTGGGTGGGCGACCGCCTTCAGTTTCCGCACTGCACCCTGCGGGTAACGGCACCCCGGGAGCCGTGCTTCAAGTTCACCGAGGTCATGGGTTTTGGCGCTGCGGCGCGCCTGATGGTGCAGCACGCGGCCTGCGGTTTCTATCTGGCGGTCGAGGTGCCGGGCACCCTGTCGGCCGGTGAGCACTTCACCGTGCAGCCCGGGCCGCGGGGATTGACGATCAGCGACGCTTTTCTGGCACGCAAGGTCAAGCACCTGCGCTGACGAGGGCGGCGAGCGCGCCCGGGTTTGCGGTACAAACGCCGCATGAGTACCACCGCCACCGCCCACCCGATCCTGTGCCTGACCATGAACCCGTCGGTCGACCTGGCCACCGACACGGAGCAGGTCGTGCCGACCCACAAGCTGCGCTGCGGGCCGACCCTGCACGACGCCGGTGGGGGCGGGGTCAACGTGGCCCGCGTGCTCACACGGCTGGGCGGGCGCTGCCTGAGCCTGTGCCCCCAGGGCGGACCGACCGGACACTGGCTGGAGCAGCGCATGCGCGCCGAGGGCCTGGACGTGCGTTTTCTGGCCATCGGTGAGGAGACCCGCGTGAGCTTTACCGTCCACGAAACCCGCAGCGGGAGCGAGTTCCGCTTCGTGATGCCGGGGCCCACCCTGACCGAGCCCGAGTGGCTGGCCGCTTTGTCAATGGTCGACACGCTGGATCCGTTCCCGGCCTGGGTGGTGGCCAGCGGCAGCCTGCCACCGGGTGTGCCGGTGGACTTCTACGCGCAACTGGCCCGGCGGGTGCGGGCCAGGGGCGGCCGCCTGGTGCTGGACACCTCCGGTGCCCCGCTGCAGGCCGCCCTGGAGGCCGGGGTCTACATGGTCAAGCCGAATTTGCGCGAACTGTCCGACCTGTGTGGACGCCCGCTGGAGGACGCAACCGCCTGGCACGCTGCGGCCAGGGTTCTGGTGCAACAGGGGAAGGCCGAAGTGGTGGCACTGACCCTTGGCCATCTGGGTGCCACGCTGATGACGGCGGACGAAGCGTGGACCACCCCGGCCTTGCCGGTCACGGTGTCCAGTGCGGTGGGGGCCGGCGACAGCTTCGTGGGCGGCATGCTGTGGGCGCTGCAGCAAGGCAAGGCCCTCAAGGAAGCCTTCACCTGGGGCGTGGCCAGTGGCACGGCGGCCCTCGTGTCTGTGGGCACGGGCTTGTGCCAGCCGGCGGACGTGCACCGTTTGCAACCGCTGGTGCAACCCTGCGCGGTGCCATTTGAATGAATCTGCCCCGTGGATCCATGGTTCACAAACGCTGCACCTGAAAGCACAATCGACCACAACACACACTGAAAGGAGTCGACCCATGAAAGGCGACCAGCAAGCCATTGCCCATCTGCAGGCCCAGCTCAAGAACGAACTGACGGCCATCAACCAGTACTTCGTCCATTACCGCATGCTCAAGCACTGGGGCCTGGACAAGCTGGCCAAGAAGGAATACGAGGAATCCATCGGCGAAATGAAGCACGCCGATTGGCTGATGGACCGGATCTTCATGCTGGACGGCCTGCCCAACCTACAGGACCTGGGCAAGCTCAACATCGCCGAGAACGTGCCCGAGATGCTGCAGAGCGACCTGGCCCTGGAGCGCGGCGCGCAGGCCACCATCAAGGACGGCATCGCTTACTGCGAGTCCGTGCGCGACTATGTCTCGCGCGACCTGCTGCTCAAGATCCTCGACGACACCGAGGAGCACATCGACTTCCTGGAAACCCAGCTGGAACTGATCGAGAAGGTCGGCGTGCAGAACTACCTGCAAAGCCAGATGGGCGACGCCTCCTGAGTGGGGACGCCCGGCTCGTGGCCGGGCATTCCCCTCTGATCGGCAGGGGCTTGTGACTTTGAATGCGAGCAATTATCATTCTCTCGCATCTTCAATTTCTGATCCTCCCAGCCATGATCGTTTGCGTATGTCACCGGGTCAACGACCAGACCATCGTCCGCGCCGCCCGCAACGGCATGGCCTTTGACGACATCCAGCTGGAGTATGGCGTCGCCACCCAGTGCGGCAAGTGCGAGTGCAGTGCCCGGGCGCTGTGGTCCGAGTGCCATGCCAGCCAGTCGCTCGCCCACATCCGCCAGGTCCTGCCCGAGACTGCCCGCGAAGGCATGCTGGTGGCGGCAGCCTGATTCCCGGCCCCGTTCGGCACCAGAACCCGCCCATCGGCGGGTTTTTTTGCGCCCGAATGACCCCGGATCCTTGTCATCCCTGCCAGCCTTGTCATGATGGTGTTGACTGGCGGTTGTGGAATTCCGCAATGTCTTGCCACCACCCAACCTTTAGAATGCGCAATCAGTTTCCACATTGCAAGATTTCTTCCGGAGACACGCCATGAGCACCGATCCCCAAGCCGACAAGCGCGCCGAGTTGCGCCGTGCAGCGCTCGAATACCACGAGAAACCGGTGCCTGGCAAAGTGGCCATCGCCGCCACCAAGCAGCTGACCAACCAGCGCGACCTGGCGCTGGCCTATTCGCCGGGCGTGGCCGCGCCCTGCGAGGAGATCGTGGCCGATCCGGTCAACGCCTTCAAGTACACCAGCCGCGGCAACCTGGTGGCGGTCATCACCAACGGCACCGCCGTGCTGGGCCTGGGCGACATCGGCCCGCTGGCCGCGAAGCCGGTGATGGAAGGCAAGGGCGTGCTGTTCAAGAAGTTCGCCGGCATCGACGTCTTCGACATCGAGATCAACGAGAAGGACCCGGACCGGCTGGTCGAGATCATCGCCGCGCTGGAGCCGACATTCGGCGGCGTGAACCTCGAAGACATCAAGGCGCCCGACTGCTTCTATGTCGAGCGCAAGCTGCGCGAGCGCATGAAGATTCCGGTCTTCCACGACGACCAGCACGGCACGGCCATCGTGGTCGGCGCGGCCCTGCTCAACGGCCTGAAGGTGGTGGGCAAGGACATCACGCAGGTCAAGCTGGTGACCTCCGGTGCCGGGGCCGCCGCGCTGGCCTGCATCCAGCTGCTGGTCAAGCTGGGGCTGCCGCGCGAGAACATCTGGGTCACCGACCTGGCCGGGCTGGTCTACGAAGGCCGCACCGAACTGATGGACCCGGACAAGGCCGTGTTCGCGCAGAAGACCGAGCAGCGCACGCTGGCTGAAGCGATCGCCGGTGCCGACGTGTTCCTGGGCCTGTCGGCCGGCGGCGTGCTCAAGCCCGACATGGTGGCCAGGATGGCGGCCCACCCGCTGATCTTCGCGCTGGCCAACCCCACGCCCGAAATCCTGCCCGAGCAGGTCAAGGCCGTGCGCGACGACGCCATCATGGCCACCGGCCGCACCGACTACCCGAACCAGGTCAACAACGTCCTGTGCTTCCCGTACATCTTCCGCGGCGCGCTGGACGCCGGCGCCTCCACCATCACCGACGAGATGGAGATCGCCGCGGTGCATGCCATCGCCGAGCTGGCCCAGGCCGAGCAGAACGAGGTGGTGGCGGCAGCCTATGCCGGTGAAAAGCTGGCCTTCGGTCCCGAGTACCTGATCCCCAAGCCCTTCGACCCGCGGCTGATGATGAAGATCGCACCGGCCGTGGCACAGGCCGCCGCCGACAGCGGTGTGGCCCTGCGCCCGGTGGCCGATCTGGACGCCTACCGCGAGCGCCTGCAGAGCTTCGTGTTCGCCTCGGGCACGATGATGAAGCCGGTCTACGCCGCCGCCAAGCGCGCGGCGGCCAAGCGCATCGCCTACGCCGAAGGCGAGGAAGAGCGGGTGCTGCGCGCCGCCCAGATCGTGGTGGACGAGAACCTGGCCCGCCCCACCCTCATCGGGCGGCCATCCATCATCGCTCAGCGCATCGAGAAGTTCGGCCTGCGTCTGAAGGAAGGGCAGGACTACGACGTGGTCAACGTCGAGCAGGATGCCCGCTACCGCGAACTCTGGCAGACCTACCATCAGCTGATGGAGCGCCGCGGCGTGACCGAGCAGCTGGCCAAGATCGAGATGCGCCGCCGCCTGACGCTCATCAGCACCATGCTGCTGCGCCGGGGCGACGTGGAAGGCGTGATCTGCGGCACCTGGGGCACCTACCCCATGCACCTGAACTACATCGACCAGGTCATCGGCAAGCGCGAGGGCGCCCACTGCTACGCCGCCATGAACGCGCTCATGCTGCCCGGTCGCCAGGTTTTCCTGGTCGACACCCACGTCAACTACGAACCCACCGCCGAGCAACTGGCCGAGATCACCGTGATGGCCGCGCGCAAGATGCTGCGCTTTGGCATCACGCCCAAGGCCGCCCTGCTGTCACACAGCAATTTCGGCTCGTCGGACCAGCCCAGTGCCGTCAAGATGCGGCAGACCCTGGCCCTGCTGCGCGAGCAGGCCCCGTGGCTGGAGGTGGACGGCGAGATGCACGGCGACGTGGCCCTGGACGCCGACGCCCGCCGGGCGCTGATGCCGAACACCACCCTGGAAGGCGATGCCAACCTGCTGGTCTGCCCCAACATCGACGCCGCCAACATCGCCTACAACCTGCTCAAGACCGCCGCCGGCGGCAACATCGCCATCGGGCCGATGCTGCTGGGCGTGGCCAAACCGGTGCATGTGCTCACGGCCAGTGCCACCGTCCGGCGGATTGTCAACATGACCGCCCTGACCGTGGCCGAAGCCAATGCGCAGAGATAAGGCTTTCTGAAAAAGCAAGCACTAACTTGTCGATCGTTTTTACCCTTGCTTACCTGCCTGTTTATTCAGCAAAGGCTTGCCTTTTTGTAACGCTTCAGGCACACTACAGGCCTTGATTTACAGGGTTAACCCGCCCCCGACACCCGGTCGCCGGCCATGTGGCCGGCGGGTCATGGAGGCGGGTTGATCACATCAGGAGCAGGGTTTTTCATGGATCTGCATCAGATCCGGGCAGGTTGGATCAAGCGCGGAAAGACCTGGCTGACAGGTTTGACCATCGTGCTGGCGACAGGGTTGGGCACCAACATGGTGCATGCACGGTCACCACAAAGCTTGTCCGAACCGGTTGCGGCCGCTGACCAGATCCATCTGACACAACTGCCTCGACAGGGGCAGCAGGTCATGGAACAGATCCGCCAGGGTGGTCCCTTCCGGTACGAGAAGGACGGCACCGTGTTCGGCAACCGGGAGCGACTGCTGCCGCGCGCCAAACGGGGCTATTACCGGGAATATACCGTCCCGACCCCGGATCTGCGTCACCGTGGTGCCCGGCGCATCGTGTGTGGCGGCGAACAACCCCGAAACCCTGACGCCTGTTATTACACCGAGGACCACTACAGCAGCTTCAGACGGATCCTGCAGTGAGCCCCGGCCAAGAGCCCCGGATCTTCAACCTTGCATGTGGAAAGAAACGCGGAGATGGACACGCCACTTCGTAACGTACGCACCAACATCGTCCAGTCCATTCGCGCCTATGGCGTGAAGGATCTGCAGGCTGCCGCCGAGCAGCTGGGTCACCACTTCCTGTACGCCAACCTGGCCAAGGCCCAGAGCAAGCAGGACGTGCTGGAACTGATCGCTGCCCAGTACACGCTGCCGCCGCATTTCGGCAAGAACTTCGATGCGCTCTACGACTGCATGACCGATCTGGTCCACAAGTCCGGGCCGCAAACGGGCTTCATCGTCGTGCTGGAGCACATCCCGGCCCACGCCAAGTTCGACAAGGAAGCCCGCGAACAGCTGCTGGACATCTTCCGCGACGCCGCAGACTACTGGTCCGACCGCAAGATCCCGTTCCGCTGCTTCTATTCCTTTTCGGTGGCCCGCGCGCCCAAGGGTGAAGAGCCCGCCGAGGCCGAAGGCGAAGAGCCCATGCCCACCGACAAGATTCTGGACGTGAGCCCGATGGCGCTGCGCATGAGCAGCCCGTTCAATGCGGGCTACTGGATGGCCGCCGCCTGAGCTGGTCCAAAGCCTCCTCGAAATGAAAAGCCGCTGCACCTGCAGCGGCTTTTTTCATGGCGGCATGCAGGCTATGGCTGAACGGCTTGCGCCAAGCTCACGTACTCGGCCACCGGCACCTCCTCGGCCCGACGCTGCAGGTCGAACTCACCGGAAAAACCCCGAGCCTCCAGCCATTTGCCCAAGGTGTTGCGCAGGATCTTGCGGCGCTGGCTGAACGACGTCTGCACCAGATCGCTGTAGGTCCTGAAGTCAATGGCGGGCGGCTGCGCCAGCGGCACCATGCGCACCACCGCGCTGTCGACCCGGGGCGGCGGATCGAAGCATTCGGGTGGCACGAACAGCACGTTCTCCATCGCGTAACGCCATTGCAGCATGACCGACAGCCGACCGTAATCGGCCGTGGCCGGCTGGGCCACCATGCGGTCGATCACCTCTTTCTGCAGCATGAAGTGCTGGTCCTGCACCACGTCCACATGGTCCAGCAGATGAAAAAGAATCGGGCTGGAGATGTTGTAGGGCAGATTGCCCACCACACGGATTCTGGCCCCCACGCTCCGCCGCTGCGCGGGTCGCTGCCCCCCAAGGGGGCTGACATCGCCTTGGGACGGCCCGGCGGCGATGTCTCGCACTTGGACGCCTGCGCAAAGGCGTTCGGCCAGCGCGGTGAAGTCCACCTTCAGCACGTCGGACTCGACCACCTCCAGTTGCGGATGGGTGCGCAGGCGGACCGCAAGGTCCCGGTCGAGTTCCACCACCGTCAGATGACCCAGGCGCTCGACCAGCGGCTGCGTCAGCGCGGCCAGACCGGGGCCGATCTCCACCATCGGCTCACCGGGCTGCGGTGCAATGGCCTGGACGATGGCGTCGATGATGGCGCTGTCACTGAGAAAGTGCTGGCCAAAGCGCTTGCGGGGCAGGTGCTTCATCACACCCGCGACTCTGTCTCGGTCATGGCTGGGGGGCATCCCGGTACTCGACAAAGGCCCGACCCCGGATGTCTTCACCCCAGAGCTCCAGCGCCTCCTCGGCCTTGCGCTCACGCAGCATGGCCCGGATCTGCTCGCGCTGCTCGCGCTGGCTGATCTCGACGTCGCGGCGCTGGTCGACCCGGATCAGGTGGACACCGAATCGCGACACCAGCGGTGGCGAAACGTCGCCCGGACGCAGGCGGTTCATCACCTGCTCGAACTCGGGCACAAACTGCCCAGGCGCCGACCATCCCAGATCACCGCCGGCACTCGCCGAGCCATCCTGGCTGTGCTGGCGGGCCAGTTCCTCGAAGCTGGCGCGCCCGGCCTGGATGTCCGACCGGTACTGCTCCAGACGGGCCACCGCCTGGGCTTCGGTCAGCTGCGGGCCAGTGCGCAGAAGGATGTGCCGCGCCCGGGTCTGAACCACCGAGGCCGGTGGCAATCCCGCCTGCCCCTTGTCGTTGACCCGCAGCACGTGAAAACCGGCCGGGCTGCGCAAGGGACCGGCAATGCCACCCGTGGGCAGGGCGCGCGTGGCCTGCACAAACAGGTCGGGCAGACGGTCGGCCGGGCGGGCACCGAAGCGGCCGCCGTTGGTGCGCTCGGGCGCGTCGGAAAACTCTCGTGCGAGGCCGGCAAAGTCGGCGCCGGCGCGTGCGCGGTCGGCCACTTGCTGGGCCTTGGCCTGCAGCGCCTGCACCTGGGCAGGGGAGGCATTCTCGGGCACCAGGACCAGCACATGGGACAGGTCGAGCATCAGGTTGGCGGCCGCGCCACCCGTCTGCTCGCTGACGTAGGCATCGATATCGCTCTCGGTGATCTTCACCCGGGACTCCACCTCGCGGTCCCGCACCCGCTGCAACAGGATCTGGTTGCGCAGGTCGTTGCGCAAGCGGTTGCGGTCAATGCCTTCGGCGGCCAGCCGCTGGCGCAGTGCCTCGACACTGAGCTGGTTCTGGGCGGCCACACTGCGCTCGGCATCCAGCAGTGAAGCCTCATCGACCCGGATACCGGTATCCACGGCGTGCTGGATCTGGGCGCGCTCGTTGACCAGTTGCTCCAGCACCTGGGGCAACAACTGGTCACGCGGCGGCAGTGGCCGGCCTTGCTGGGCAAACTGCTGCTCGATCCGCCGCAGACGCTGGCGCACTTCGTGGTTGGTGATGGGCTCGGAGTTGACCAGCGCGACGATGAAGTCGGCCGTGCGTGCACCCGCGGCGGCCCCGGCTGGCGCCATCGGCATCGACAGCTGGTTCGCACGCTGCAGGGGTTGCGCCAAGGCAGTCAGACCCAGGCATCCGGCCAGAACAGGCAAGGCCCACCGGACAAGGGCACGGACAGGCAAGGAATGGTCAGTCATAGTTTTCGAAGCGGCTGGGCACGATCTCGCCATCGCGCAAGGCCTTGTAGCGGGGAATGCTGTCACCCAGGTTCTGCAGGGAGCCTGTACCCAGGCTCGCCAGACCGTTGAACTCCAGCTGGAACATGATCTTCTGGTTGCGCGTCGTGCTGCTGGTCTGCTGCCGCTGGAGCACGACCCGGCCCAGCCAGCATCCGGCGTCGTATTCAAAGCCGGCGATCACCTCGATCGGCTTGCGCTCTTCAATGCTGTAGTTGATCTTGCCGACGGTATACCACTGACCGGGTCCATAGGCCTTGCCCCGCAAAGGATCGGGCAACTTGCCGAACAGGTCCGACAACGGCCACTGCCAGCCCAGGTCCAGCTGCTCGCTGCGGTCGCGCTGGAAACGGTAGGCCGCACTGATCACCTTGTGGTCACCCGGTGTATAGCGGCCCCCGATGGTCTTGCGTGTCGACTCCCGGGTTTCCTGGTTGAACTGGAAGGTGGAATCCAGCGACCAGTGGCGGTTGAATTGCAGGCGAGCCGCCAGCAACAGGTCATCCATGCCCTTGGGGATGATGCTGCGCCCGGGCAAGGTCACACGAATGTCGTCGAAGAGGTAGCGCTGTGCGATACCCAGCCGAAGGATCTCGGCCCCTGTCCCGACGTCGAGCAATCGCGAACTGAGACCGACCGTCATGGCCTTCAGGTCGCTGATCCGGTCGTTGCCGCCATAGATCCCATCCCAGAACATGGACATGAAGTTGTAGTCCACAAAGCCCGAGTCGTAGTTGGGCAACTCGTTCTGATCTCGGAAAGGTGTGTAAGCCAGGAAAACCCTCGGTTCCAGGGTTTGCACAAAACTGCGCCCGAACATGTCGGCGTTTCGTTCAAAGATCAGACCACTGTCCACGCTCAAGGTGGGAACCACCCTGGACTTGGTCAGCGGAGAACCGATCGTGTCGTCAAACTTGTACTGGGCGGCGTGCAGCCTGGCTCGTGGCTGCACATACCATCCGGGTGCCTGCCAACGGCGCGTCAATATGGCACTGGCCATGAAACGATCGCCGCCATCCTTCACTCGCGTGTTATCGGTGTCAAGGAACGACCGCCGGAAGCGCGAGTTGTTGGCAAAGAACTGGTACTCCCACTCGGGCAAGCCCAACAGATCGAGGTCAAACCGGTTGTAAGCGGCACTGACCTGAGGCAGCTGATTGAAAGGGGGGATGATTCTGGAGGTCTCATCCTGCAACGTCTGATAGACGTTGGCGCCAGCGCTGACCATCCAGTTGCCGTAGTACCACGCCAGGTTGCCACCACTGGGGAGCAGGCGCCCCCACTTGGTATCAGCGACACGCTCGAAATCCCGCCAATAGTTGTTGTCACTCACCCGATTGAGGTTCATGCCAAGCACCAGGGCACCCACAGGCGACGGCAAGCGCTGGAAGTGCTGCTGCGAATAGAACCAGCGGTTTTCATCGCGCAAACGGTCCGAAGGCAACAGGGCGGCTCGGGCCTGACCGGTGAAGGTCGGCATCAGGTACCGGAAATCGGCTTCCACATCGACACCACGCTTGCCCATCAGGGTGGGCGTGAGCGTCAGGTCGTAGTTGGGCGCGAGGTTGAAGTAGTAGGGTGCCTTGACCTCGAAGCCATTGAGCGAATCCACCCCGACGGCGGGCGAGAGAAAGCCGCTTTTGCGCGCATCGGAAATGGGAAAACTCAGGATGGGCGCGGCCAGGATCGGGACATCCTTGAACTCGAGCACACCGGAATAGGCGTAGCCGACATCTTCCACCTGGTCCAGGTCGATGCGCTTGCCGCGCACCAGCCAGTCGGGTTTCCAGGCACCACCGCCCGGCGGACGCGGACAGGTGGAGTAGGTGCCCTCATGGACCTGCATGTGGTCCTTGTCGAGGAAATCGACGCGGCTGGCGTTACCCGTGCCCTCGTTCTTGAGCAGGCGGTACTCGGGCTGCTCGAAGAAACCCTTGTCGGTGTTGACATTCATCTCCAGGCGCGGACCGGAGAAGCGGTCACCGTTGCGCTGGATGCGCACCTGGCCGATGGCCTTGGTGTCACCGGTGGACTGGTCGTGCTCGATGCGATCGGCGCGAATGACCTGGTCATGGCGCCGCAACTCGGCATCGCCTTCGATGACCGTGTTGCCATCGTTCTTGCCCTCGATCTGCTCGCCGTAGACAAAGGTCGGCACCTGCCGGCGCAACTCGGGTGACAGGTTTTCCTGCAACATGCCGCCCGACCTGAGCGTGAGGCCGCTGTCCACATCGCCCGACTGCTGGGCACGCACCATGGAGGGGGAGGTCACCGCCGCCAGGGCCATCGCTGCCACCAGCACCTGCAGGGCGCGGGCGATCGGCGTGGGTTCCAGGTGGAATTGCAGCGGGGCGGAGCGCCTGCGCAGGGTCGGGGTCGGTTCTTGGGTCACGATGGTCGGGGCGGTGAGGTCAGGAACGTCCGGCACGCAAGGGATCGGCAGGCTCGCCCGGGGTGCGTCAGTAAAATCCGGCCCATTATCCTATGACGCAGGGCACCCGAGGAGGTCGCCATCGCGTCCCACCCATCCTTGCGATTCATGACCCAGCCTGACCCGTCCGTCCCTTGGCCCGATGCCGACCGTGAACAGGCCTTCGGCCGCTGGCTCGCAGCCATCGCCAGCGCTCACAGCCTGAAGCCTGACAGCGTCCGCCTGGCTTCGGCCGACGCGAGTTTCCGTCGCTACCTTCGCGTGGACACTCTGGGGGGCGAGAGCCGGATCATCATGGATGCGCCGCCCCAGAAGGAAGACTGTCGCCCCTTTGTGAAGGTGGCCTCGCTTATGAAGGACGCCGGTCTGCTGGTACCCGAGGTGCTGGCCTGGGACGAGGCGCAGGGCTTCATGCTGCTGACCGACCTGGGCCGGGACACGATGATGGCGCAGATCGATGCCGAGCGCCCCCAGGCCAATCTGGCGCGCTACCAGCAGGCCACCGATGCCCTGCTGGCCTGGCAGCTGGCCTCGGCCCCTGGCGTGCTGCCACCTTATGACGAGGCATTGCTGCGCCGTGAGTTGCAGCTGTTCCCGGACTGGTACCTGGCGCAACACAAGGGCGTGGCGGTGGAAGGTGCGATGGCACAGACCCTGCACAAGACCTTTGACACCATCGTGGCGCGCAACCTGGCCGCGCCGCAGGTGTACGTGCACCGCGACTTCATGCCGAGGAACCTGATGATTCCCCTCACGGCCGGGAACACGCCCGCACAGCAGCTGGGCGTGCTGGATTTCCAGGACGCGGTGCATGGCCCCATCACCTACGACATCGCCAGCCTGATGCGCGACGCCTTCCTGAGCTGGGAAGAGGACTTCGTCATCGACGTGACCATCCGCTACTGGGAAAAGGCCCGCAAGGCCGGACTGATGGATTTCGAGGACTGGCACAGCGACTTCGGCGCGTTCTACCGCGCGGTCGAGTGGATGGGCCTGCAGCGCCACCTGAAGGTGGCTGGCATCTTCGCGCGCCTGACGCTGCGCGACGGCAAGCCCAAGTACCTGGCCGACGCGCCGCGCTTCATCGCCTACATCCGGGCCACGGCGCACCGGTATCGGGAACTGGGCCCGCTGCTGCGCCTGATCGACGAGGTCGAGGGCCTGCAGGCGGCCAGCGGCTTTGCCTTCGGGCGGGTGTGACCGGAGCGCCGATGCCCCGTTTTCACTGCCCTGTTCCCCTGTCGCCCGGCGCCCAGCTGACGCTGCCGGCCGGCGCCGCCCGCCATGTGCAGGTGCTGCGCCTGCAACCCGGCGCGGTCATCACCCTGTTCAACGGCGAGGGCGGTGAATGGGCCGCGAGCATCCTGCGCATGGGCCGCTCCGACGTCGAGGTGCAGGTGCAATCGCATGACCCTATCGAGCGGGAACCGGTTCGCCCGGTGCACCTGGCCATGGGCATGCCCGCCAACGAGCGCATGGACTGGCTGGTGGAGAAGGCGGCCGAGCTGGGCGTGGCCTCGATCACGCCGCTGCAAACGGCGCACAGCGTGCTGCGGCTGTCCGGCGAACGGGCCCAGAAGAAAAGCGCGCACTGGCAATCGGTGGCGGCCGCGGCCTGTGAGCAATGCGGTGGCAACCGCGTGCCCGCCGTGCAGCCGGTGCAGGATCTGTCCGCCTGGCTGAGGACGCCGGCCCAGCCACCCGCGTTGCGTTGCGTGCTGTCGCTGGCCGAAGGCACGCAGCCGCTGCGCGAGGCGCTGCAGGGCGTGCCGGACGATGAGCCGGTGACCTTTCTGAGCGGCCCGGAAGGGGGTCTGTCGGCACAGGAAGACGCACTGGCACGCGCCGCGGGGTTCGTGCCGGTCAGCCTGGGCCCGCGCACCTTGCGCGCCGAAACCGCCGCCCTGGTGGCCCTGGCACAGGCCCTGGGCTGCTGACGCGACAGCGCAGGCGCGCCGGCCGCTGTATAAACAGCGGCTTATGAATCGAAATCTCTGGCTGCTGGCCGCCGCACAAGGCCTGTTCCTGACCAACAATGTGGTCTTCATCGCCATCAACGGGCTGGTAGGCCTGAGCCTGGCCCCGCTGGGCTGGATGGCCACGCTGCCGGTCATGGGCTATGTGGTGGGCGGCGCGCTGTCCACCCCGCTGGTGGCGCGCACGCAAAGCGCCTTCGGCCGCCAGGGCTCGTTCCAGATTGGTCTGCTGGTGGCGCTGCTGTCGGCCCTGCTGTGCTGGTGGGCGGCCATGGACAGGAACTTCTGGCTGCTGGTGGCAGCCACCGTGATCGCCGGCTACTACAGCGCCAACGGGCAACTCTACCGTTTTGCGGCGGCCGAGCTGGCTGCGCCGGACTACCGCGAGAAAGCGGTGTCGCTGGTACTGGCCGGCGGCCTGGTGGGCGCGGTGCTCGGCCCCAACCTGGCCAGCCGCACCCGCAACCTGCTGGAGGTGCCGTTTGCCGGCGCCTACCTGGCGCTGGCGGTGGTGGCGCTGCTGTCCATGGTGATCATGGCCTTCATGAAGTTTCCGCCCCTGCCTCCCAGGAAAGCCAATGCCGACACCGGCCGCCCGCTGTCGGTGATCATGAAGCAGCCGGTGTTCATCGTAGCCGCCGCGGGCGCCGCGCTGGGCTATGGGGTGATGAACCTGCTGATGGCGGCCACGCCCCTGGCCATGCAGGTCTGCGGCTTCGAGTTCGACGATGCCGCGCTGGTGCTGGAGTGGCACGTGATCGGCATGTTCGCGCCTGGCTTCTTCACCGGCCACCTGATCAAGCGTTTCGGAGTGCTGACCATCATGGGCGTGGGCGTGCTGCTGAACATCGCCTGCATCGCGATTGCGCTGTCGGGCGTGGACCTGCACCAGTTCCTGATCGCGCTGTTCCTGCTGGGCGTGGGCTGGAACTTCCTGTTCACCGGCAGCACCACGCTGTCGCTGCAGGCCTACCGACCTGAGGAGAAAGACAAGGCTCAGGCCGCCATCAACTTCTTTGTTTTTGCGGTGATGGCGCTGACGTCGTTCGCATCGGGCGCCCTGGTCACGACCCAGGGTTGGGCGCTGCTGAACATCGGTTCGCTGGTGCCCGTGGCCCTGACGGGACTGGCCCTGGTCTGGTTGGCCTGGGTGCGGCGCCAGGCGAAGGTCGCGACCTGACCCGGGCCCTCTCTCAGGCGGGCCAGCGGGCGTCCAGCCAGGCCTTCAGGGCGGTGTACGCCGGTGACGGATCGAGTTCGTTGAAGATCTCGTGGTACTGGCCCTTGAGACATTCGCTGCGCACGATGTCCCGCGGGGCCACCGCCGCGAAGGCGCGACTGCCCTCCGGGCGGACCAGGCGGTCGTCGCCGGCATACAGCAGCAGGGTCGGAACGGTCCATCCGGGTGAGGCCGCCACCACCCGCGGGCCGTTGACGTCGATGAATCGCGCCAGGCGCGCCGAGATGCGATCGTGCACGAGGCGGTCCTTCTCGTAGGCGGCGACCACGTCAGGATCGTGGGAGATGCGGCTGGCATCGAGCCCGTTGGACAGGGCCAGGTTCGGCGCCCAACGGTTCATCGTGCCGATCAAGGCCTTCTTCAAGCCCCCGATGCCGGCATCCAGGGCGGGCGACGACAGCACCAGCGCATCCACCGGGGCCATCTGGCGCTGCACGAACGTCGCACTGACCAGCCCGCCCATGCTGTGTCCCAGGAGAATCAGCGGACAGGCCCACGGTTCGGCGATGTGGCGCCGTGTGTCGTCAACCACTTCCTGCAGATCATCGAGCAGCGCGTCCTCGTAAGGAAGGACGCCCCGATGGCCACCAGACTCGCCATGACCGCGCTGGTCGTAGGCGCGGACACAGAAACCCCAATCGTTCAGGCGCTGGGCCAGCGCGTCGTAGCGCCAGGCGTGCTCGCCCAGACCGTGCACGATCAGCACCACGCCACGGGGCCGCTGCCTCAAGGGCAGGGGCCAGTCGTACAGCGCGATGTTCAGGCCGTCGCGAAGGGTAAAGGGTGCCTGGGTGGTGTCGCTCATGCCAGCAGGGTCAGGTTCAGGGCATGCGGGCCATCACCTGGGCCACGGCGGCTGTCAGGCGGCGCGCATAGTCCAGGTGCAGGAACTCGTTGGGGCCATGGGCATTGCTCTTGGGGCCGAGCACGCCGCAGACCATCATCTGGGCCTTGGGGAAGCCCTGGCTGAGCATGTTCATGAGCGGAATGGTGCCGCCCTGGCCGATGGTGCCGCAGGCCGCCCCGAAGTGCGCCTGCGAAGCGTCCTGCAGGGCCTGTTCGAACCAGGGCGTGGTCGACGGCGCATTCCAGCCGCTGGCCGCCCCCTCAGGCGCGAAGGTCACCTTGGCCTGGTAGGGCGCGTTGTCTTCCAGCAAGGCCTTGAGTTGCTGCACCGCCTGCGGTGCATCGACCAGGGGTGGCAGGCGCAGGCTGAGCTTGAAGGCGGTGTAGGGGCGCAGCACGTTGCCGGCGTCCTTGAGGGCGGGAAAGCCCTCGGCGCCGGTCACGGACAGGGTGGGGCGCCAGGTGCGGTTGAGCAGGGCCTCGACCGGGTCGGTGGTGGTCGGCAGCGCAAACACCGTCGAGCCGCCGCAGTCGTGGTGGGCCCAGGGGAAGCGCTTGTAGACCTCCTCACCCAGGATGGCGGCGGTCGCCCGCGCCTGGGCCACGCGCTCGGCCGGCACTTCGCAGTGGAAGCTGGCCGGCAGCAGACGACCCGTCGCGCTGTCCTCCAGGCGGTCGAGCACCTGGCGCATGATCCGGAAGCTCGACGGCACCAGGCCGGACGCGTCACCGGAGTGGATGCCCTCGGTGAGGATCTCGACCTTGAGCACGCCACTGGCCATGCCACGCAGGCTGGTGGTCAGCCACAGCTGGTCGTAGTTGCCAGCGCCGCTGTCCAGGCAGATCACCAGGCCGACATCGCCCAGGCGGCCGCGCAGGGCGTCCACGTAGGGCAGCAGATCGGCCGAGCCGCTTTCTTCGCAGGTTTCGATCAGGCCGACGATGCGGGGATGCGCCACGCCCTGGGCCTTGAGGGCCTGGATGGCGGCGATGCTGGCGTAGACCGCGTAGCCATCATCGGCACCGCCACGGCCATAGAGCTTGCCGTCATCGATCTTGGGCGTCCAGGGGCCCAGGTCGCTGCGCCAGCCGGTGAACTCGGGCTGCTTGTCCAGGTGGCCGTACATCAGCACGGTCTGACCGGACGCCGGAGCCGGCGTGCCGTCCTGGCCTTCGCTGGCCGGCACCTCGAAGAAAAGGACCGGTGTGCGCGGACGACCCTGGGCATCGTTCAGGCGAATGACTTCCAACGTCAGGCCGGGCACCTGCTGGGCGGCCACCCAGTCGGCCGCGCTCTGCAGCACCCGCTCCAGCAGGCCGTGGGCGGCCCAGTCGGCGTCGAAGGCGGGCGACTTGGCCGGCACCTCGATGTAGCGGACCAATTCAGGAACGATGCGCTCGGACCAGGCGCGATCGACCATCGCCTGGGTGGCGGCGGCATCCAGCGCAAGGGCGCGGTCGGGCAATCGGGCGTTCATGGGCAGCCTCTCCGTGTGATGTGACACAAGACAAGGCTGTCAGTATAGGCAGATGACGCACGGCTGTGTGCCGTGCGGGTGCCCCCCAGCGGGGAGGCTCAGCGATCCAGGCGGAAGGTGGCCACCACACCCGCCAGACGGCTGGCCTGGTCACGCAGGCTCTCGGCGGCCGCCGCGCTTTCCTCGACCAGCGCGGCGTTCTGCTGCGTCATCTGGTCGAGCTGCGTCACGGCCACGCCCACCTGACCGATGCCCTGGCTCTGCTCGCTGGTGGCCGCACTGATCTCGCCGATGATGTCGGTCACGCGCTGCACGCTGGACACAATCTCGCCCATGGTGTTGCCGGCGTCGGCCACCAGTCGGGTACCGGTCTCGACCTTTTCCACGCTGTTGCCGATCAGGGTCTTGATCTCCTTGGCCGCCTCGGCGCTGCGCTGCGCCAGGCTGCGCACCTCGCCGGCCACCACGGCAAAGCCGCGACCCTGCTCCCCGGCACGGGCCGCCTCCACCGCCGCGTTCAGCGCCAGGATGTTGGTCTGGAAGGCAATGCCGTCGATCACGCCGATGATGTCGTTGATCTTCTGGCTGCTCTGGTTGATCTCGCTCATGGTGCTGACGACCTGCTCGACCATCGAACCGCCCTGGCGGGCGACACTGGCCGCTTCCTGCGCCAGCTGGGATGCGGTGCGGGCGGCGTCGGCGCTCTGGCGCACCGTGCCGGTGAGCTGCTCCATGGACGCCGCCGTCTCCTGCAGGCTGGACGCGGTCTGCTCGGTGCGCATGGACAGGTCCTGGTTGCCGGTGGCAATCTCGGTGCTGGCGGTGCTGATGCTGTCGGTGGCGGTGCGCACCTGGCTGACGGTCTGTCGCAGGGATCCGATCATGTCCCCCAGGGCAGCCAACAAGCTGCCGGGCACGACCTTGGGCAAGGACACCGCCAGGTTGCCGCCGGCCACCTCGCGCATCGCGGCCACCGCCTCGGCGGGCTCGCCGCCAATCTGACGCATGACGCTGCGGAAGGTCAGCCAGCCGATGCCGCCAATGGCCAGCAGCGCCAGCACGCCGATCACCAGGCTGGCCGCCGTGGCCTTGAGCACCAGCTGCGCGTAGTCGTCGGTGTACAGCCCGGAGCCGACCATCCAGTTCCAGCCGTCGACGCGGATCACGTACTGGAGCTTGGGCACTGGCGTGGTGCTGCCGGGGCGCGGGAAGTTGGTCAGCGCAAATGCACGGCCATTGGGACTCTTGGCCAGTTCGCCCAGCAGGAAACCGATCACATCGGTGCCCTGGCCGTCCTTGATCTTGCCGACCATGTTCTGGCCTTCCCACTCGGGCTTGACCGGGTGCATCACCCCCACGCCCTCGGTCGACCAGATGTAGAAGTATTCCTTGCCACCGTCACCGAAGCGTGACATGCGGATGGCGGCCTTGGCGGCGAACTGCGCGGCTTCGGTGCTCATGCGGCCAGCGTCAGCCTCGGCCTTGAAACCTTGTGCGATGGTGTAGGCCGAATCGACGGCGGCAACGAGCTGCCCCTCACGACCCGCGATGGTCTGCTGGCGCACCATCCACACCGACATGGCACTGATGACGACGATGGCCAGAACGGCCGCGATCAGCTGAAGGCCGATCTTGCTGCGGAAGCTCATCGAGTCGAGCATGGTTGTGGTCCCTGAAAATTGAACAATGGATATCGGGTAGATCGCTCGCGACACTCAGGTGGTGGACGCCAGGCGGAAGGTGGCCACCAGCGCCGCCAGCTTCTGCGCCTGCTCACGCAGGCTGGCGGCAGCGGCCGCGCTTTGCTCGACCAGCGCGGCGTTCTGCTGCGTCATCTGGTCCAGCTGCGACACGGCCTGGTTGACCTGGCCCATGCCCTGCGACTGTTCGTTGGCGGCCGTGGTGATGTCCTTGATGAAGGCCGACACCTTGTCGGCGTTGCTCACGATTTCCTGAATCGTCATGCCGGCCTCGCCCACCTGTCGCGTGCCGGCCTCGACCTTCTCGACGCTGGTGCCGATCAATGTCTTGATTTCCTTGGCGGCCTCGGCGCTGCGCTGTGCCAGGCTGCGCACCTCGCCAGCGACGACTGCAAAGCCCCGGCCCTGCTCGCCTGCACGGGCGGCTTCCACCGCCGCGTTGAGCGCGAGAATATTGGTCTGGAACGCAATGCCGTCGATCACGCCGATGATGTCGTGGATCTTCTGGCTGCTCTGGTTGATCTCCTGCATGGTGTTGACCACCTGGTTGACCACCTGGCCGCCGCGCGCCGCGACCTCGGCGTTCGAGGAGGCCATCTGGTTGGCTTGTCGGGCGGCCTCGGCGCTCTGGTGCAGGTTGCCGTTGATCTGCTCGATGCTGCTGGCTGTCTGCTGCAGGTTGCTGGCGGTCTGCTCGGTGCGGTTGGACAGGTCCTGGTTGCCCGAGGCGATCTCGGCACTGGCGGTGCCGATGCTGTCGGTGGCCCGACGCACCTCACCGACAATGCGCGCCAGCGACGTCTGCATCTCACCGAGCGCACGCGACAGGTCGGCCAGCTCGTCCTTGCCGTCCACGTCGATCCGGCGCGTCAGGTCGCCCTGGGCAATCGCGGTCGCCATGGCCTGCGCACGATCCAGCGGGCGACAGATGCTGGTCATGTTGGCCAGCGTGGTGGGCACCACGACCAACATCGCCAGACCCAGGGCAATGCCGAAGACGATGAGCATCTGGTTGCTGGCCGCTTCGGTCGCCGCCTGCGTGTCGCTGGCTTCCTGGCGGATGGCGTCCTCCACCTTGCCCATATCAACCAGCAGGGCAGCGTACTGGTCGTGCGCCTTGGCCAGCATGCGGTTGGCCACGGTGGCCGAGTCATAGCCGCCGTCGCGGATCTGGGTGACCACCGGCTCCACGGCCTTGACGTAAGCCTGCAGCTTCTGCTCCATGCCCTGCAGGATGACGTTGTCTTCGTCGGCCTCACCTTCCAGCATCTTCGCGATGCTGGCGCGGATGTCCTTGAGAGATCGCTCCCAGCGCATGTTGGCCAGCGACAGCTGCTCGGGGGACTCGTAGTTGATCACCATGTCCTTCTCGTGCCGGCTCATGTCGGCCAGCTGGACACGCAATTGCGACAGGGTGACCAGTTCGACGAATTCGTGCTTCTGGAAGTCCTCACCCAGGGAGGAAATGCGGTGCATGCCCCAGAGACCCGTAGCCCCCAGCAGGAGGAGCAACACCAGCACCACCCCGATGGCACCGATCATGCGCATGCGGATGGAAAACTGCCGCATCAGACTTTGAAGACCCATGTGCTAACTCCTGTGCTCGACCAACTGTTTTTTGTATCGTTCCATGGCGCAGTGACCTCGTGGGTCACCCGCCCATTCATCTCGGGTTCGCCAGATCCGTCCGCGATCAGAAACTCTCCCAGTCACCTTCATCGGCCGTGGCCGCAGCGACCTTGACCGGCTTGGCAGCCGGGCTTGCCGCTGCCAGTGCGGGTCGCTTGAGGGCAGCGGCAGGCGCCGGTGATTTCGCCGGCGCGGACGTCGTCGCCTGGGCAGACGACTTGCCGCCGTTGGCCACGGACTTGGGCTTGGTCACCGCCGCCACCGGGGCCGGTTTGAAGGTGGTGGCGGGCGTGATGCTGGCGCTGACCGCACGGACAGCATCGCTGCCGTCGATGCGGAAGATCTTGACCACCTCGGCCAGGCGCTGTGCCTGGTCTTTGAGGCTCTCGGCCGCCGCAGCGCTCTCTTCGACCAGCGCCGCGTTCTGCTGCGTCATCTGATCGAGCTGGTTCACCGCCACATTCACCTGGCTGATGCCGTCGCTTTGCTCGCCCGCCGCCGCCGTGATCTCGCCCACGATGTCGCTCACGCGCTGCACCGAGCCCACAATCTCGCCCATCGTCGTGCCCGCGTCGGCCACCAGACGGCTGCCCGCCTCGACCTTCTCCACGCTCGTGCCGATCAGGCCCTTGATCTCCTTGGCTGCCTCTGCGCTGCGCTGCGCCAGGTTGCGCACCTCGCCCGCGACCACCGCAAAGCCCCGGCCCTGCTCACCCGCGCGGGCCGCTTCCACGGCGGCGTTCAGCGCCAGGATGTTGGTCTGGAACGCAATGCCGTCGATCACGCCGATGATGTCGCTGATCTTGCGGCTGCTGTGGTTGATCTCATCCATGGTCGTGACCACCTGGGCCACCACCTCGCCACCACGGGCGGCAATCTCGGCCGCGCTGGCGGCCAGCTGGTTGGCCTGGCGCGCCGCATCGGCGCTGTTGCGCACCGTGCTGTTGAGCTCTTCCATCGACGCGGCCGTCTCCTCCAGGCTCGAAGCCGTCTGCTCCGTGCGCCGCGACAGGTCCTGGTTGCCGCTGGCAATCTCCACCGACGCCGTCCCGATGCTGTCGGTGGCCTGGCGCACCTGGGTCACCGTGCTCAGCAGCGATGTCTTCATGTCGGCCAGGGCCTTGAGCAGATCACCCAGCTCGTCCTTGCGGTCGCTGGAGACCTTCTGGGTCAGGTCGCCGTCGGCCACCGCGCGGGCGGCCCTGACGGCCTCACCAATCGGCGCGGTCACCGAATACGTGATGCTCCAGGCGAAGACCAGGCCGCCGATCAGAGCGATGACGGCGAGCACAGTCACTTGAAGAATCTGGGCGCTGATGTCGCTGCTGGCGTGTGCCACGGCTTCCTCGACCAACGTGTCCTGCAGCTTGGCAAACTCTCCCATGACAGACATGTAGCGGTCGGCCGCGGGCAGCAGATCCTTTTCCAGCATGTCGGCGGCGGCCGGATCGGCGGCATTCAGCGTATCGAAGTACTTCTTGCGGGCATCGATGTAAGCCTTGCGCTGCTCACCGATCGTGACCAGCAAGGCCTTGCCCTTCTCGGACTCGATCGAGGCTTGCAGGTCCTTCTGCAGGGCGTTGATGCGCTCGGTGGTCTGGGCAATCAGCGGCTTGAAGTAGGCATCCACCTCCGGGTTGTTGCCCGACTTGGCCAGCGCCAGCACCCGGTTGACGTTCAGCGTGGTGTTGGCCAGCCACTGCTCGGCCATGGACGCTCGCTTTTCCATTTCCACCAGGCGTGCCTCATCTTCACGTGCGCCATTGAGTGCCACGATGGACAACGCCACCATCATCACCAGCAGCGCCAGCACCAGACCGAAGCCCATGGCGAGCCGTTTTCCGATCTTGAGATTTTTCATGGGATTTCCTTTCGATGCTCTTCAGTCGTGGGGCTGCTGTACCACAGTGGTTGGTCAGAAGCTTTCCCAGTCGCCTTCATCGGCGCTGGCTTTGGATGGTTTTATCGGAGTGGCGGCAGGGGCCGCCGGTGACGTAGAGGCGGCGGGTTTCCTGGTCGATGGCTGCTTGAGCGCCGGCGCCGGGGGGGCTGCCTTCACCTGCGGCGGCACGGACTTGACAGAACTTACCTCCGACCGGGAAGGCAACGGTGTGACAGGTGTGTAACCACTGGCGCTCGCACCGTCCACCCGGAATGCCTGCACCAGCACCGCCAGACGCTGTGCCTGGTCCTTGAGGCTCTCGGCCGCGGCCGCGCTCTCTTCGACCAGCGCCGCGTTCTGCTGCGTCATCTGATCGAGCTGGTTCACCGCCACGTTCACCTGGCTGATGCCGTCGCTCTGCTCGCCCGCTGCCGCCGTGATCTCGCCCACGATGTCGCTCACGCGCTGCACCGAGCCCACAATCTCGCCCATCGTCGTGCCCGCATCGGCCACCAGACGGCTGCCCGCCTCGACCTTCTCCACGCTGGTGCCGATCAGGCCCTTGATCTCCTTGGCCGCCTCGGCGCTGCGCTGCGCCAGGTTGCGCACCTCACCGGCCACCACCGCAAAACCCCGACCCTGCTCACCGGCGCGAGCCGCTTCCACGGCGGCGTTGAGCGCCAGGATGTTGGTCTGGAAAGCAATACCGTCGATCACGCCAATGATGTCGCTGATCTTGCGGCTGCTGTGGTTGATCTCATCCATGGTCGTGACCACCTGGGCCACCACCTCGCCACCACGGGCGGCAATCTCGGCCGCGCTGGCGGCCAGCTGGTTGGCCTGGCGTGCTGCATCGGCGCTGTTGCGCACCGTGCTGTTGAGCTCTTCCATCGACGCGGCCGTCTCCTCCAGGCTCGAAGCCGTCTGCTCCGTGCGCCGCGACAGGTCCTGGTTGCCGCTGGCAATCTCCACCGACGCCGTACCGATGCTGTCCGCAGCCGTGCGCATGTCACGGACCATGGAGGCAAAGTGCTGGCGCATGCCTTCGACCTCGCGCACCAGCACGCCCACCTCGTCCTTGCGGTCGCTCTTGAACGAGCCGGTCAGATCGCCCTGTGCCACCGTGGTCACCGCAGAGGTCAGCTGCGACAGCGGCTGGCTCACATAGCGGCGCATGATCCAGAACATGCCCAGACCCAGCACCACCGCGGTACCGCCCAGCAAGGCCCAGAAGGCGTACATCGTCTGCCAGTGCGACACCATGGCCTCGTCGTCGGACACCTCGGCCACCACCCACCAGCCACTGTTCTTGGCCTGACGCTTGACCACCCACGGGTCACCCAGATCCGCCGTGATCAGCGGCACCGCATCTCGCACCATGACATCGCTGGATGCACGAAGAGCACCGAGCATGTTCGCCGCGCCCGGCATTACCTCCAGCACCTTCTTGCCACGAGCAGTCGGGTGGGTGATGAACACCGCGTCCTCATTGCGTGCCCTTGGATCGATGACGGTGGTCGAACCTGTCTGGTAGAAACGGGCCTCAGCCACCAGCTTGTCCACAGAAGCCTGGAACTCGGTGATGTCAAATCCGATGTAAAGGATGCCGACTACCTTGCCTTCGGCGTCCTTGATCGCCTCATACACGGTCATGTGCGGCTTGCCAAACAGCATGGCGCGGCCCATGTAACTTTCGCCGGCCAGCATCTTCGGATACGCAGGATGATCGCGTGCCAGCATGGTGCCCACGGCCCGCTCACCGTTTTCCTTCTTCAGCGAAGTCGTGATTCGCTCGAAGTCATCGCCCTTGCGCATGAAGATGGTGGCATTGCCTCCGTTGGTCACACTGAAGGCATCCACCTCGGACGTGTCGCCGTTGAGCAGCATGCCCCAGCTCTTGAGGTGGCCCGACTCGGCGTCCAGCTCGAACACGTCGGCAAACTTCTTGCGGAATGGCTTGTAAGCCCGGTCGGCCAGCATCATCGCCGTGGCATCGAATGCATCGATCGCGTCGGCGATCGACTGCACCTTCTCCCCGGTGACCTGAATCACCCGGTCCCGGGTCTTGCTCTCGGCCACCAGGGCAATGGCGGTACTGACCAGCGCCAGCCCCACGGCCAGCATGACCGTGGCCAGCAAGGCCACACGGCGCGCAAGGGACTGGCGGGAAGATGCGTTTGTCGTCATGTCGATGTCCTGTGATGGGCGCAGCGATACGGTGTCGTGACCTTGCGTGTCACTGAAGCTGCTGGCTGGCGTCGATCAGGCCCATGTCGGCGCTGGACATCAGCGCCTCGATGTCCATCAGGATCAGCATGCGCTCAGCCACGCTGGCAATTCCCGTGATGAAGGTCGTGTCCACCGTCGTGTTCATCTCCGGCGCCGGGCGAATCTGCTCGCCCCCCAGCTCGATCACGTCCGAGACCGAGTCCACCACCGCACCGACCACCCGACCATGCACGTTGAGCACGATCACCACCGTGAAACCGTTGTACTCGGCCGTGGCACACCCCAGCTTCAGGCGCAGATCCACCACCGGCACGATCACCCCGCGCAGGTTGACCACGCCCTTGATGAAGGAAGGTGCATTGGCAATGCGCGTGGGCTCTTCGTACGAGCGGATCTCCTGCACCCGCAGGATGTCGATGCCGTACTCCTCGGCACCCAGGCGGAAGGTCAGGTATTCGGCATTGGCTTTTTGCGCCGCGCTGCTCTGGCGGTTGGCCTGTCCGGATTGATTGAGCATGTCCATGGTCTGCGTCCTCGATAGACGAATTGAGGGAGGGTTTTTGGACTATCGACCAAACCACAGCCACCTGAAGTCGGAAAAAAGACGACAAACCCCGGACAGAACCGCGCTTAGCCCGGCTTCTTGAACACCAAAGAATTCAACAAACACCGCTGCCGGTGCCAGGTGCCATGAAAAAAGGCAGACGGAATGCCTCCCGTCTGCCCGCATAAAAACCTGTCGGCCAACCAAGGCCGAGCCGCTCAGAAGCTCTCCCAGTCCCCTTCGTCGGAGGCTTTCGAAGCCACGGCCAGCGCTGGCTTGGCCGCCACTGGCGCCGGTTGGCTGGGCACTGACGGGATCGGCTTGCGTGCCACCGGCCGTGCCGAGGCCTGCACCGGCGCCGGCGGCCGTGGCTTGGACGCCATCGTCACTGGCACGGCCTTCACCGGCGTGTACGTGCTCACCGCCATGCTGCTCTGCAGACCGTCCACGCGGAAGATCTTCACCGCTTCCGTGAGTCGCTGGGCTTGGTCCTTGAGGCTCTCTGCCGCGGCCGCGCTTTCTTCCACCAGCGCCGCGTTCTGCTGCGTCATCTGGTCCAGCTGGCTGACGGCGGTGTGCACCTGACTGATGCCCTGGCTCTGTTCGGAAGTGGCGGCCGTGATCTCGCCAATGATGTCGGCCACGCGCTGGGCGTTGGCCACCACATCGTCGATGGTAGTGCCCGCCTCGGCCACCAGGCGGGTGCCGGTCTCGACCTTCTCCACGCTCGTGCCGATCAGGCCCTTGATCTCCTTGGCCGCTTCGGCGCTGCGCTGCGCCAGGCTGCGCACCTCACCAGCCACCACCGCAAAACCCCGGCCCTGCTCGCCCGCACGGGCCGCTTCCACGGCAGCGTTCAACGCCAGAATGTTGGTCTGGAAGGCAATGCCATCGATCACCCCGATGATGTCGTTGATCTTCTGGCTGCTGTGGTGAATCTCACTCATGGTGCTGACCACCTGGCCAACCACCTGACCACCCCGGGCCGCGACCTCGGCGTTAGCCACCGCCATCTGGCTGGCCTGGCGAGCGGCATCAGCGCTGTTGCGCACCGTGGTGTTCAGCTGCTCCATGGAAGCCGCCGTTTCCTGCAGGTTGCTGGCGGTCTGCTCGGTGCGCATCGACAGGTCGTGGTTGCCGGTCGAGATCTCCTGGCTGGCGGTTTCGATCTGCAAGGCCGATTGCTGCACCGACGACACCACCCCCAGCATGCGCAGCAGGGCCGACTTCAGGGCTTCGCCGCCCGGTGTGGACACCGCCACGTTCTTGACGTCCAGGGCAATGCCGTCCGGCTGATCCACGCGCTCGACCAGCTCGGTCAGCTCGTCGCCCTGGCGAGCCGTGCGTGCGAGCCCGATCACCAGCATCACCTCCAGCGCCGTCTGCACCACCACGTACACCGCATGCAGCACCACGCGCCAGAAGTTGGGTTCGGTCAGGCAGTAGAAACCGAAACCGAAGGCCTGCAAGCGGTCAAAGCCCACATGGTGCACCGCGAACAAAGCGGCCGCGTACACGATGGGGCGCCAGTCCAGATACACCATCAGCAAGGCCAGGGTCACGAAGACGCCGAAGTGGTACTCGGTTTCTCCGTGAGCCAACTGGATGTGCAGGGCCACCAGGGCCGCCAGGGCCGTGGTCAGCATCAGGCGCGACGTCAGCGTCCCGCGCCACAGCAGGAAGCCGGCCAGACCCACCCCGGTGAAAGCCAGCGCGCCAATGACGCCCAGGGTGGGCTCGTAGTACACAAAGCCCAGCGCCACCGCCGCCAGGGCGCTGATCAGGACAGCCGCCAGGATGACCTGGTCGCCCATTCGGGCACGTGTCGCCTGCCCGGAGCGGGCGCCAGAGACCTGTTGAGAAGACATGATGAATTTCCCCTTGGGTTGTCTGGCGCTCACCGCCAGTCGGTTAGGTGGCCCAGCGCATCAGCCGCGGCTGGCGTCGATCAGGCCCATGTCGGCGCTGGACATGAGTGCCTCGATGTCCATCAGGATGAGCATGCGCTCGGCCACGCTGGCAATCCCGGTGATGAAGGTCGTGTCCACCGTCGTGTTCATCTCCGGCGCCGGGCGAATCTGCTCGCCCCCCAGCTCGATTACGTCCGAGACCGAGTCCACCACCGCGCCGACCACCCGGCCGTGCACGTTGAGCACGATCACCACCGTGAAGCCGTTGTATTCCACCTTCTCGCAGTTGAGTTTGATGCGCAGATCCACCACCGGCACGATCACCCCGCGCAGGTTCACGACACCCTTGATGAAGGACGGTGCATTGGCGATGCGTGTGGGCTCTTCGTACGAGCGGATCTCCTGCACCCGCAGGATGTCAATGCCGTATTCCTCGGCACCCAGACGGAAGGTCAGGTATTCCGCTTTGCCTTGGCTGGATGCTGCGCTTGCTCGCGCGCTCTGTTGCGCCGCCAGCTGGCGGGCTTCCTGGGTCATGTCCATGCTCGTTCCTGATAAAAAAGATTGCTCTGCCGTCCTACCGGGTTTCGACCGGATCCGTCAGTTCTTGAGTCTGAACACCGAGACAGCCTTGACCAGCTGATCGGCCTGCTGTTGCAAGGCCGCCGCTGCCGAGGCACTTTCCTCCACCAGCGCTGCGTTTTGCTGGGTGGCCTGGTCCATGTTGCTCACGGCTTCGCTGACCTGCTGCACCCCGGCGTTCTGCTCGAGGCTGGCGCTGCTGATCTCTCCCACGATATCGGTCACCCGCTGGATGGATTGGACGATTTCCTGCATGGTGCTGCCGGCCTGGTCCACCAGGGCGGTGCCTTGCTCCACCCGTTCGACGCTGGCGCCGATCAGGCCTTTGATCTCCTTGGCCGCCTCGGCGCTGCGCTGCGCCAGGTTGCGCACCTCGCCCGCGACCACCGCAAAACCCCGGCCCTGCTCACCGGCGCGTGCCGCTTCCACCGCGGCGTTGAGCGCCAGGATGTTGGTCTGGAAGGCAATGCCGTCAATCACACCAATGATGTCGCTGATCTTGCGGCTGCTGGCGTTGATCTCGCGCATGGTGTCCACGACCTGACCGACCACCTGGCCACCCTGAACAGCGACCTGGCTGGCACTGGCCGCCAGCTGACTGGCCGCCCGGGCGTTGTCGGCGTTCTGCTGGGCGGTCGAGCCCATTTCCTCCAGGGAAGCCGAAGTCTCCTCCAGCGCGCTGGCCTGCTGCTCGGTCCGGCTGGACAGGTCCTGATTGCCCTGGGCGATCTGAGAGCTGGCGGTGGCCACGCCTTCGGCACCTTGGCGCACCGTGCTCACCACCCGTGTCAGCGAACCCTGCATCTCGTTCAGGGCAGCCAGCAGCGGCGTGAGTTCGTCCTGGGCGTCGTCCTGCACCGGCCGGGTCAGGTCGCCGTCGCGCACCCGCTCGGTCACTGCCTGGGCCAGGGCCACACGCCGGCGCAATTGGGCGCCCACCCACACCGAAAAGGACAGGAGCAGGGCCGCGATCACCAGCACCGCCACCACCAGCAGCAGGGCGGAGCGGTTCACACTGGCCTCGATCTTGCCAATGTCAGCTTCCAGACCCGTCTTTGCACCTCAGTGCCTTTGTGAATGGCCTCCAGCAAGGCAATACGGGTGGGAATGGTGCGATCCACCAGAAACGGAAACGCCTCCTCCTTCTGCCCGGACTGGATCAGCGCGATGTTGGCCTCCCCCACCTTCCAGAACTCGGCCAACATGGGCGGCAAGGTCTTGAAATGCGCCTTGCCCTCGGGTGAAAACAAGCGCTGCTCAAACGCAGCCATCACCTGATCCATGTGCTTGCGCTTGTCCGCGATGTATTGCAGCGTGCTTTGCAGTTCCTGAGGATTGCGGGCCAGGATGGCATGGCGGATCTGCAGGGACACCTGGGTCACATTCAGTTCCAACGCCGACATCGCCTGCAACTGGGGCACGCGGTTCTTTTCGGTGAAGTTGGCCAGGTCCGAGGCAGCATGCAGGCTGATGTAGGAGACCACGGCCAGGGCCGCCAGCGCCAGCGAGATGACGCCGCTGACCGCCAGCAAGCGCCGGGCAATGCCAAATCCGTTGGTCGTTTTCATAGTTTCTGTCTTCCGGGTGGAATTGCTTGATTGCTTCTAATCCCCGGACAACATCGGCGACTGGATGCACGCCAAGGTGTGCGTCGACGTTGCCCACCTTGATGCTTTGGCTCGCAGGGTTTGCCAGTGTTGTCGGCAGTTTGCGCCCAAGCTGAAGCGACATAAGTCACGGATACACCTTGTTTTGCCATTTTTATCAATATCGACGACCAGCGGAGATGGTCACGCAGACGATGGACAAGCCGCCAGCGGCTCTGCTACGGTGAAGGCATGCCCTCTCCATCCATCTCCAGCCCCTGGCTGACCGCCACCCCCTGCATCGACGCGGACCACCCCGCCGTCCTGGCCTTCGCCCGAGCACATGCCCATGGCAGCACTGACCGTGAACGTGCGGTGGCGCTGTACCTGGCCGTGCGCGATGGCCTGCGCTACGACCCCTACCGCATCGACCTGTCGCCCAAAGGCATGACCGCCAGCACCGCACTGGAACAGGGATACGGCTGGTGCGTGCCCAAGGCGGTCGTGCTCGCGGCCGTGGCCCGGGCGGCCGGCATCCCCGCGCGGCTGGGCTTTGCCGACGTGCGCAACCACATGTCCACGGAAAAGCTGCGCGAGACCATGAAGACCGACGTCTTCGTCTGGCACGGGTACACCGAGCTGTGGATCGACGGCGCCTGGCGCAAGGCCACGCCCGCCTTCAACCTGTCGCTGTGCGAGAAGTTCGGCCTGCTGCCGCTGGAATTCGACGGCATCCACGACTCGCTCTACCACCCGTTTGACCGGGCGGGCAACCAGCACATGGAATATGTCAACGAACGCGGCAGCTTCGACGATCTGCCGCTGGAGGAGATCCGTGCCACCTTTGCCCAGGTCTATCCGTTCTGGTCACCGGGTGGCCTGGACAACGGCGATTTCGCCGCCGACGCCGAACGCGAGACAGGGCGCTGAGCCGTTCAGTTGCTCAGCTTGAAGACGGCCGTGCTGGCCATCAGATTGGGCAAGGTGCGCACCTCCTGCCCTTCGTGCAGACCGAAGCTGTCCTCCACCCGCAGGCCGCAGCTGCGCGCCAGCACCTCGAAGTCGGCGTAGGTACCCACGCGGATGTTCGGCGTGTCGTACCACTGGTATGGCAGGCGCTTGGTCACCGGCATGCGCCCGCGCAGCACATCCAGCCGGTTGGGCCAGTGGGCAAAGTTGGGAAAGGCCACGATGCCAATGCGCCCGACACGCGCGGTCTCGCGCAGCATGGTTTCGGCATTGCGCAGGTGCTGCAGGGTGTCGATCTGCAGCACCACGTCGAAGGCATCGTCGCCGAACATGGTCAGACCTTCTTCCAGGTTCAGCTGCAGCACATTGACGCCCCGGCGCAGGCAGGCCTGCACCTTGGTGTCGTCAATCTCCACTCCGTAGCCGCTGCACTGCCGCGTCTTCTGCAGGTGCTCCAGCATCGCACCGTCGCCGCACCCCAGGTCCAGCACCCGCGAGCCGGGCGGCACCAGGCGGGCAATGCTCTCCATCACGCTGTGCTCAGCCATGGGCCACCTCCATCTTCACCGACCGCGTCACCGTCTGCTCGAAGTACGAGCGCACCGCCGCGTGATAGCGCGCGTCGTCCAGCAGGAAGGCATCGTGTCCATGAGGTGCATCGATCTCGGCGTAGCTCACGTCGCGGCCATTGTCCAGCAGCGCCTTGACGATCTCGCGGCTGCGCGCCGGCGAGAAACGCCAATCGGTGGTGAAACTCACCAGCAGGAACTTGGCCGTGGCCCGCGCCAGCGCGGCACTCAGGTTGCCGTCGTACTCGCGCGCCGGATCGAAGTAGTCCAGCGCGCGCGTGATCAGCAGGTAGGTGTTGGCGTCGAAGTACTCGCTGAACTTGTCGCCCTGGTAGCGCAAGTAGCTCTCGATCTGGAACTCCACCTCTTGAGTGGAATACCTGTAGGCCAGCTCGGCCACAGCCGCCGGGTCTTCACCATCGGCCGGACGCAACGAACGACCGAATTTTTCATTCATCACATCGTCGCTCAGGTAGGTGATGTGCCCGATCATGCGCGCGATGCGCAGCCCCCGGCGGGGCAGGGTGCCCTCTCGCAGGTAGTGGCCACCGTGGAAATCCGGATCGGTCACGATGGCGCGGCGTGCCACCTCGTTGAAGGCGATGTTCTCGGCCGTGAGGTTGGGTGCGCTGGCCACCACCACCGCATGGCGCACGCGCTCCGGGTACTGCAAGGTCCAGCTCAGGGTCTGCATCCCGCCCAGGCTGCCACCCATGACGGCCGCCAGCTGGCCGATGCCCAGGGCGTCGAGCAGACGGGCCTGCGCGTTGACCCAGTCTTCCACTGTCACCACCGGAAAGTCGGCGCCCCAGGGCTGGCCGGTGGCGGGGTTGGTGTGCGTCGGGCCGGTGCTGCCGAAGCAGGACCCCAGGTTGTTGACGCCAATGACAAACCAGCGGTTGGTGTCCACCGCCTTGCCTGGCCCGATCATGTTGTGCCACCAGCCCTCGCTGCGCGCGATCGGCTGGCCGTGCTCGTCGGCGTGGTAACCCGCCACATGGTGGCTGGCGTTCAGGGCATGGCAGATCAGCACCGCGTTGGACTTGTCGGCGTTGAGCTTGCCGTAGGTCTCGACCTTGAGCTCATAGGCCGGCAGCGTCGCGCCGCTGCGCAGCGGCAGCGGCTGGTCGAAGCGAAAGGTTTGTGGCGTGACGATCACGATGGACTCCCCCGCCGCGCGGGGCTCCAGAAAACAGAAAACCCGGCTCCGCCAAGAGGCAGACCGGGCATCTCCCCTTTAGCGGCATTTCTAAAGCGCCCGCAATCCGGAACAAATCGGCGCTGGCGGCAGTATAAATCCATCGGTCGGCCCCTGTCACGGGCCGGGAGACTGCCATGTCCGACCTGTTTGGCTCCGACGCCTACGCCCCGCGCGAGATCGCCCAGCGCATCGAGACGGTGGACGTGGCCAAGGCGCGCATGGCCACACTGCCCTGCTGATGCTGGGCGTCCTGGCCGGGGCCTTCATCGGCCTGGGCTCGCTGGCCTTCCTGCTGGTCAAGGCCGATGCGTCGCTGGGTTTTGCCACTTCGCAATGGTTGGGTGGCCTGGTGTTTTCCATTGGCCTGCTGCTCGTGGTGGTGGCCGGCGCCGAGCTGTTCACCGGGAACAACCTGCTGGCCCTGGCCTGGGCCGATGGGCAGATCGGCACGCGGGAGGTTCTGCGCAACTGGGTGCTGGTGTGCGCGGCCAACTTCGTGGGGGCCGCCGGGCTGGCGGTGCTGGTCTACCTCAGCGGCCACACCGGCGCCCACGGCGGTGCGGTGGCCCAGCAGGTGGTCAAGGTGGCGCTGGCCAAACAGGCCCTGCCCTGGCAGGAAGCGCTGTTCCGGGGCGTGCTGTGCAACGTGCTGGTCTGCCTGGCCGTGTGGATGGCCATGGCCGGGCGCAGTGTCATCGACAAGGCGGTGGCCATCGTCCCTCCGGTGGCCACCTTCGTGGCCGCCGGTTTCGAGCACAGCATCGCCAACATGTACTTCTTCCCGCTGGCCATGATGGTCCAGGCCTCGGACCCGGCCCTGGCGGCGCACCCGGTCACCTGGGCCGGGCTGGGTCTGAACCTGCTACCGGTGATTGCCGGCAACCTGTTGGGCGGCAGCGTGCTGGTCGGGCTGACCTACCACCTGATCTACCGGCGTCGCGCACCGGATTGAGGCGTCGCCACCCGGTTGCCGGTGTTGCGAAACCGCATCGCCACCCCGGGCGATCAGGGCCATCGTCAAAATTGTCACTACCCGGCTGGCTTTGCGCGCATAATGGTCCGGCGAGTGCCCGAGGCACCTGCATGTTCAGTGATTGGTAGGTTTCGCGTGCTACAGGTTCTTGTGTGCTGACGACGGGGCTCCATCGCTATTTCTCTGTGTGTTCTTAGGAGTCCCAACCATGGGCAACAAACTGTACGTCGGCAACCTGCCTTACACCGTGCGCGACGACGATCTGCAACAAGCCTTCTCTGCCTTCGGTGCCGTCAACAGCGCCAAGGTCATGATGGAGCGCGACACCGGCCGTTCCAAGGGCTTCGGTTTCGTCGAAATGGGCAGCGATGCAGAAGCCCAGTCGGCCATCCAGGGCATGAACGGCCAGTCGCTGGGCGGTCGCAGCCTGGTGGTCAACGAAGCCCGTCCCATGGAGCCGCGTCCCCCCCGCACCGGCGGTGGTGGCTTCGGCGGTGGCCGTCGTGAAGGCGGCTTTGGCGGTGGCAACGACGGCGGTTTCCGCAGCCCCTACGGCGGCGGCGGTCGTCGTGACGGCGGCGGTGGCCGCGGCGGCTACTGATCAGCGCTTTCGGCCCACAGGGGCCGACAGACAACAACCCCCGCAGGCCCTGCCCCGGGGGTTTTTTCATGCCGGTCCACATGACTGGCCGTTGCCGCGCCCTCAGAATTTTTCCGGCCGGATGACATCCACGTCGGCAAAGTACAGCGTCAGCCCGTAGTGCGGCGCGTAGCTACCCATCACATGGCGGGCAATGGCATCGGCGACTTCCGGGCTGGCGATCACCTTCATCTCGATGCTGCGGTCAGCCTCCCAGAGCGACTCGCGAACCGACAGGCGGCTGCCGCCACGCACGTCGTGCACGGTGTAACCCTGGGCGCCCAGGCGCTGGCTGTCGGCCACCAGGCGCTTCTCCAGCGCCGCTTCGGCAATGATCACCAGCAGGGTGCGGGCGTGCTTGTCCATGATCAGGCTCCGGGGTTCAGCCAGCGCGCCATCTGCAGGTACAGCGGCACGCCCAGCACAATGTTGAACGGAAAGGTGATGCCCAGGGCCGCCGTGATCGACAGGGCGGCGTTGGCTTCAGGTACGGCCATGCGCATGGCCGTGGGGGCTGCGATGTAGCTCGCACTGGCCGCCAGGGTCGCCAGGATGGCCATGCCGCCGGTGGACAGCCCCAGCGCCAGTCCGGTCAGCGCGCCACCCAAAGCAAGCACCGGCGGTGTCACCAAGGCAAAGACGACGATCCGCAGGCCATAGCGACGCAACTCACCCAGGCGCCCCCCCGCCACCAGCCCCAGTTCCAGCAGGAACAGCGCCAGCACACCCTTGAACGGAGCCATGAAAACGGGCGCGATCGGCGCGGTCCCGGCTTCGCCCATGACCGCACCGATGACCAGACCACCGGCCAGCAGCAGCACCGACTTGCCGAAGAACACGTCGTGAGCCAGTTCACCCCAGTTGACGCGCTGGGCCTGACCATCGGCACCTCGCGCCCCCAGGCGCGCCAGCAAAATGCCGGCCACGATGCCCGGCGCCTCCATGATGGCCACCCACAAGGCGGCGTGCGGTTCGGCAGACACGCCCTGCGCCGCCAGGTAGGCGCTGGCCACGGCGAAGGTCACCACGCTGACCGAGCCATAGTGGGCGGCCATGGCCGCCGCATCCACCCGCGAGAGTCCCAACAGACGCAGCACCGGCGTGAGCACCAGCGGAATGGCAAATCCCAGGGCCATGCAGGCCAGCATCTGAGGCAGCAGGGCCAGCATGGGCTGTTTGCTCAGCTCGATCCCGCCCTTCAGGCCGATGGCCAGCAGCAGATAGATCGACAGGGTCTCGTACAGGGCCTCGGGCAGGCGCAGGTCGCTCTTGACGAGGCGGGCGAAGACACCCAGCAGGAAGAACAGGACGACGACATCAATCATGGCGCCCGCATTGTCCCCGAAGATGCCAGCCAAGGGTCATGTCCCGGCGCTGCGACCCTCACCCCGCCGGTGCTTGCGCGGCCGGCCCTGCAGGAGGCGATCAAACCAGGCATTGGGCAGCAGGCGCAGCAGCTTGGCCACCACCCCCATCTGCCAGGGAATCACCCGGTAGCTGTCGCCCGCATCGATGGCCCGGAAAGCACGGTCGGCGAAGGCTTCGGGCGCCATCAGGAATGGCATCCGGTAGCGGTTCTCGCGCGTCAACGGGGTATCGATGTAGCCTGGCACCAGCGTCACCACCCGAACCCCCGAGGCGCGCAGCTCGCCGCGAAGGCTTTCGCAATAGGCCACCACCGCCGCCTTGCTGGCGCAGTAGGCGCCGTGACCCGGCAGACCGCGTATGGCCGCCACACTGGCGACCCCCACCAATCCGCCGCTGCCCCGCGCGCGCATGGCGGCCACGAAGGGGTGGAAGGTGGCGGCCATACCGGTGTTGTTGGTGGCAAAGGTGTTGGCCATCACATCCAGATCGCCGCGTTCGGCCGTGTCCATGCCCACGCTGATCCCGGCGTTGGCAATCACCACATCGGGCAAGCCTTGCTCCGCCAGGCAGGACTGCCCGGCCGACACGATGCTGTCGATATCCGAGACGTCGGCCGCATACACCCGCCAGGACGTCGGCGCCAAGCCGAGGCGGGCGGCCCAAGCCTGGACTTCACCCGTGCGGCGGGCCACCAGGGCCAGCCGCCAGCCAGCCCGGGCGTAACGCTCGGCCAGCGCCTGACCGATGCCGCTGGATGCACCGGTGATGAACACCAGAGGTGGCTGGGCTGGCGTCATGGCGCTCAGGGGCGCGGCGCCATGGTGGCGTTGACGCGACCTTTGATGTCCGCCACCCGGCTGTCGCCGCCGCTGTAGTCCAGGTTGTCTCCTTTGACCTGATCGTTGCCCCGGATGAGCAACACGGGCTGGTCCGAGGTGATGCGCTCCGGGTCGGTACGCACCCGCAGCACCGGGCCATGGAATTCCAGCCGTGGGGTCGGCTTGCCGTCGGCACCACGTCCCGCCTGCCGCACTACTTGCGCCTCGCCTTCGAGCAGCATGTCGGTGCCTTCGGCGTTGCTGGTCAGCACGTCGGAGCGGGCCGTGCTGGTCAGCCCCTCCTCGGAAACCGCCCGGACTCGGGCATTGTCGATGACCAGCGTGTCGTTGTGCGGATGGTGCCTTGCTTCCGTTCCCCTGACCTCGGACTTGAGCTGTCCTTGCTCGTCAAAGGACTTGACGGTGAAGCCCCGCATGAAGAAATCGGGCTTCTCGCTGACGGGTCTCTCGGGCTCCGGTTCTGCTGGCGGTGGCGTCAGGCGCAGCAGCCAGTAGCTGGCCAGCACCAGCAAGCCCATCAAGGCCACCGGCAGATAGATCGACAGTCGGGAAAGCTGGTCGTACCAGCGCCGCAGCAGATTCATCGGCTGGCCTCCTCCAGCACCTGGGCGTAGACCCCGCGCGCCGTCAGCAACAGGTCGCAGCATTCGCGCACGGCGCCGGCGCCGGGCTGTCGTTGCGTCACATGGTGGGCCAGCGCCAGCACCTCGGGGTGGGCCGTGGGCGGCACGCACACCAGGGCTGCACGGCGCAGCATCGGCAGGTCTGGCCAGTCGTCGCCCATGGCCGCCGCCGCAGACCAGTCCAGCCCCAGTTCGGCCAGGATGGCTTCGGCGGCGGGCCGCTTGTCCTCGGTGCCAAAACGCGTGTGGGTGACCCCCAGCGCCGTCAGGCGCGTGCGCAGGGCCAGCGAATCGCGGCCACTGACCACCGCCGGCGTGATGCCGGCACGCTGCAGCAGCTTGATGCCGTGACCGTCGAGCGTGTGAAACCGCTTGAGCGTTTCACCCGCTTCCGTGAAATACAGGCCCCCGTCGGTGAGCACACCGTCCACGTCGAAGAACACGACCCGAACCGCCTGCGCACGCAACAGGGTGACGGGATCGAAATTCTGCACAGGCCGCAACACCGGCAACGCGCTGGTGGATGTCATCAGATCACCTTGGCTCTCATCAGATCGTTGCTGTTCAGAGCGCCCACCAGGCGTCCGGTTCCATCCACCACCAGCACGCTGGTCACCCGGTGGGCCTCCATCAGGTCTGCGGCCTCCACCGCCAGGGCGTCCGCGCCAATGGTGCGGGGATGGGGGTGCATCACATCTCGCGCGGTCAGGGAGCGCAGGTCGGTTCCGCTGCCGGTGCGCTCGATCAGCCGGCGCAGGTCACCGTCGGTGAACACCCCCAGAACCCGGTTGTCGGCATCGACGATGGCGCTCATGCCCAGACCCTTGGCGCTGATCTCCCGCATCAGGTCCATCAGGCCGGCGTCGGGGGCCGTCCGGGGCAGGTCGTCGCCGGAGCGCATCACATCGGCCACATGGGTGAGCAGCTTGCGGCCCAGGGCGCCGCCCGGGTGGGAACGTGCGAAGTCATCGGCCCGGAACCCCCGGGCGTCCAGCAGGGCCACGGCCAGCGCGTCGCCCATGGCCAGCTGGGCGGTGGTGCTGGCGGTGGGCGCCAGGTTGTGCGGACAGGCCTCCTTGTCCACGGCGGTGTCGAGCACCACATCGGCGTGCCGCGCCAGCGAGGACTGCGCCCGGCCGGTCATGGCCAGCAAGGGCACGCCCATGCGCTTGATCAGCGGCAGGATGGCGGTCAGTTCTTCACTCTCACCGCTGTTGCTGATGCCCAGCACCACATCGTCCGATGTGATCATGCCCAGGTCACCATGGCTGGCCTCGGCCGGGTGCACGAACATCGAGGGGGTACCGGTGGATGCCAGTGTGGCCGCGATCTTGCGCCCGACATGACCGCTCTTGCCCATGCCGGTGACCACGACACGACCTCGGCTGCGCAGCACCAGGGCGACCGCTTCGGAAAAACGGTCGTCCAAGCGCTGGGCCAGCGCCGAAACGGCACTGGCCTCGATCGCCAGCGTCTCCCGGGCCATGGCCTGGGCGCGCAGCGGATCAAACGTGGAAGGCAGGTTCATCGGTCAATTATCGCGCCGGCGGGCAAGGATAATCAGGCGACCATGAATGCCTTGGACCTGACGCTGCTCTACCTGCTGGCTGCCGTGCTGGGCGTGGTCGGCTGCCGCATGCTCAAGCTGCCGCCCATGCTGGGTTATCTGGCGGTGGGTGTGCTCATCGGTCCCAACGCGCTGGCGCTGGCGCAGAACTCGCAGGGCCTGCGCTACCTGGCCGAGTTCGGTGTCGTGTTCCTGATGTTCGTCATCGGCCTGGAATTCAGTCTGCCCAAACTGCGCGCCATGAAGCGCCACGTCTTCGGCCTGGGGTTCTCGCAGGTGGTGCTGACGGTGCTGATCACCACCGCTGCCTCGCTGCTGCTGGGTCTGGCGCTGCCACGCTGGTGGAATGTCTCCTGGCAGATCGCCGTGGCCCTGGGCGGCGTCATGGCCATGAGCAGCACCGCCATCGTCATCAAGCTGATGGCCGAGCGCCTCGAACTGGAATCCGAACACGGCAAGCGCGTGGTGGGCATCCTGCTGTTCCAGGACCTGGCCGTGGTGCCGCTGCTGGTGCTCATCCCCGCCCTGGGCGCCTTCGTGGCCGGCATGCTGATTGCCGAGACCGAGTACAAGCACCAGGTGGAGACCGACATCCGGCCGTTCCACGACGTGCTGCTGGGCCTGTTCTTCATCACCATCGGCATGATGCTGGACTGGCGAATCCTGTTCGAGCGCTGGCCACTGGTGCTGCTGCTGTTCACCCTTTCGATCGGCTTCAAGCTGGGCCTGATCACCCTGCTCGCCCGGGCCTTCGGAGCCCCCATGGGCGTCGCCTTGCGCACCGGTCTGTACCTGGGGCAGGCCGGCGAGTTCGGTCTGGTCCTGCTGTCGCTGGCGGGCCAGCACCAGCTCGTGCCGCCCCAGCTCTTCAACCCGATTCTGGCGTCGATGGTGCTGTCCATGATGGCCACGCCGTTCGTCATCATGTACACCAACGACATCGTCACGCGCGTGGTGGGCAGCGACTGGCTGATGCAGTCGGTGCAGATGACGACCATCGCCCGCAAGGCGATCAACACCGACAAGCACGTCATCATCTGCGGCTATGGACGCTGCGGCCAGAACCTGGCCCGCCTGCTGGAACGCGAGGGCATACCCTACATGGCGCTGGATCTGGATCCCGACCGTGTGCGCCAGGCCGCCGCCGCCGGGCACTCGGTGGTCTTCGGCGATGCCGCCAGGCTGCAGGCGCTGATGGCGGCCGGCCTGCACCGGGCCAGTGCGCTGGTCGTGACCTACCTGGACACCCCCAGCGCCCTGAAGGTGCTGCACCACGCCCACGAGCATGCCCCCCAGGTGCCGGTGGTGGTGCGCACGGTCGATGACGCCGACCTGGACAAGCTGCGCACCGCGGGTGCGACCGAGGTGGTGCCCGAAGCGATCGAGGCGAGCCTGATGCTGGCCAGCCATGCCCTGGCGCTGGTGGGGGTGCCCATGCGCCGGGTGATCCGCGTGGTGCAGGACCAGCGGGACGCCCGCTACAACCTGCTGCGCGGCTACTTCCACGGCGCCGATGACGACCACGCGGACGAGATCGACCATGAGCGCCTGGACACGGTCACGGTGCCGACGGGCGGCCGCTCGGTCGGTCTTTCCCTGCAGACCCTGGCCCTGGAAGGTCTGGGCGTGCGGGTGGTGAGCCTTCGCCGGGCCACAGGCCGCAACGAAGCCCCTGCCCCAGAGACCGTGCTGCACGGGGGCGACACCCTGGTCATCGGCGGCAAGGCACCTGACCTGGCGCTGGCGGAGGAGCGCCTGCTGATGGGCTGACACGGCCTGGCAGACCACAAACCCGGGCTACAGCTGGGGTTTTTTGCGACCAGTCAGTTCACGTTTTGAACCAATGGGTCTTTAATGCGGTTTTCCACCCCCACAAGCACAGGAGACCCGTGATGATCGATCGTCGTGCCTTTCTGGGCGCCGGCATGGCCGGTGCTGCCACCCTGACCTTCACCTCGGTGTGGTCACAGAACGCCGCCCCCAACTTCGGCGCCCCCACCCTTCCCGCCACGGGCTTCAAACGGATGAAGCTCGGTGCCATGGAAATCATTGCCCTCAACGATGGCGCCCTGCGCCGCCCACTGGGTGAGGAGTTCGTGCGCAACGCGCCGCTGGAACAGGTCAAGGCCCTGCTGGCCTCGCAGAACCTGCCCACCGACTACGTGGACATCCCCTTCACCCCCTTCCTGGTGGTGGCACCGGCCGGCAAGTTCCTGATCGACACCGGCTTTGCCGACAACGGCCCGCCGACCACCGGGCGCCTGACGGCCAACCTGGCCGCCGCCGGCTTCAAGCCCGAGGACATCGACCACGTCATCATCAGCCACTTCCACGGCGACCACATCAACGGCCTGCGCAAGAAGGATGGATCGCTGAGCTTCCCCAAGGCCAAGGTGCACGTGCCCGCGCCCGAGCACGCCTTCTGGTTCGACGACGCCAAGATGAACGCCGCACCGCCGGCGGCCAAGGGGGCGTTCGAGAATGCGCGACGCGTCATCGGCGGCCTGCCGGCCGAACAGCTCGTCAAGTTCGAACCGGGGGCCGAGCTGGCACCGGGCATCCGCTCGGAAGCCGCCTTCGGCCACACGCCGGGCATGAGCATGGTGCGCGTCAGCAGCGAAGGCCAGCAGTTCGTCTATGTGGCCGACGTCACCAACGTGCCGTCCCTGTTCGCGCGCAGCCCCGACTGGGCCGTGGCCTTCGACATGGACGCCGAGATGGCGCGCCAGACCCGCCGTCGCATTTTCGACATGCTGGTCAAGGACAAGACCATGGCTGGCGGGTTCCACTTCCCGTTCCCGGCCATTGGGTCGCTGGAGACTGCAGGCAGCGGCTACCAGTTCAAGCCGGTCGCCTGACCCGCAAAGCAGGGGTGTCGTCATAATTTGCAGATGGACACCTCTGCCTACCTCAAGTCTCACATCCGCACCGTCCCCGACTGGCCCGCCCCCGGTGTCCAGTTCAGGGACATCACACCCTTGCTGCAGGACCCCAAGGTCTTCCGGGTGCTGATTGACACCTTCGTGCACCGCTACATGGACCCGGCCCTGCGGCCGACGGTGGTGGCGGGGCTCGATGCCCGCGGCTTCATCATCGGTTCGGTCCTGGCTTACGAGTTGGGAGTGGGCTTCGTGCCCATCCGCAAGAAGGGCAAGCTGCCCTTCACCACCGTGGAAGAAACCTACGAGTTGGAGTACGGCAGCGCCACCGTCGAACTGCACACCGATGCCGTCAAGGCGGGCGACCGGGTCCTGCTGATCGATGACCTGATCGCCACCGGCGGCACCATGATGGCCGGCCGGCGCCTGCTGGAAAAACTGGGAGCCGAAGTGATGGAAGGCGCGGCCATTGTGGATCTGCCCGAGCTGGGCGGGTCCGACAAGCTGCGCGCCTCAGGCCTGAAGCTGTTCACCCTCGTGGATTTCGAGGGTCACTGATCGATCACAGCTTGCCGTACTGCGTTTCGCTCAGTGCGGCAAAGTCGCTGTGCATCTCGGGTTCCGGACCGGGCACCGGCACGTCGCCGCTGGCCTGGCTACCCACCTTGCGAACCGGCTGGGCTGGTCGCTCCAGCGCCTCGCGGAAGGCCGCCACCTCTTCGGCACTGACCGATTGTGGCCGACCCACGGACAGACCCTGGCGCGGCGAAGGAATGGCTGTGGCCGGCTCAGAGGACATCTGCGCTTCCCGCCGGGTTTGCGCCGCGACAGAAGCCTTCAGCGCCATGCCTTTCTGGTCGGGCGCGGGCTTGCGACGCCAGTAGACCGACGGGACATCCATCGTCAGTCGGGAACGGGCACTCATCTGGATCCAGCGTTCGATCTCCAGCAGGTACTCATCCGGCACCACGTCGGCGGGCAGGGCCAGTTCGATCAGGACCAGAAAGCTGTCGGCGTTCGCATCCAGCGCCAGCACCTTGAACTCGTAGCTGGTGGACAGCACGCCCCCGCGGATCATGGATTCCCGCACGATCGCGAACAGCTGTTCGCGGCGCAGGATGCGGCGACCGCGTCGGGGTGAGATCAGGGGCAGGGTGGTCTGCGAAAAGCCGCGACGGCCTTTGCCTGCGGCACCGGCTCGGTTGTTGCCCGCCTTGTTGCGCGAGCGGATCCAGGTCAGGATAGACATGTTGCTAGTGTGCGCGGTACTCACCCGCGACGTCCAGATCAGGGAATGATGAACACCCGGGTCCTTTCGGTGCCCGGGCAGGATCCTCAGGTGACAGCAACTCGTTTGGGTCGGTTATACAGGCGGCGTGCCAGCACCGCCGACATCGCCATGGTCAGCTCCAGTGCGACATCCGGATGGCGGGACGCCAGCTCCCGGTAACGCAAGGGGGTCAGGCACCAGAGCCGGCAGACATTGGTGGCGGTGACGGTCGCGCTGCGGGGCAGGTGGCTGTAGAACGCACCTTCACCGAGCACCGACCCGGGTCCCACCATGGCCAGGCGGATGCGTTCCTTCGCATCCTCGTAATGCACGGTCAGGGTACCACTTTCCACAAAATAGACGGTCCGATCCTTGATGCCCTGCTCCATCAGCTTCTGCCCCTCCTGCAACTGCAAGGGCTGCAGGAAGTCGGCAAGAACCTTCCACTGTTCGGCGTTCAGGTTCAGCGGCAAGGCATCCAGCGCATGGCTGTGGGCCATGGCCTGGGCCAGATCCTGGATATTGAACCGAACGGACACCGTGGGAGCAGACATAAGGCCTACATTAAACGGCCTGCGCCTGAGCGGCAAGGGCGGAATTACGGGTGCTTACAAATCCGCTACGGGCGGTTGATCGCTGCCGCCGGACGGTCTGCCACTGTCACTTGCCGATGCAAAAGCGCGAAAAAATCTCGCCCAGGAGATCGTCGGCGCTGAACTCGCCGGTGATTTCGCCCAGTGCCTGCTGGGCCAGCCTCAGTTCTTCGGCCAGCAGATCCAGATGTTCGGCCTGCGCGGCCAGCCAGCCATCCGCCTGTGCCAGATGCTCACCCACCCGGTGCAAGGCCTGCAGGTGGCGTTCGCGGGCCATGAACAGGCCCTCGGCTGCGTGCTCCCAGCCGGCAATCTGCAGCAGACGCTGGCGCAGCGCTTCCAGGCCATCTCCGTGCTTCGCCGAGATGGTCAGCTCGCCGCGTGCTCTGGCCGCCTCCAGCAGGGGGCGGGCCCCCTCGCTGCACTGGTCCAGCTTGTTCCAGACATGCACCACCGTCAGGCCCTCGGGCAGTCCCGCCGCAATGGCGACATCGTCCGCCTGATAGGTGGCCTGATCGCAACGGGACAGGTCGTGCAGGAACAGCACGGCGTCGGCCTTTCCGATCTGGCCCCAGGCCCGCTGGATGCCGATCTTCTCGACCTCGTCCACATCCGGGCTGTCGCGCAGACCGGCGGTGTCCACCACATGCAGGGGGACACCCTCGATCTGAATGGTCTGCTGGACCACATCGCGGGTGGTCCCCGCGATCGGTGTCACGATGGCCAGTTCAGCCCCCGCCAGCGCATTCAGCAATGAACTCTTGCCGGCATTGGGCTGCCCGGCAATCACCACCTTCAGGCCCTCGCGCAGCAGGGCGCCCTGGCGTGCCTCGGCCAGCACCGCCCGCAGGGCATCCCGCAGCCGTAAGAGCTGGCCGGCGGCGTCGGCTTTCTGCAGAAAGTCGATTTCCTCTTCCGGGAAGTCCAGCGTCGCCTCCACCAGCATGCGCAGGTGAATGAGTGCGTCCCGCAAGGCATGGATGCGGTCGGAGAAGGCCCCGGCCAGCGAACGGCTGGCGCTGCGCGCCGCCGCTTCTGTACTGGCATCGATCAGGTCGGCCACCGCCTCTGCCTGGGCCAAGTCCAGCTTGTCGTTCAGGAAGGCCCGCTCGGTGAACTCGCCGGCCCGCGCGGGGCGCAGACCCGGCAGGTGCTCGCGCGCCACCGCCAGGCACCGGGCCACCAGCAGCTGCAGCACCACCGGACCGCCATGCCCCTGCAACTCGAGCACATCCTCGCCGGTGTACGAGTTCGGACCGGGAAACCACAGCGCCAGCCCATGGTCGATCGGGCCGCCACCCTCGTCGGGAAAGGGCAGATAGGTCGCCTCACGCGGGCGCAGATCACGGCCCAGCAAGGCCTTCACGAAGGTTGCCAGTCCGCGCCCCGAGACCCGCACGATGCCCACGGCGCCGCGGCCGGGTGCCGTGGCGATGGCGACGATGGGATCACGTGAGGCAGCCAGCATGGAACAAAAGCATACGCGTAAAAAAGAAAGGGCCCGCAGCGCAGGCCCCCTCGGGTCAAGTGTCCCGCAGGATCACTTCTTCTTGAACAGCTCGAAAGGCAGGGTGACCTTCAGCGGCACGCCCATCCGGTGGTTGATGTGGGCCTGCTGCACGATGGTCAGAATGTTGTTCGTGATCCAGTACAGCACCAGGCCGGCCGGGAAGAAGAAGAACATCACCGAGAACACCAGCGGCATCAGCCACATCATCTTGGCCTGGATCGGATCGGGCGGCAGCGGGTTGAGCGCGGTCTGGATGATGGTGGTCAGGGTCATCACGGCCGGCAGCACGAACCAGGGGTCCGGCGTGGACAGGTCGGTGATCCAGCCGATCCAGGGCGCGTTGCGCATTTCCACCGACGACAGCAGCACCCAGTACAGCGCGATGAACACGGGGATCTGGATCAGGATCGGGAAGCAGCCACCCAGCGGGTTGACCTTCTCCTCCCGGTACATCTTCATCATCTCCTGCTGCATGGCCTGCGGGTTGTTCTTCAGGCGCTCGCGCATTTCCATGATGCGCGGGTTGATCGCCTTCATCTTGGCCATGCTGCGGTAGGCGCTGGCGTTGAGCCAGTAGAACGCGGCCTTGATCAGCACCACCAGCAACACGATGGACCAGCCCCAGTTGGACACGAAGCCGTAGATCTTCTCCAGTAGCCAGTACAGCGGCTTGGCCAGGATCGTCAGCCAGCCATAGTCCTTGACCAGTTCCAGGCCGGGGGCCAGGCGCTCGAGGACCTTTTCTTCCTGCGGACCCACGTACAGGCGGGACTCGACCTTCTGGCTCTGGCCCGGTGCGACGGCGGCCAGGGGGGTGATGCTGCCGACCGCGTACAGGTTGGTGTCGACCTTGCGGGCGAAGTTCTCGCGCTGCACACCCTCACCCAGCAGCCAGGCCGTGGTGAAGTAGTGCTGCACCATCGCCACGTAGCCGTTGGGCGAGGTCTTCTCGAAAGAGGCCTTGTTCTCGTCGATTTCCTTGAACTCCACCTTCTGGTACTTCTGCGCCTCGGTATAGATGGCCGGGCCGGTGAAGGTGGAATAGAACGGGGTCTCGGTCTCCACCTTGCCGCCGTCACGCACCAGCTGCAGGTACAGCTGCGGGGTCACCGGCTGGGTGCCGGTGTTGACCACTTCGTGGGCCACGTCAATGTCGTAGCGGCCACGGTGCAGCGTGTAGGTCTTGAGCAGCTTGACGCCACCCACATCGGCCGACTCGAACTTCACCACCAGACTGTCCTGACCGTCGGCCAAGGTCACCGGACCCGGCACCAGGGTCATCGGTGTCTTGTGGGTCGGGAAGGTGCCACCGATCAGGCCGGTCTGGGCCACGTAGGTGCGCCGTTCGCTCTGGTCCAGCAGCACGAAGGGCGGCGTGCCCAGCTCACCGCTGGCGTGCTTGAGCAGCGTGGCACCCACCAGGGCACCGCCTTCGCTGTTGAACACCAGCTCGAAGACGTCGGTGCTCACCACATGGCGCTGGGCCACCGGCGCCGGCGCTTCGGACGGGGTGCTGCCCGCGGCAGCGGCCGCGGTGGTGGCCGACGGCAGGCTGCCATCGGCGGCCTTGGCGGCGGGTGCCTGCTGCGCCTGCTCGTTGACGAAGCTGGCCGGGAAGAAGGTCGGCTGCTTGCCGTTGTGGATCTGCCACTTGTCCCAGATCAGGATCAGGGAGAAGCCAAACACCACCCAGAGGATGGAACGACGGATGTCATTCATGAGGAGATCTTCTTTTCTTCGGAGGGGGTGAAGCGGGTGAACAGGCCAGGCATCTTGTCGGGCACCGGGTCGCAGCCCCCCCGGCACCAGGGCTGACAGCGGGCGATCCGGCGCAAAGTCAGGTAACTGCCGGCCAGCGCGCCATGGCGCTCCAGGGCACCGATCGCATAGACCGAGCAGGTCGGCTCGAAACGGCAAGTATTACCCAGCCAGGGGCTGAGGACCAGGCGGTAGCCCTTGACGATGCCCACCAGCAGGCGGCGCGGCAGGTCAGACAGCAGCACGGACGGCCTCCGCCACAGGGGCGACCACCGCCGGACGCGCAGCACGGCGCGCCAGCTGGCTGTAGAGCTGGTCGAGTTCGGCGCGCACGGCGCGCTTGAGCGCATCGGAAGACGCGCTGAAGAATTCCTGGCGGCTGAACGTCGAGCGCAGGCGAACCACCAGGGCTGCCTGGGGCAGACCGTCAGCCCGAAGGCGCGCTGTTTCGTAGATCTGGCGACGGATGGCGTTGCGCGTGACGGCCCGTTTCGCCCAGCGTTTGGGCAACAGGACACCAATCCAGGTGTCTTTCACCGGGAACAGGGGATGGCCATCGGAGGGGCCATCGAGCAACGCGCGATGCAGGGCGAAGTGGGGGGTCTTGGCCACAGGGGCCCCCGCCATGACGGCCTGGAACTGTTGCCGGGACCGGATGCGTTGCATCACCCGCGCAGCGGCCGAAGCGGCTGGCTCAGGGACGACGTCAACCCGGCCGGCATGCGTTCAAGGCGCCGGAACTCAGACCGACAGACGCTTGCGGCCCTTGGCGCGGCGAGCGTTGATGACGGCGCGGCCACCGCGGGTCTTCATGCGCACGAGAAAGCCGTGGGTACGGGCGCGCTTGATCTTAGAAGGCTGGTAGGTGCGTTTCATTGCCATGGCAGTACGGTGCCTGCGGCAAGCAGGCAGCTAGAAAATGAGGGAAACCCGCAATTATCGCTGCAAACGGCCCGTTCGGGCAAGTCCGGCCGTTTGGCAGGCTCATCGGGTCATGGTCTGGGCGTCCGCTGGCTGGTGGAGCGGGGTGGCGGTTCTCTCTGGCGAGGGCACTGCCGGGGCGGTCGGTGAGTGGTCCTGCAGCACCTCATCCAGCAGCATCTCCTGCAGCACCCCGGGCGGGTGCAGCACCCCCAGACGCTGCTGGTCCTTGCCCAGCAGGAAGCGCGGCGCCTCGGTGCCCGCCGGGTGGTGGCCGGCGGCCTGGCAGACGCAGCCGGTGATGATGCGCTCGCACATCTCGGGGCTGAAGCCGGCGGCCTGCAGGCGCGGGCCCAGTTCCTGGCGGGCTTTCTCCAGCCAGGCTTCGTGGCTGGGGGGCACCTGGGGCTTGACGCCGATGCGGCCCGCTGCGGGAGGGTCGTGGCGCCAGACGGCGTTCTTGCTGCCGTCCTCGTTCTCCAACACGTCTCCGTTACGGGCGGTCTGCCAGACCTCGGTGTACAGCAATTGGGGGGCGTTCGGGTCGTGGCGGCGTCCCGGGGGCACGTCCGCGATGGCGATGCCGCGCTGCTGGAAGTAACCGGTCACGCCTTCGAGCACGCTGGCGGCGGTGCCATGCGGGTCGTGGCCACCGCCGTTGCCCACGTGGTTGCCCGGGTGGTGCACCAGGCTGACACGAGGATCATCGACATGGTAGAGCGGGCGGAAGTCGGTGCGGGTTTCGTGGTCGGCGATGACGGAGAGCACCGGCCCGCGCACATTGGGCGGAATGTGCATGGGTGCATCCACAAAGCGCGCCACCGGATCGATCAGGGCCATGCCGGAGATGGGCACGCTGCCCGGTGGGGCAATCACCTGGCCGTCACTGTCGGTCAGGCCGCGCTCATGCACCAACTGGGCAAAGCGGATGGCCGCGGCGCCGCCCCGGCTGAAGCCGGTGGTGGCCGCGCCGATGTCGGCAGTGGTCGCGTCGGGGTTCTGTCGGAGGTGGTCCAGTGCCGCCAAGCGGAACTCCCCGTACGCATTTTCGGCGGCCGCCTGGATGGCCGGCGTGGGCAGCACCGCGGCGTTCACCAACCCACCTTGATCCCCGCCAGTACCGACGCCGGGGTAGTAACCAGACTTGAGGGAATCAGAATTGGCGACGCGTGCCTGCGTGCGCAGCTGGCTGACATTCGTCGACAACTTCGTACCTGACAGCTTCAGGTTATTTTCGTCGTTATTCGTGCCGTCAAATGCGGCCAAGAAGGTGAACTTCGTGGCGCACGCTGCAGCGCCGGCGCGCTCCATTTCCTGGCGAGCCTCGGGCATGCGGGCACGTTCTTCGGCCGTCAGCTCTCTGACAACGGATGTTCCCATGGCCCACCTCAGCGCGGTGACAACGTGGGATAGATCTCGTAAGCCCGCTTGTAGCGAGACAGCCAGGTCCTGAGCAGCGGCGCCTTGTCCTTTGACGTGACGAGCTGAGGGGTGACTACATACACGTACAACTGTCGTCCATCGATCACGAAGGTCAACGCATGATCGGTCATGTCGCGAGGCAGGCGATGGCGCAGGTCAACCCGGTCTTCCAGCACTTCTCCAGAAGCTTTGAGGCGCCACTTCACATACAAAAATTCACCCACCGGCATCGGACCGTTTACGCCATCGGAAGAACCCACGCTTCTGCCATCCGGGGATTTGGCTTGGGTCTCCCGGTACTGATCGCCATAGCTGAACTCCAACAGGTCCACCTGCTTGGCCCAGCCGTCGTTCCAGCCCTCAAAATTGAACGCATGCGGCACCAGCCGGGGCGTGCTGGCACAGGCCGTCAGGGCCAGCAGCAGGCCGAGCATGGCCAGCCAGCGGGTGAGTGATTGCTTCAGTGTCATGGCTTGTCCTCCCTGAAATCCCGGCCTTTCTGACCGGATTCGGCGAGGATAGACGAATACCTTGGTACTCATGTCTGTGTGGCGCCGCCACCTCCCCGGTTTTGGGTAAGAAGGTGTAACGGGCGGTACCACCGACCGGGCGCGGGGCCAGCAGCGGCGCGGTGGAGCGCCTCCACCGGGGTTTGTAAAGGGGGGCGTCACCATGTGGATAACTTGCCGTCCGGACTACAATGCCTCCTCAGCCCCGAGCCACTTGTCCACAAGAACGATTCCATTGACCGCCAGCATGTCCGAGGGCGATTCCCCCGTTTTCACTTCCGACGACAACAGCAGCCTGCTGTGGTCGGCCTGCGTCGATCGCCTGGCGCAGGAGATTCCCGAACAGCAGTTCAACACCTGGATCCGCCCCCTGGCCGCGACCGTGGCCGAGGACGCCTCCAAGGTCACGCTGCAGGTGGCCAACCGGTTCAAGATGGACTGGATACGTGCCCAGTACGCCGCCCGCATCACCGCCACGCTGGAGTCCCTGATGGGCCGCGCCGTGGCACTGGAGTTAGCGCTTGCTCCGCGCGAAGCCCCCGTGCGCACGACGCCCATGGCCCGCACGGTGCAGGATCAAGTGCTGTCCGAGCTGCCCGATGTGGCCGCGCCGGCGGAGCCCGCCCAGGCCTCCGGCCCCAGGAGCCGGCTGAACCCGGCGCTGACCTTTGCCACCCTGGTGGAAGGTTCGGCCAACCGCATGGCGCGCGCCGCGGCCATGCACGTGGCCGGCAGTCTGGGACAGCTGTACAACCCGCTGTTCATCTACGGCGGTGTGGGCCTGGGCAAGACACACCTGGTGCACGCCATCGGCAACCAGCTGCTGGCCGACAAGCCGCAGGCCAAGGTTCTTTACATCCATGCCGAGCAGTTCGTCTCGGATGTGGTCAAGTCCTATCAGCGCAAGACTTTCGATGAGTTCAAGCAGCGTTACCACTCGCTGGACCTGCTGCTGATCGATGACGTGCAGTTCTTTGCCAACAAGGAACGCACGCAGGAAGAGTTCTTCAACGCCTTCGAGGCGCTGCTGGCCCGCAAGAGCCACATTGTGCTGACCAGCGACACCTACCCCAAGGGGCTGGCCGACATCCACGAGCGCTTGGTTTCGCGCTTCGACTCGGGCCTGACGGTGGCCATCGAGCCGCCCGAGCTGGAAATGCGCGTGGCCATCCTGATCAACAAGGCCGCGGCCGAGAACGCCGTGATGCCCGAGGAAGTGGCCTTCTTCGTGGCCAAGAACGTGCGCTCGAACGTGCGCGAGCTCGAAGGCGCACTGCGCAAGATCCTGGCCTACAGCCGCTTCAACCAGAAGGAAATCTCCATCCAGCTGGCGCGCGACGCCCTGAAGGACCTGCTGTCGATCCAGAACCGGCAGATCAGCGTGGAGAACATCCAGAAGACCGTGGCCGACTATTACAAGATCAAGGTCGCGGACATGTACAGCAAGAAGCGCCCGGCCAGCATTGCGCGGCCGCGCCAGATCGCGATGTTCCTGGCCAAGGAGCTGACCCAGAAGAGCCTGCCCGAGATCGGCGAGCTGTTCGGCGGACGGGACCACACCACGGTGCTGCACGCGGTGCGCAAGATCGCGGCCGAGCGGCAGACGGTCAGCGAACTGAACCAGCAGCTGCACGTGCTGGAGCAGACGCTCAAGGGGTGAACACCCCTCGGGGTGACTGTCTTGCAACTAGGTGAAAATAGCGTGATTTGGTTTTCGGCCCTCTGATTCCATCGAGCGAAAGAGCAACATGATCGTTTTCAAGTCGACCCAGGACAAGGTTTTGGCGGCCCTGCAATCGGTGGCCGGCATTGTCGAGCGCCGTCACACGCTGCCCATCCTGGCCAATGTGCTCCTGCGCAAGACCGGGGGCGCCGTGCAGCTGACCACCAGCGACCTGGAAATCCAGATCCGCACGACGGCCGAACTGGGCGGCGACGAGGGCAGTTTTGCCACCACGCTGGGCGCGCGCAAGCTGATCGACATCCTGCGCACCATGCCGGGCGACCAGAACGTGAGCCTGGAAAACAGCGGCGGCAAGCTGATCCTCAAGGGCGGCAAGAGCCGCTTCACACTGCAGAGCCTGCCGGCCGAGGACTTCCCGCTGGTGCAGGAGTCGGCCAGCTTCGGCCCCGCCTTCAGCGTGCCGCAGAAAACGCTCAAGAGCCTGCTGGGCCAGGTGTCGTTTGCCATGGCCGTGCACGACATCCGTTACTACCTCAACGGCATCCTGTTCGTGGCCGAGGGCAAGAAGCTCAGCCTGGTGGCGACCGACGGCCACCGCCTGGCCTTTGCCAGCGCCGACCTGGAAGTCGAAGTGCCCAAGCAGGAAGTGATCCTGCCGCGCAAGACCGTGCTGGAACTGCAGCGCCTGCTGTCGGACAAGGAAGGCGCGATCGAGATGCAGTTTGCGTCGAACCAGGCCAAGTTCAGCTTTGACGGCATGGAGTTCGTCACCAAGCTGGTCGAGGGCAAGTTCCCCGACTACAACCGCGTCATCCCCAAGAACCACAAGAACATCGTGATGCTGGGCCGCCAGCCGCTGCTGGCCAGCCTGCAGCGCACCGCCATCATGACCAGCGAGAAGTTCAAGGGCGTGCGCCTGAACGTCGAGCCCGGCACCCTGCGCGTGGCCTCGAGCAACGCCGAGCAGGAAGAGGCCGTGGACGAGCTGGACATCGACTACGGCGGCGACGCCATCGAAATCGGCTTCAACGTCACCTACCTGATCGATGCGCTGCAGAACATGGGCCAGGAGATGGTCCGCATCGAACTGGCCGACGGCAACAGCTCGGCGCTGGTCACCAACCCGGACGACCACGCGTTCAAGTACGTCGTCATGCCGATGCGAATCTGAGCGCCAAAGCCCCAGGTAACCACACCATCCAAACCCGCGAGCCACGCGGGTTTGGCGTTTACTGAGTGAGAGAAGTTTCCACCATGTCCGAAGCCAACAAGCCCGCCGATTCCGGAACCGATGGCGTCCACACCGGCGCAGCCGGGGTCGACAGCTCCAACTTCCAGCCCAAGATCGACGCCCACCAGGCCGGCGCCAGCGAAGGCTATGGCGAAGGCGCGATCCAGATCCTGGAAGGCCTGGAGGCGGTGCGCAAGCGCCCGGGCATGTACATCGGCGACACGTCCGACGGCACCGGCCTGCACCACCTGGTGTTCGAGGTGGTGGACAACTCCATCGACGAAGCCCTGGCCGGCCACTGCGACGACATCGTCGTCACCATCCACACCGACAACTCGATTTCCGTGACCGACAACGGCCGCGGCATCCCGACCGGCGTGAAGATGGACGACAAGCACGAGCCCAAGCGCTCGGCGGCCGAGATCGCACTGACCGAACTGCACGCGGGCGGCAAGTTCAACCAGAACAGCTACAAGGTCTCGGGCGGTCTGCACGGCGTGGGCGTGTCCTGCGTGAACGCGCTGTCGGTGTGGTTGCGCCTGACGGTGCGCCGCGAAGGCCAGGTGCACCAGATCGAGTTTGCGCGCGGCTTCGTGCAGAACCGCATCGTCGAAATGCGCGACGGCGTCGAGGTCTCGCCCATGAAGGTGATCGGCCCGACCGAGAAGCGCGGCACCGAGGTGCACTTCCTGCCCGACACCGAGATCTTCAAGGAAAACAACGATTTCCACTACGAGATCCTGTCCAAGCGCCTGCGCGAGCTGAGCTTCCTGAACAACGGTGTGCGCATCCGCCTGAAGGACGAGCGCACCGGCAAGGAAGACGACTTCTCGGGCGCCGGTGGCGTCAAGGGCTTTGTGGAGTTCATCAACAAGGGCAAGCAGGTCCTGCACCCCAACTGCTTCCACGCCATCGGCGACCGCCAGAGCGACCAGGGCACCAACATCGGTGTCGAGGTGGCCATGCAGTGGAACAGCGGCTACAACGAGCAGGTGCTGTGCTTCACGAACAACATCCCGCAGCGTGACGGCGGCACCCACCTGACCGGCCTGCGCGCCGCGATGACCCGCGTCATCAACAAGTACATCGAAGAGAACGACCTGGCCAAGAAGGCCAAGGTGGAAGTGACCGGCGATGACATGCGCGAAGGCCTGTGCTGCGTGCTGTCGGTCAAGGTGCCCGAGCCCAAGTTCTCCAGCCAGACCAAGGACAAGCTGGTCAGCTCGGAAGTGCGTGGCCCGGTGGAAGACGTGGTGGCCCGCCTGCTGACCGACTATCTGCAGGAAAAGCCCAACGACGCCAAGATCATCTGCGGCAAGATCGTGGAAGCGGCCAAGGCCCGCGAAGCGGCCCGCAAGGCGCGCGAAATGACGCGCCGCAAGGGCGTGCTCGACGGTATGGGCCTGCCCGGCAAGCTGGCCGACTGCCAGGAGAAGGACCCCGCGCTGTGCGAAATCTACATCGTCGAGGGTGACTCGGCCGGTGGTTCTGCCAAGCAGGGCCGCGACCGCAAGTTCCAGGCGATCCTGCCGCTGCGCGGCAAGATCCTGAACGTGGAGAAGGCGCGCTACGAGAAGCTGCTGACCTCCAACGAAATCCTGACGCTGATCACCGCGCTGGGCACCGGCATCGGCAAGGCCGGCGGTGAAGGCGGCGAGGGCGGCGCAGCAGGCAAGGACGACTTCGATGTGTCCAAGCTGCGCTACCACCGCATCATCATCATGACCGACGCCGACGTGGACGGCGCGCACATCCGTACCCTGCTGCTGACCTTCTTCTACCGCCAGATGCCCGAGCTGGTGGAGCGCGGCCACATCTACATTGCGCAGCCGCCGCTGTACAAGGTCAAGAGCGGCAAGGAAGAGTTGTACCTGAAGGACGCCGCTGCACTCGACCAGTACCTGCTGCGCATCGCGCTGAACGGCGCCAAGGTGAGCACCGGTGGCGCCACCAACACCGTGCTGGAAGGCGACACCCTGGCCGAGCTGGCGCGCAAGCACCAGGCGGCCGAGCGCGTGATCGAGCGCCTGTCCAACTTCATGGACGCCGAGGCCCTGCGCGCCATTGCCGATGGCGTGGTGGTCAAGCTGGACACGGTGGAAGAGGCCGAGGCCAGCGCCGTGGCCATGCAGGCCAAGCTGGCCGAGCTGAGCACCACCGGCGTGCCGCCCGAAGTGGCCGGCGAGTTCGACGTGCGCACCGACAAGCCCATCCTGCGCATCAGCCGCCGCCACCACGGCAACGTCAAGAGCTCCATCCTGACGCAGGACTTCGTGCACGGCGCCGACTACGCGGCCCTGGCCACGGCGGCCGACACCTTCCGCGGCCTGCTGGGCGAAGGCGCCAAGGCCATGCGCGGCGAAGGCGAGAAGCAGAAGGAAGAGAAGGTGAGCGACTTCCGCCAGGCCATGCAGTGGCTGATCAGCGAAGCCGAACGCACCACCAGCCGCCAGCGCTACAAGGGCCTGGGTGAAATGAACCCCGAGCAGCTGTGGGAAACCACCATGGACCCGGCCGTGCGCCGCCTGCTGCGCGTGCAGATCGACGACGCCATCGAAGCCGACCGCGTGTTCACGATGCTGATGGGCGACGAGGTGGAGCCGCGGCGCGACTTCATCGAGACCAACGCGCTGCGGGCGGGCAATATCGACGTGTAATCGTTTTGTGGAGCCACCCATAAGCTGAGAAGCTCATGGGTCTCGTGCCACGGCAGTGTTTCCCTAGATGAACGCACCGGGATTCGCTGACTCTGCTCTCAAGGTAGAAGTCTGGCAACCATCTCCGGCAACTGAACCGCCCCGGGTTTCCAGGAGGCCGGTTGATTTAAGTTGACACCTCTGTTGAGGTGTTGCTGTTGGCGAATTGCCTCCAGTAGTTTGCCTCAGCTTCTGCCGGAGGGATGCCCCCAATCGGCGT
>NZ_JBHTBX010000008.1:0-198218 GCF_042665135.1 Hydrogenophaga bisanensis
AGGCCTTGGCCTGGCCACCGAACTTCTTGGACAGAACGGTCGTGATGGCAGCCGTCAGCGTCGTCTTGCCGTGGTCCACGTGACCGATGGTGCCCACGTTCACGTGCGGCTTGGTCCGCTCAAATTTTTCCTTTGCCATTCTTCAGCTCCAAAACGTTAATTGCCGAAACACCAGAACAATGCCGGAGAAATGTGGTGCCCATGGCGGGAATCGGACCCGCGACCTCTCCCTTACCAAGGGAGTGCTCTACCACTGAGCCACATGGGCCAAGGAAACTGGCGCAAGCCAGTCACCTGGAAACTCAACTCTTCGCTGCAAACCGGCCAACTGCATTCATGGAGCGGGAGACGGGAATCGAACCCGCGTCATCAGCTTGGAAGGCTGGGGTTCTACCATTGAACTACTCCCGCCCGCTCTCGCCGGCACCCCAACGGGTCACCGTCAATAACCGGAGCGCTTGCTTTTCAATCGCTCTCACTGAACACAGATCGCTGGTGGAGGAGGCTGGATTCGAACCAGCGTAGGCGTAAGCCAACAGATTTACAGTCTGCCCCCTTTAGCCACTCGGGCACCCCTCCGTAGCGAAGCCACGCATTATGCCACGATTTTTTGACGATTGTGAAGTTTCTCGTGAACTCACCACATCACGGGTTCTCGGCCATGGGCCAGAAGCCATTCGTTGGCCCGCCGGAAGTGACCACAACCGATGAAAGGAACCGGCGGCCGGGAGGCCGACAGGGGGGACGGGTGATTGGCCATGAGCACCTGGTGACGCGGGGAAATCAGCGCCGCCTTTTTCTGGGCATGAGCCCCCCAAAGCAGAAACACCTTATCCGATCCCTGCTCACTGCAGGCCTTGATTACAGCGTCAGTGAGCACTTCCCAACCTCGGCCCGCATGGCTGGCGGCCGCCCCGTCTTCCACCGTCAGGACCGCATTGAGCAGCAGGACGCCTTGGGCCGCCCAGCGCACCAGGGATCCGTTGTCGGGCACGGGTACTCCCAGGTCCCGGGACAGCTCCTTGAAGATGTTGCGCAGGCTGGGCGGCACCGGCACACCCGGTGCCACGGAAAACGCCAAACCCTCTGCCTGACCGGGCCCGTGATAAGGGTCCTGCCCCAGAATCACCACACGCACCGCATCAGGAGGCGTCAGGCTCAGCGCCCGCAGCGGCTGGGGCGGATAGATCACCGCGTGCTCTGCAACGCGTTGCGACAGGAAGGACCGCAGTGACTGGCCATGCCGGGTGGCCCAGAAATGGGCAACCAGATCCTGCCAGCCTGGCGCCACCGGCCACTGTGCGGGATCAGCGCTCTTCAGCCATGGGGTCGCCCGCACCGGCGCACCGGCGTCCATGGGATCGAACAGCGTCTGCTGAACCATCAGTCGGCAAACAGCTCGGCCAGCGCCAGCCCCGGCTCCGGCGAACGCATGAACGCCTCCCCGACCAGGAAGGCATTCACCCGGGCCGCGCGCATGGTCTGCACGTCGGCGCGGGCCAGAATGCCCGACTCGGTGATCAGCAGACGGTCGGCCGGGACCTCGGGCAACAGATCCAGCGTGGTCTGCAAGGAAACCTCGAAGGTCCGGAGGTTGCGGTTGTTGATGCCGACCAGCGGGGTCTTGAGCTTCAGTGCCCGGTGCAGTTCGTCGCGATCGTGCACCTCGACCAACACGGACATGTTCAGACCGTGCGCAATGGCCTCAAGATCGGCCATCTGTGCATCGTCCAGGCAGGCGGCGATCAGCAGGATGCAGTCGGACCCCATCGCCCGCGCCTCATAGACCTGGTAAGGGTCGACCATGAAGTCCTTGCGCAGCACCGGCAGGTCGCAGCTGGCCCGGGCCTGCTTGAGGTAGTCGGCGCTGCCCTGGAAGAACTGGCGGTCGGTCAGCACAGACAGGCAGGCTGCGCTGACCTTGCCGTCGCCTTCGGCATAGCTCTGCGCGATGTCGGCGGGAATGAAGTCCTCGCGAATCACGCCCTTGCTCGGGCTGGCCTTCTTGATCTCCGCGATCACCGCCGCCTGACCGGCGGCAATTCGAGAACGCAGGGCGGCTTCGAAATCGCGCGTGAGCACGCGGCTTTCGGCATCGAATCGCATCGCCTCAAGGGGCTTCTTCTTGCGGGCAGCGGCAATTTCTTCACGCTTGACCGCCACGATCTGGTTCAGGATGTCACTCATGCTGGTTTGACTTTTCGGGCTGCGGGGTCTGCAGCACTTTCTTGATGACGCGGTGCATGACCACGCCGGCGACCACAAACAGAACCGATACCCCGATGGCGATCCACGCGCCTTCGTTCTGCAACCAGACCGGCATCACAGGTGCCCTCAAGGACCGACCGATGCGGTGGCGGTTTGTGTGAAGGCCTGCAGTTCGCGCAGCTTGGCGGCGGCCGCCCCCGATTCGAGGGTACGCCGGGCCAGCGCGATGCCCTGCGCCATGTCAGGCGCCACGTTGGCGGCATAGAGCGCCACGCCGGCGTTGAGCGCCACGATGTCCTTGGCCGCCTTGAGGGACACATCGTCCCGGTTGTCCAGCACGCCCATCAACATGGCCCGGGAGTCCTCCGGCGTCTCCACGCGCAGCGCGCGACTGCTGGCCATGGTCAGGCCGAAGTCTTCCGGGTGAATTTCGTACTCGGCGATCTCGCCATCCTTGAGTTCGCCCACCATGGTGGCCGCACCCAGCGACACCTCGTCCATGCCGTCGCGGCCGTAGACAACCACCGCGTGCTCGGCCCCCAGGCGTTGCAGCGCGCGCACCTGGATGCCGACCAGGTCGGGGTGAAAAACGCCCATGAGGATGTTGGGGGCCGAGGCCGGGTTGGTCAGCGGACCCAGGATGTTGAAGATGGTCTTGATGCCCAGTTCGCGGCGCACCGGTGCCACGTTCTTCATGGCGGGGTGGTGGTTGGGAGCGAACATGAAACCCACACCGACCTCGGCGATGCTGCGCGCGATCGCGTCCGGCGGCAGGTTGATGTTGACGCCCAGGCTCTCCAGCACGTCGGCACTGCCGCTCTTGCTCGAGACGCTGCGCCCGCCGTGCTTGCTGACTTTGGCACCCGCGGCGGCAGCGACGAACATGGAGCAGGTCGAGATGTTGAAGGTGTGCGAGCCGTCGCCACCGGTGCCCACGATGTCCACCAGATGCGTCTTGTCGGCCACGTGGACTTTGGTCGAGAACTCGCGCATCACCTGCGCGGCCGCCGTGATCTCGCCGATGGTTTCCTTCTTCACGCGCAGGCCGGTGATCAGCGCCGCCATCATGACGGGCGACATCTCGCCGCTCATGATCAGCCGCATCAGGTGCAGCATCTCGTCGTGGAAGATCTCGCGGTGCTCGATGGTGCGCTGCAGGGCTTCCTGCGGGGTGATCTTGTGGGTATGGGGCATGAGCGGTCTCCAGGGCTTATCGGGTGGGATTCTCGGACATGGCCAGACGCAGGCCGAAACCGACGAACATGACGCCTGCCGCGCGGTCCATCCAGTGCATGGCGCGCTGGACGGCGCCCACGCGGCGCGAGGCCCAGCCAGCCAGCCAGGCGTAGCCGAAGTTGATCGGCAGGGAATTCAGGTTGAACAGCAGGCCCAGCAGCAGGAAGGCCGTCACCTTGTCCTCGGTGCCCGGGGCGATGAACTGCGGCACAAAAGCCAGGAAGAACAGTGCGACCTTGGGGTTGAGCACATTGGTCAGAAAACCTTGGCGGAACACGCGCCACAGGTTCACCGCCACCACCTCCGCGCTCACGCCCGCCGGCACGATGGAAGAACCACCGCCCTTGGCCAGCAGCAACTTGACGCCCATCCACATCAGGTAGGCGGCACCGGCCCACTTGAGCACGGTGAAGGCGGTGGCCGAGGTGGCCAGCAACGCGCCCACACCGAGCGCCGCAGCAAACACGTGCACGAAGCAGCCGCTGACGATCCCCAGCGCGGCCACGATGCCGGCACGCACCCCGCTCTTGAGGGCGCTGCTCACGATGTAGAGCACGTCCGGCCCTGGGGTGAGGTTGAGCAGCCACCCGGCCGCGATAAACATCAGAAGCTGTGTCGTGTCGGGCATGGGCGTCTCCTCGGGTCGATTCAGTAGGGTCCGGTGCGTGCGGCCTGGGCCGATGGGACGGGTGCCTCTGCGAAGAAGCGGCGCACCGTGGCGATGGCATGGTCGATGCCTGCCGTGTCGACATCGAGGTGGGTGACAAAACGCAGGCCGATCAGGCCGGTGGCCAGCACGCCGTTCGCCTTCAGGAAGTCGAGCAGCGCAGGGCCACGGCCGTCGGCGACGTCGACGAACACAATATTGGTCTCAGCCGACTTCACGGTCAGGCCGTCGATACCGCCCAACCCATCGGCCAGACGCTGCGCGTTGGCGTGGTCATCGGCCAGGCGCTCCACATGGTGGTCCAGCGCGTGCAGTGCACAGGCGGCCAGCAGCCCCGCCTGACGCAGCCCGCCGCCAGCCATCTTGCGGATGCGGCGGGCGCGGGCGATCAGTTCGTGCGAGCCGCACAGGGCTGAACCGACCGGCGCGCCCAGACCCTTGCTGAAACAGACCGACAGGCTGTCGAAATGGTCGGCGATCTCACGCAGGCGTTGAAATGCAGTTTGTCCAGTCCCTGCCGATGCAACTGAGGCGTTGAACACCCGCGCGCCGTCGAGGTGGGTATTGAGGCCCCTATCCCGCGCCAGCGCCGTGGCGCCGCGCAGGTAGTCGTCGGGCATCACGTGGCCGTTCCAGGTGTTCTCCAGGCACAGCAGGCGGGTGCGCGCGAAGTGCGGATCGTCGGGTTTGATGGCCGCCGCAATGTCGGCCAGCGCCATGCGGCCCTGCGCGTCCTGCGTCAGCGGCTGTGGCTGCACGCTGCCGAACACCGCCGCGCCACCGCCCTCATAGCGGTAGGTGTGGGCCAGCTGACCGACGATGTACTCGTCACCGCGCCCGCAGTGCGCCAGGATGCCACAGAGATTGCTCTGCGTGCCTGAGGGCATGAACAGCGCAGCCTCCTTGCCGGTCAGCGCCGCGATGCGCTCCTGCAAGGCGTTGACCGTCGGGTCGTCGCCGAACACATCGTCACCCAGCGGGGCGGCCATCATGGCCGCGCGCATGGCGGGCGTGGGCTGCGTGACGGTGTCGCTGCGCAGGTCGACGGTCTTCATGCGGTCTGCTCCAGAAAGTTCTTGAGCATGGCGTGACCATGCTCGGTCAGGATGCTCTCGGGGTGGAACTGAACGCCTTCGATGGCCAGGGTCTTGTGCTTGACGCCCATGATCTCGCCATCCGGCGTCCAGGCCGTGACCTTGAGGCAGTCGGGGCAGCTTTCACGTTCGATGGCCAGCGAGTGGTAGCGGTTGACCGTGAACTGCTCGGGCAGGTGGGCGAACACGCCTTCCTGGGTGGTGGTGATGACGCTGGTCTTGCCGTGCATCAGTTCCTGCGCGCGAACGATCTTGCCGCCAAAGGCCGCGCCGATGCTCTGGTGACCCAGGCACACGCCCAGGATGGGCAGCTTGCCCGCAAAGTGCTGGATGGCGGGCACCGAGATGCCGGCCTCGGCCGGCGAGCAGGGGCCAGGCGAAATCACCAGGCGGTCGATCTGACCGGCGTCGAGCCGGCGCTGGATCTCGTCGACGGTGATCTCGTCGTTGCGCACCACGGTCACGTCGGCGCCGAGTTCGCCGAAGTACTGCACGATGTTGAAGGTGAACGAGTCGTAGTTGTCCACCATGAGCAGCTGGATTTTCTTGTTCGTGTTCATGGCGTTCACTCCAGCCCTTCTTCCACCAGTTCCGCCGCCCGCAGCAGCGCCCTCGCCTTGTGTTCCGTTTCCCGCCACTCCATCTCGGGCACAGAATCGGCCACCACACCGGCCGCCGCCTGCACGTGCAGGGTCTGGTCCTTGATGATGGCGGTGCGGATGGCGATCGCCACGTCCATGTCGCCCGCATAGCTGAGGTAGCCGCAGGCACCACCGTAGATGCCGCGCTTGACCGGTTCGAGCTGGTCGATCAGCTCCATCGCATGCACCTTGGGTGCGCCGGTCAGCGTGCCGGCCGGGAAGGTGGCCTTGAGCACGTCCATGTTGGTCATACCGTCGTTCAGCACGCCCTCGACGTTGCTCACGATGTGCATCACATGGCTGTAGCGCTCGACCACGAAGGCCTCGGTCACCTTGACCGAGCCGATCTTCGCGATGCGACCGATGTCGTTGCGCGCCAGGTCGATCAGCATCACGTGCTCGGCGCGCTCCTTCGGGTCGGCCAGCAGTTCGACCTCGGTCGCCTTGTCCTTCTCGGGCGTGGCACCGCGCGGACGGGTGCCGGCCAGCGGGCGAATGATGACTTTCTGGCCTTCTTCCGTGTGCTCCTGGCGCACCAGGATCTCGGGCGAGGCCCCCACCACATGGAAATCCCCGAAGTGGTAGTAGTACATGTAGGGACTGGGGTTGAGCGAACGCAGCGCGCGGTACAGCGACAGGGGCGACTCGGTGTAGCGCTTGCTGATGCGCTGACCCACCTGCACCTGCATGAAATCGCCCGCGGCGATCAGCTCCTTGGCGCGCTCGACCGATTTCAGGTAGTCGTCCTTGGCAAAGCTGCGCTGGGCCGGATGGTTCTGGCTGGGCTTGACCACCGGCGCCGCCACCGAATACTTGAGGGCTTCCTTGAGCTCGCGCAGGCGCTTCTTGGCATTCGCGTAGGCCTCGGGCTGGGCCGGGTCGGCGTAGACGATCAGATAGAGCTTGCCCGAGAGGTTGTCGATGACCGCCAGTTCCTCGCATTGCAGCAGCAGGATGTCGGGCGTGCCCAGGGTGTCGGGCGGGCAGCTGCTCTCCAGCTTCTTCTCGATGTAGCGCACAGCGTCGTAGCCGAAGTACCCGGCCAGACCACCGCAGAAGCGCGGCAGGCCGGGCCGCAGGGCGACCTTGAAGCGCTGCTGATAGGCGGCGATGAAGTCCAGCGGGTTGCCCTGGTTCGTTTCCACCACCACGCCGTCCCTGACCACTTCGGTTTTGGCTTCGGCGCCGAAGCCGCTGGCGCGCAAGAGGGTGCGCGCGGGCAGGCCGATGAAGCTGTAGCGGCCGAAACGCTCGCCGCCGACCACGGACTCCAGCAGGAAGCTGTGGGCGCCATCGCCCCGGCCATGGGCCAGCTTGAGGTAAAGGGACAGCGGGGTCTCAAGGTCCGCGAAGGCCTCGGCCATCAGCGGGATGCGGTTGTAGCCCTGTTGCGTGAGACTCTTGAATTCCAGTTCGGTGATCATGCGACTTTTCTCCGACGCACCGGTGCCAGGCTGAGGGCTCGGCGGCGTCCTTGTTCGGGGAAGTCAGCTCCCGCAGGGCTGACATCGGTCGGGTTCGCTGCGATCGGTGAGGGCCGTTCGGGAACCCGGAGGGGGATGGGCTGTTTACGCTGGCTTGCGCCAGGGCCAGGCTCCCCGGCCAAGGCGGCCAGGCACGTCACCGGCAGAGAGCATGCAGGATGCGAACATGATGGGCACAGTGTAGCAAAGCTCACAATCGGGGCCGCTTGAGCACTTCCGGCGGGGGTTATCCCTGATGGCGCGGTGTTGATTCGGCCGACGTGACTGTCCACAATCCAGTTTTTAGAACGACCGTTCGTTTTTCATTCATCCCTTTGCCTCACCCATGACCAAGATCCGTCCTTTTGTTGTCGGCCTCACCCTGTCAGCGCTGACTTGTTTGGCTCAAGCCCAGGGCAGCGAGATCGAGGCCGGCGGCGTGCGCTTCGAAGCCCAGCAGTCCGTGGCCGGCAAAGCCCTCAGGCTCAATGGCGCCGGTGTTCGCTACAAGGCGGTGTTCCAGGTGTATTCGGCTGGCCTGTACCTGGAGCAGAAAGCCGCGACCACCGACGAGGTGCTGGGCGCGGCCGGACCCAAGCGCATGACGATCACCATGCTTCGCGACATCGACTCGGGTGAACTTGGCAAACTGTTTTCCCGGGGCATGGAAGACAACATGGAGCGTGCCGCGTTCTCCAAACTGATCCCCGGCGTGATGCGCATGAGCCAGGTGTTCACCGACCACAAGCTGCTGAAGAAAGGTGAAACCTTCACCCTGGACTGGATCCCTGGCACGGGCACCATCCTGACAGTCAAAGGCAAGGTCGAGGGCGATCCTTTCAAGGAAAAGGAGTTCTTTGACGCGCTGATGCGCATCTGGCTCGGCCCCAAACCGGCCGACTGGCGCCTCAAGGATGCGCTGTTGGGAAAAGCGGGCAACTGACGCCGTCCGTAGGCCGGTGAATGCCGGTCATCCGAAACCAAGGGTTTACCCTAAATGACCTAGGTCAAACCCGACGGTCCAATCGGCGCTTTGCTTTTGTTTTGCTAGCGCCACATGCTAAGACGTCATCTTCTTCAGGCTGCCATGGTCAGCGCCCTGCCCCTGCTGGCACAGGCGCAGGACGCCGGCGACATTGTGGTCGCCCAGATCGGGCCGTTCACGGTGTTGCCCGCGCCCGACCCCAGGGAACTGAACGAAGGCCTGGTGGCCGCCTTTGAGGAAATCAATGGCAAAGGCGGCATCAACGGCCGCAAGGTCCAGCTGGTCAAGCTCGACGACACCTACACCTTCGAAGGGTTCAAGGCCCGGCTGGACGAGGTCATGCCGCGCAAGCCGGTGGCCCTGCTGACCCCCCTGGGCTCGGCCACCCTCAAAGGACTGCTGGACAGCAAGCTGCTCGACAGCCTGGACACGGTCATCCTCAACGCCGTGCCCGGCGCCGGTGTGCTGCGCAACCCGGGGCACCCCAAGCTGTTCCACATCCGCGCCGGCGACGAGCAGCAGATCCAGAAGATCGTCTCGCATGCCCGCGCCCTGAACATCCAGTCCATGGGTGTCCTGTTCCAGGACCTGCCGATCGGCACCTCCGGCCTGGCCGCGGCCAAGGCCGCCGCTGCCGAGGTGGGCGGGATCGAGATCATCGAGGCGAAGTCCGGGACGGAAGCGGCCGACATCGCCCAGGCTGCCAAGGCGATCGCGGCCAAGGCCCCCCAATCGGCCCTGGTGGTGGGTGCGCCGAAGTTCTCCGGCGAGGGCATTGCCGCCTTGCGGGCGGCCGGCGTGACCCAGCAGATCTTCACACTGTCCTACCTGCCAGCGCCGGCGCTCCAGAAGTTTGCGGGACAAGGCGCCCGGGGTGTGGGCATTGCACAGACCTACCCGAACCCGTCCGGCGTGACGTCCCCCCTGCATCGCGCCTTCCGGGCGGCCATGCAGAAAACCCATCCGGGCATCAGCAGCTACACCCCCTTCCACATGGAGGGTTACATCACGGCACGGGTGTTTGCGGAAGCGGCCCGCAAGGCCAAATCGGTCACTCCCTCAGGCATTGCCGAATCGCTGCGCCGCAGCGGCGAGTTTGACCTGGGTGGCTTTCGAGTGAACTTCAGCAAAGGCAATGTCGGCAGCCAATGGGTCGACATCGGTGTGGTGACCAGCGACGGCAAGCTGATGTACTGACTCAGGCCAACAGCCCGTCGAGTCCGTCCAGCCGGTCGAGATAGGCATCGGCGCCGGCCTGTTGCACCGGCTGCCCGTGGTTGTAGCCGTAGGTCACCAGCACGACCGGGCAGCCGGCGGCGCGGGCAGCCTGCGCATCGTTCAGGGAATCGCCCAGCATGAGGGTACGGGCAGGCTCGCTGCTCAGCGCTTCACAGGTGCGCAGCAGGGGCAGCGGATCGGGTTTCTTGCGCTCGAAACTGTCCCCCCCGAACACCCGCGAAAAGTAGCCCTCCAGTCCTTTGGCGGCCAGCAAACCCTGCGCGAAGGCCAGCGGCTTGTTGGTCAGGCAGGCCATCGGCATGCCTCGACCCTTGAGCCAGCGCAAACCGGATTCCACCCCGGGGTAGACATCGGCAAACTGACCGTTGATGGACAGGTAATGATGCTGGTAGCGCTGCCAGGCGCGCTCATACAGGGCATCCACCGTGAGGGCGGGGCAAGCCTGTCCCACACCCTTGACATCGGTCCGCGCCAGCTGCTGACCCAGCAAGGTGCGGATCAGGTGCTCCGAGCCTTTGCCCACGGTGCGTTCCACGGCCGCCCGGTCCACCGGCGGCAGATCCAGATCGGCCATGGTGCGGTTGAGGGCGACCTCGAAGTCGCCCAGGGTGTCGACCATGGTCCCGTCCAGGTCGACGATGACCGCCCGGATGTCCGCCAGCATCACGCGAGCGCCGCTCGCATCTGGTCGATCACGGCCTTGTAGTCGGGTTTTCCGAAAATGGCACTGCCGGCGACGAAAGTGTCCGCGCCCGCGTCGGCCACGCGGCGGATGTTGTCGGCCTTGATACCGCCGTCCACTTCCAGGCGGATGTCCTTGCCACTGGCCTCGATGCGCTTGCGCGCCTGCTCGATCTTGCGCAAGGCCGAGTCGATGAAGCTCTGGCCGCCAAAGCCCGGGTTGACGCTCATGATCAGGATCAGGTCGATGTCCTCGATCACCCAGTCGAGCACGTCCAGGGGTTGGGCCGGGTTGAAGGTCAGACCAGCCTTCGCGCCCCTGGCCTTGATGGCCTGCACGCTGCGGTGCACGTGGGCACTGGCATCCGGGTGAAAGCTCACCAGATCGGCCCCGGCGTCGATGAAGGCACCGGCCAGCGCGTCCACCGGCTGGATCATCAGGTGCACGTCGATGGGCACCGGCGTGCCGTCGGGCTTCTTCGAGTGGGGCTTGAGCGCCTGGCAGACCATGGGGCCGAAGGTCAGGTTGGGCACGTAGTGGTTGTCCATCACGTCGAAATGGATCCAGTCGGCGCCGGCGGCGATGACGTTCCTGACCTCCTCGCCCAGGCGGGCAAAGTCGGCGGACAGGATGGACGGGGCAATGCGATAGGTGCTGGACATGGCAGAGCGTGTGTTCGAAACGGGAATGGCATTGTCGCAGGCTGTGTCGGGACATGTCGACAGCAGGCGGTTGGCAGCTGTAGGTCAAGCGTTAACATCCGGCCCATGCCGAAATACCACTTCACCTGCGACGTCGAGCCCCAGTACCTGAGCGAGCAGTCCTCGCCGGACGAGGACCTGTACGCGTTTGCCTACACGGTCACCATCACCAACACGGGTGATGTGACGGCGCAGCTGATTGCGAGGCACTGGATCATCGAGGACGCCCGGGGCCTGCATGAAGAGGTCAAGGGCCTGGGGGTGGTGGGCAAACAGCCTTTGCTGCGGCCAGGGGAGTCGTTCCAGTACACCAGTGGCACCCGGCTGGCCACGCCCACCGGCAGCATGCGGGGCAGCTACTTCTGCGTGGCCGAGGATGGCGAGCGATTTGAAGCCGACATTCCCGAATTCGCGCTGCGGGCCGCAGACGACGAGACTGGCAGCGCCGCGTCCCGCCTGCTTCACTGAGCACCACCCCATGAACGTCTCCCAAGAGGCATCCGCCCTGCTGGAGCGGCTGGATCCGTCTGCCCCCCTGGTCGACCGCCACCGGTGGCTGATGGACACCCTGGCCTGGGTCCGGGGCGACGAGTCCGACCCGCAGGCCTGCGTCGCCCGTGTGGGCCAGCTGCTCGAAGCGGCGCGGTCCATGGAGGCCTGGCCCGGGCGGTGGCGACAGTGGTGGATCGCCTTCACCAGTGACGTCGATGTCGCGCCCTTCCTGGCCGACCACGGCTTTGCGCCAAGGACGTCTTTTCTGAGCGAGTTCGGTCATCGGCTGCGGCGCAAGCTGCTGCCCGGAACCCCGGAAACCACCGATCTGGCGGATCTGTTCGATCTGCTGCTGCCCTCGTCTTTCGACCGCCGCTGGCTGCTGGCCCTGGACACCGCCACCCTGAACGACGCCAGGACCTTGCTGTTCAGCGACGAGGCGTCCACACCCGCCACGTCCAGCCGCTGGTCCACGGTGCTGCTGGATGGACTGACCTTCTGTGTGGGCCAGATTGTGGCCACCGGCTTCGCATCGGAGATCCGGGTCCGCATGGACGCAGCGGCTCGCCGGAACCGCCCCTTTCACACGCTGCCGCCCCTGCTGGAAGCGCTGCGGCATGCGGTCCAGACCTTCGGCCCCCGCACTGCGCAGGCACAGGCTGCATCCGAGGCGCTTCGACTGCAACTGGACGCCTGTCGCCAGGCGGCCTACACGGTGTACGGCCATCTGGAAGAACACGGTGTGTCGGTCGGCATCGTATTTCGCCTGCGACAACTGCGCGAGCGCATCGTGCGCGCACGTCAGCTGATGGATTGCCTGCTCTCCACCCGCCCCGAGCGGGCCACCGCCGCCCTGCTGGCCGATCTGGCCCAGGTGGGCCAGGAGAACCGCAGCATTCGCGCCCTGGTGGCCAGCAGCTCCCATCTCACGGCGGCCAAGGTGGCCGAACGCAGCGCAGAGAGCGGCGAACACTACATCACCCGTGACCGGCAGGGCTACCGTGACATGCTGGGCAAGGCGGCCGGCGGAGGCGCCCTGCTGGGATTGACGACGTGGGCCAAATTCCTGCTCTACCCGCTCGGGCTGTCGGCCTTCTGGCTCGGTTTTGCCGCCGGCCTGAACTACGCGGTGTCCTTTGTGGTCATCCAGTTGCTGCACTGGACGGTGGCGACCAAGCAGCCAGCCGTCACGGCGCCCGCCATGGTCGCCCGGCTGCGCGACATCCGCCAGGCGGGCGCGCTCAAGGGGTTTGTCGATGAAGTGGCCAACCTGTTCCGTTCGCAGATCGCCGCCATCCTGGGCAACGTCGGGCTGGTGATTCCGGTGGTGGCCCTGATCAGTACCTTGCTGTACCTGGCCCATGGCGCTCACATGATCGATGCCGACAAGGCCCGGCACGTGCTGCACGACATGGATGTGCTGGGGCCGTCGGCGCTGTTCGCGGCCTTCACCGGCGTGCTGCTGTTCGCGTCCAGCATCGTGGCCGGGTGGGTGGAGAACTGGTTTGTCTTCCACAAGCTCGATTCAGCCCTGGCCCACAACCCGCGCTTCAGCCGGTGGCTGGGCGCCGACCGCGCGGCCCGCTGGGGTCGCTTCATGCGGGCCAATGTGTCGGGTCTGGCGGCCAACATCTCGCTGGGCTTGATGCTGGGACTGATCCCGGCGTTCGCCAGCTTTTTCGGCCTGGGACTGGACATCCGGCACGTCACGCTGTCCGCCGGACAGGTCACCGCTGCCGCGCTGGCACTGGGCCCCGAGGTGCTGCACGATCCGGCCTTCTGGCGGGCGGTGGCGGGGGTGGCCGTCATCGGACCGATCAACCTGACCGTGAGCTTCTACCTGGCCTTCCGGCTGGCGTTGCGCGCACGCGGTATCTCCGGGGTGAATCGGCAACGCATCGCCGCGGGTCTCCGGCAGCGCCTGCGGCGGGCTCCGCTGAGCTTCGTCCTGCCGCCGCGGGCCACGGATGACGAACGGGTCGACGATCTGCCGGCTGGCGAGCCAGACGAGCAGCAGGCCAAGGACGAGGCTCCGCGTCATGGGTGAGTTCGACCTGATCCGGCGCCATTTCCAGCGCGACTCAGGCCCCGCCGCGTCGGTGGTGCTGGGCATTGGCGACGATTGCGCCCTGCTGCAGCCCACGCCCGGACACCAGATCGCGGTATCCAGTGACATGCTGGTGGAAGGTCGACATTTCTTTGCCGGGGCAGAACCAGAGGCGCTCGGACACAAGGCCTTGGCGGTCAACCTGAGCGATCTGGCGGCCATGGGGGCACGCCCGTTGGGGTTCACCCTGGCCCTGGCGCTGCCGCAGGCGGATGACGCCTGGCTCACGGCGTTTGCGCGGGGATTGTTTGCCTTGGCCGACCGGTACGCCTGCCCGCTGGTGGGTGGCGACACCACCCGGGGGCCGCTGAACCTGTGCATCACCATTTTCGGCGAACTGACGCCGGGCAAGGCCTTGCGGCGCGACGGTGCCCGTGCGGGCGATGACCTGTGGGTCAGCGGCAGGCTGGGCGAGGCGCGACTGGCCCTGGAGCGCCGCCTGGGGACCGCGTGGGCTCAGAGCGTCGGCCCGCTGCCCTGTGGCGACCAGCGTCTGGACCTTCCGGAGCCCCGGCTGGCGCTGGGCGGCGCACTGGCGGGCGTGGCCCATGCGGCCATCGACATCAGCGACGGCCTGTCGGGAGACCTGGGCCACGTTCTGGCGGCCAGCCGGGTGGGCGCACGGGTGCAGGTGGACGCATTGCCCCTGTCCCCCGAGCTCGCCCGCTTGCCACGCCACCACCAGATCGACTGCATGGTCAACGGGGGTGATGACTATGAGCTGCTGTTCTGTGCCCCCGCCCAGGCTCGTGAGGAAATCACCCGGCTGGCCCAGGCCTGTCGCACACCCGTGACCCGGATTGGCCAGATCCAGCCGGAGCCCGGCCTGACGTGGGTGGACAGCGAGGGACACGTCCTGCCGCTGCCAGCACGCAGCTTTGACCACTTCGCCTGAGGCACCGCCGCCGCCGCCATGCAGACAACCCTGACCGACCACACAGCCCCCATCGCCCGCCCGGACCTGCGCTTCATGCTGGCCCATCCGGCGCATGTGATTGCGCTGGGTGCCGGGTCGGGCCTGGCCCGTCACGCGCCGGGCACGGTCGGCACACTGTGGGCCTGGGCCGCCTTTGCGCTGCTGCAGCCCTGGATGAGTGACCTGGCCTGGGCACTGACCATCGGTCTGGGGACACTGGTGGGCTGGTGGGCCTGCACGGTGACCGCCAGGCACATGCGCATCGCCGATTCCGGTCATATCGTCTGGGACGAGGTGCTGGCCTTCTGGCTGATCCTGTGGCTGATTTCTCCCACCGGCTTGCTGGGGCAGGCGGTCGCCTTCGGTCTGTTCCGCCTGTTCGACGCGGTGAAGGTGGGGCCCATGGCCTGGGCCGACCGCCAGTTCAAGGGCTTTGGTCCGCGAGGAGGATTTGGCATCCTGCTGGACGACTTCGCGGCCGCGTTCTGCACCCTGCTGGTGATCGCGCTTTGGCGTTTTGGAGGATCGGGATGAGCCATGCATCGGAAGCCAGCGCGCTGGTCGTCTCGCTGGCAGCGGCGTTGCGCGAACGCGGCCAGCGGATGGCCACCGCCGAAAGCTGCACGGGTGGCTTGATCGCCGGAGCGTGCACCGACATCAGTGGCTCCAGCGACTGGTTCGACCGGGGATTCGTCACCTATTCGAACCTGGCCAAGACGGAGATGCTGGGCGTGCCCGCCGAGCTTCTGGACCGCCACGGCGCGGTCAGCGCCGAAGTGGCGAGCGCCATGGCCTCGGGCGCGCAGCAGCGGGCTGGCGTCGCACATGCCCTGGCGGTCACCGGTGTCGCCGGACCGACCGGCGGCTCCGAGGCCAAACCCGTGGGCACAGTCTGGATTGCATGGGCCACACCGTCGGGCACCAACGCCGAGGTTTACCGGTTCCCGGGCGACCGCCGGGCCGTTCGGGAGGCCACCGTGGTCGCTGCCCTGAAAGGGATGCTCACACGCATCACATCGGGGACCTGACAGACCCGGATACCGATCCGGACAGATGGACGGACGGGACGGTGGTGATTTTTCACACAGGCGTGGGGGCACCGTGCGACAGCTCCCGCATTGGGCATGCGGGGAACCCCTGTCTGGGACTAAGCTAGAGGTTTGCAGCCCACGGCCGAAGCGCTCGGGGTGCTGCGATCCGACTGCACATACATGCCCCTATCCCGATTCGTTGCCTGGTGGCGAGACCTGATGATGCGCCCGGCCGTCGCCGACGAGACGACGGCACCGTCATGGCCCGACAGTCGCCCGACCTCAGAGTCTCCTGCGCTGGCCCACGAACTGGATGTGCAGACGGCCATCATCGAGCATCTGGAGTGGTGCCTGCTCTTCAACGACCGTCTGGCTGGCCACAGCCTGCTGCCCGGGCAGCCGAGCAGCCTGCCGGGCTCAGCCGACAGCAAGCTGGGGCAGTGGATTCGCCGGGCGGGCAGCGAGGCTGTCGGGCGCCACCCGGCCTTCGCCGCGTTGCGCGATGAGCATCGGCGGTTTCATGACCTTGCCGAACAGGCCCTGAACCTGGCACGCCAGAACCGGATGGATCAGGCCAGCACGCTGCTCAATACCGACTTCGAACGCAGTCGGGTCCGTGTGATCGAATTGCTGCGGCAGATCCAGAACGGGTGATCCGGGCCGCTGCACATCCCACGGCTCAGGCGCCGTGGCACTTCTTGAACTTCTTGCCGCTGCCGCACCAGCAGGGGTCGTTGCGACCAGGTTCGCCGGTCTTGCGCGCCGGGGCCACGCGCGGACCCAGGCTGTGCCAGATCCGGTGCAGGTCGTAAACCGCCCAGATGGCGGCACCAAAGGCATTGGCCCGCTCGTCACTGACACTGGGCGGCCCCTCCTCATGGTGCATGTTGAAGGTCGGCGCGGCGGTATCGTCCTCGGTGAGCGCCACCAGGGTGGCCAGTGCCTCGTCGATCCATGCGGCAGTATCGCGGTCCCGGGGAAGTTCCCATTCCTCGGCCCAGTTCTCGACCACGAACATGAAGCCCAGCGCCCAGACCTGACCGAAGGCGGGCAGTTCCTGGGACGCCATCTCGGCACGCTCGGCGTCGGGCAACATGGCGACGGCCCCGCGCAGGTCCATGACCTCGGGGTGATAGGTTCGCTCGTCTTCCAGCGTCTCGACATCCAGGGACAGCGCCTGTGCGACCTCGGCCTCCCGGCGTTGCCACAGCGTCATGAACCGGCTGCGTTGGGCCTCATCGGCAAACCACGCCTCCCCTTCCTCGCCGGGCTGTCCGGCCGGGCCGGCCGCAATGCCGAGGACCAGCGGCAGGTACTCGTCCACCGGCACCGGGCGGCGTGTGCACAGCAGGGCCGCCATCACGCCCTCGCAGAATTCCCATTGGGGCACATCCTCGCCGCGTGTGCGCAGGTCGTCCAGGATGGCGTCGAGTTCGTCGAACTCCTCGGGGCTCAGGGCGGTGGTTTCAGTGGTCATGTGGTGGAAACGGGCGGCCGCCCGGCATCGGTTGAAACAGTGGAGAGGGCAATGGGCACCAAGGCACGGGCAACGGGCACGCCCAGCCGGGCCAGACGTCGCGTCATGCACAGGACCGCCTTGTCCTTGCTCAGCAGTGCGGCACGGTGGGCCACCGCCAGATCGACGAACTTCTGGTCGTCCTCGTCCTTGCAGCGGTAGGGGGCGCGCGGCGCCTCCGGGACCAGCTGCACCCACGCGTCCCAGTCGGCGAGCACCGCCAAAGCGTCGCGGTCGCGCGCCTGCAGTCTGCGGGCGATCTGGGGATAGGCCAGCACACGGCGCAGCTCTTCGCGCATGGCGGCGCTGGCCAGCCAGCCGAGCGCCCCCCCGCTCAGGCCATGGCGCAGCGAATCGCAGGCCGGGTCATCGAACACCAGCAAATCCAGGGCAATGTTGGTGTCGATGACCAGAGACTGGCGCGCCATGTCACGCATGGGTCGGTGGCGACGCGTCACCTGCTCGGCGAGCGACCAGGTCAAAGCGGAACAGGCGGCATTCGATCGGTCCGTTCCACATCGGGACACGCCGGGACTCCTTGAAGCGCATCCGCCCTGGCAACTTGAGGTCCGGCGTCAGCAGCCAGGCGCTCCAGCCCGCATAGTGGGTCTTCCAGTGCGTGGCCAGCCGGGCAAAGAAGTCGCTGCCGTCACTGCCGTCGCTCATCTGGGCGCTTTCACGGCCCAGGGCCGCCGCCGGTACGGCCTCCGGGGGGCGAGCCCCCACCGTGAATGTGCGCGGCGCCCGGGCCGCCGAGCGCGCATCGGCCCGCTCGCGGGCGTTCTGTCCCGCCACGCCGGCCGCAGCGATACGCTCGCCATAGGGCGGATTGAGCAGCAGCACCCCCGGGCGCTCTGTCGGTGGCATGCGCTGCAAGGCATCGCCCCCGCGCAACTCGACCGCAAACGCCACGCCGGCACGCTCGGCATTGCGCTGCGCAAAATCGACCATGCGAAACGCCACATCGCTGCCAAAGACCAGCGGGTGGTGCCCGGCCGGCCATTCGCGGCGCTGCCGTGCGGCCTCATCCTTGAGGGCATGCCAGACATGAGGCTGGAAGGGCTGCAGACGCTCGAACCCGAACCGGCGCTGCAAACCGGGCGCAATCCGCAGGGCCACCTGTGCCGCCTCGATCACCACGGTGCCACTGCCGCAGCACGGATCGTAAAGAGGCGGAATGTCGTCCAGCGGCTGATCGGCGGCCGCGTCCCAGCCAGTGGCTGCGATCATGGCGGCCGCCAGGGTTTCCTTCAGGGGCGCATCGCCCTTGTCCACGCGCCAGCCGCGCTTGAACAGCGGCTCTCCGGAGGTGTCGATATAGAGGGTCGCGCTGTCGCGTGTCAGGTGGACGTAGATGCGCACATCGGGCCGCGCCGTGTCGACGCTCGGGCGCTGGCCCCGCTTGGCCCGAAAACGGTCACAGATGGCGTCCTTGACCCGAAGACCTGCAAAGTTCAGGCTCTTGAACGGGCTGTGCTGGGCAGTCACCTCGACCTTGAAGGTCTGTTCTGGCGAAAACCAGATCTCCCAGGCAACGTCACCCGCCGCGTCATACAAGGCCTGTTCGCTGTGGCAGGGGCCGTGCGAGAGCTGCACCAGCACGCGCTGGGCCAGCCGGCTGTGCAGGTTCAATTTGAGGGCGTCGCGCCAGGACCCGGTCAGCGCCACGCCGGCGCGGGGCCTGGCCACGGCATCTTCCCCCGTGATCCGCCGGACTTCGGTGGCCAGGTAATCCTCCACGCCGGCGGCGCAGGGCAAGAACAATTGCAGGGAGTTCACAGCTGTTTCCGAAGGTTGGCGGGTGCGATGCGCAGGGCCTCGCGGTATTTGGCCACAGTGCGCCGGGCGCACTCGATGCCCTGCTCCTTGAGCAGATCGGAAAGCTGATTGTCCGACAGGGGCTTGGCGGGGTCTTCGGCCGTGATGAACTGCTTGAGCAGGGCGCGAACCGCCGTGCTGGAGGCATTGCCACCGGTCTCGGTACCCAGCGAAGATCCGAAGAAGTACTTGAGTTCGTAGGTGCCGAATGGCGTGGCCATGTACTTGGCGGTGGTCACCCGGCTGATCGTGGACTCGTGCAGGCCGAGTTCGTCGGCGATCTCGCGCAGAACCAGCGGCCTCATCGCCAGCTCACCGTGCATGAAGAAGTTGCGCTGCCGCTCGACGATCGCACTGCTGACGCGCAGGATGGTGTCGAACCGCTGCTGGATGTTCTTGATGAACCAGCGGGCCTCCTGAAGGCGTTGCTGCATCGCTGCGTGACCGCCCTCGGCGTCCTTCGCGCCGCGCCCCTGTTTCAGGGCGCCGGCGTAGGCGTCCTGCAGGCGCAGGCGTGGCATCACATCCGGGTTGAGCTGCACCTTGAAGCCCCGTCCCGCGCGGCTGACGATCACGTCCGGCACGATGACATTGCGCTCGGCATCGGCAAAGCGCCGCCCCGGTTTGGGCTCCAGGGATGCAATCAGCGCCAGCCCCGACCGCACGAGGTCCTCTTCAAGACCGCACAGGGCGGCCAGCCGGCGCACATCGCGGCGAGCGATGAGTTCGGTCGGCTGCTGGCAGATGGCCAGTGCCGCCTGCGCCTGGGGACTGTTGCGCAGTTCCAGGATCTGCAGACGCAGACATTCGCGCAGATCGCGCGCACCGACACCGGAAGGGTCCATGCTGTGCAGCCAGCCCAGCGCCATCCGCAGGTACTCACCGGCCTCGTCCCGCTCCTCGGGGGCCGGGTCGGTGCCGGCGTCCGGGTACAGCTGGCGCCAGAAATCCGCAGCCAGTTCCTCGAGCGATTCGGTCAGGTACCCGTCCTCGTTGAGGGATTCGATCAGGAAGTACAGCGCGGCCTGCTCGTGCGGGTTCAGACGCAGACACCGCGCTTGGTCATGCAGGTGCGCCTGCAGCGTCACGGGTGTGCGGGCCAGATCCGCGGCACTGCGGGAGTCATCATCGTCACCCGTCCCGCGGGCGGGAGCGTCGCCGCCCCACTCGGCATCATCGGGTGCCATCTCGACGGACCCGTCGCCGTCCCAGCTTTCTTCCAGCGGACTGCTGCCGTCCGCCTGCGCCTCGATGTCCGAACCATCGTCTGAAGCAGGACCTTCGGTCGCGGCGTCGGTCTGCACCGCCTGCTCCGCGATCCGGTCACCGGCGGGCACCGGGGCATCCTGCTGCTCCAGTCCGAAGGCCTCACGGTCTGCCTGCTCGTCCCCGCGCTCCAGGAACGGGTTCTCGTCGAGCATCTGCTCGACTTCCTGGGCCATCTCCAGGGTGGACAACTGCAGCAGGCGGATCGATTGCTGGAGCTGGGGCGTGAGCGCCAGATGCTGCGAGACCCGCAGCGACAGTCCGGGTCTCATCACATCCGGAAGTGCTCGCCGAGATACACCCGACGCACATCCGCGTTGTCGATGATCTCGGCCGTCGTGCCGCTGGCCAGGACCTGGCCGTCGCTGATGATGTAGGCGTGATCGCAGATGCCCAGGGTCTCACGCACGTTGTGGTCGGTGATGAGCACACCGATGCCACGCCCCTTCAGAAAACTGATGATCTGCTGGATCTCGATCACGGCGATCGGATCGATGCCGGCAAACGGCTCATCCAGCAGGATGAAACGGGGACTGGTGGCCAGGGCGCGGGCAATCTCGACCCGACGGCGCTCCCCTCCCGACAGGGACGGTGCAGGGGAATCGCGCAAATGGTCAACGCGCAAATCCTTGAGCAGCTGGTCCAGCCTGCGTTCGATCTCGGGTACGGTCAACGCCCGGCCTTCGGCGTCCTTCTGCAATTCGAGCACCGCCCGGACGTTCTCCTGGACGGTGAGCTTGCGGAAGATGGACGCCTCCTGGGGGAGGTAACCCAACCCCAGGCGCGCGCGCCGGTGGATGGGCAACTGCTCGATACGGCGGTCATCCAGAAGGATCTCGCCACCGTCGGCGCGCAGCAGTCCGACGATCATGTAGAACGAGGTGGTTTTGCCAGCGCCATTGGGCCCGAGCAGTCCGACGACTTCCCCCTTGTCCACGGTCAACGAGACATCCTTGACCACCACGCGGCTGCCGTAGGACTTGCGCAGGTTCCGGACCTCCAGACGACTCTGGTAGGCCATCGGGGACGGCGGTGTCGACATGCCCCCCGTCACTTGCTTTTCTCTTGCAGGGACGTGCTCGGACGCAAGTTGGCCGGATCGGCCGCCGCCGGCGCCTGGGGAGGCAAGGGGTTACCCTGTGCGTCCTTCTGGATCGGGGTCAGCATGGCGCGCACACGGCCCGAGGGATTGGCGGCCGTCTTGCTGCCCGGACCACCCTTGACCGTGTAGATCTCGGTCTGGCTGTTGTAGGTGATCTGGCTGCCGACACTCTCGTCGTTGAGGAACGTCCCGCGGTAGCGGCGCATGACCGCCTGGCCGGTGAACACCACGGTTTCGGTCTGGCTCTCGTACTCGATCTTCTCGCCCTCGCCCTCGATCCACTCATCCAGACCTTCGCGCTTCTGACGGAAGAAGGCCAGTTTGCCAGGCGAACCGGTGAGCACCCCGAACTGGTTGCCGGCCGGATCCTGACGGACATCGGCACGGGCACCCCTCATGATGATGGTGCCCTTGGTGATGACCACATTGCCGGTGAAGACGCTGGTCTGCTTGACGTCGTCGTAACGCAAGGCATCGGCCTCGATGTTCATCGGCTTGTCGCGGTCGGCCAGCTCGGCCAGCGACACCGAGGGGACCAGCAATGCCGCAGCCATGACCAGCAGGGCCTGACGCGTCGCCTTGAGAGAAGGAATGAAGTGGGTCATGACTTGAGGGGGCACGATTCTTGCGATTCGTTTCATTGTAGCGGTGCCCATGCCGCCTGCACCGCCGGAGCGCACGGGCACACCCCCAAGCCGGGGGGATGTGGCACCCCCGGTACAGATCGGCAAGCTCAGCCCTTGCGGATCTCGGCGATCAGGGCGTTGGCCACCTGAACCGTACGGGGACCCTGTCCGGCCACGGTGAAGCGCCCGCCCACACCCAGGGCGGGTGTCCCTTCAATCTGGTAGGCATCCTGCAGCTGCACGGCACGGCGAGCCTTGCCGGTGACCGAGAAGGAGTTGAACAGGTCACTGAACTTCTTCTTGTCCACGCCCTGTTTGACGATCCAGTCGGTGATGGCCGACTCGGTCATCAGGCGCTGTTTGTCGACATGAATGGCGCGAAACACCTTTTGGTGCAGGCCATCGAGCTGGTCCATGGCCTCCAGCGTGTAGTAGAGGCGCTGCATGGGCACAAACGCTTCGCTGAAGGCCACCGGCACGCGCCGCGCCACCACACCGGCGGGTGCCTTTTTCTTCCAGTCCTCGAACACCGGTTCGAAGTTGAAGCAGTGGATGCAGCTGTAGGCAAAGAACTCGAGCACCTCCACCTGACCGGCCGGCGCATCGGCGGGCACGGGGCGACCGAGCTTGATGTAGTCGGAGCCCTCCTTGAAGCCGCCGATGCTGGCCTGCGCCCAGCCCGGCACCAGGGCTGCGGAAGCACCGAGCGCCAGCGCGCCGGTGGACAGGACATGACGGTGAAACTCTCGACGTTGCATTTTCAGGGACTCCTTGATGACCAGATGTTGGCTGGTTGGGGCGACGTGGCGCGCAAAAAGTTCCGCAGGCAGCGCTCAGCGCTGCACCCTGACCAGTGCGGCCTCGACCCCGTTGACCTCCAGCTGCTCACGGGTCGCGTCGGCGGCGCTGCGCTGGTTGAACGGGCCAACACGGACCCGGAACACCGGACGGCCATTCTGCTCGCGTTCGGTGACATCGGCCGCGATGCCCAGCATCGCCACCCGTGCGCGCTGGCTCTCGGCTTCCTGCTGGTTGCGGAAGGCCCCGACCTGCACAAAATAGATGAAGGGCTCCGCGGGCACGGCGGCAGACGGCGCGTCCTCCTTGCGCTGACCCTCCCGGGACTGCAGCAACTCGGCGATCGGGTCACGCGACTCGGCCTTCGGCGCTGCCGGGGCCGTGTCGGCCTCCTTGGCGGCGGGTTTGCTGTCCTCGTCGGTCTTGGGGGCCGCGGGCACCGGCGGAGGCGCCGCCGGCTTGACGCCGAGCTGGGCATTCGGATTCCAGCCCTTGTTCTTCTCGGCCTCGGCCGCATCCTGCTCGGGCTTGCGCGACAAGCCCCGATCCACAAAAGGCACCGGCACCTTGGTCACATAGACCGCCACGGCCAGCGCGATGCCCAGGCCGGCCAGCAAGCCAAGGACGAAGCCGATCAGGGTCCCCCCCTGAACCCGGCGTGACCGGGCAATGCGAATGTTCATGTCTGATCCGGTTACATCTTCTGCGGCGCGCTGACACCCAGCACGGCCAGACCATTGTGCAGCACCTGGGCCGTGGCGGCGACCAGCGCCAGACGCGCCTGCTTGACGGCCTCGTCGTCGACGAGGATGCGCTCGGCGTCGTAGTAGCTGTGGTACGCCGCCGCCAGCTCGCGCAGGTAGAAGGTCACGTCGTGCGGGGCGAAATCGGTGGCGGCCGCGCTGAGCATGCCCGGGAACTTGGCCAGCTGCAGCATCAGCGCCTGGGCCGCCGGTGTATCCAGGGCCGACAGGTCCACCTGCCCCAGGGTGTTGACGTCGCCCCCCCAGCTGGCCAGCACCGAGCAGATGCGCGCATGGGCGTACTGCACGTAGTACACCGGGTTGTCGTTGTTCTTCTGGACCGCCAGATCGACGTCGAAGGTGTACTCGGTGTCGGGCTTGCGCGAGAGCAGGAAGAAACGCACCGCATCCTTGCTGGTCCATTCGATCAGGTCGCGCAGCGTGACGTAGCTGCCGGCGCGCTTGCTGATCTTGACCTCTTCGCCGTTGCGGACCACGCGCACCATGGTGTGCAGCACGTAGTCGGGGTAGCCCTGCGGAATGCCCACACCGGCCGCCTGCAGGCCGGCACGCACCCGCGCGATGGTGCCGTGGTGGTCGGTGCCCTGAATGTTGATCACCTTGTCGAAGCCGCGCTCCCACTTGGTGATGTGGTAAGCCACGTCCGGCACGAAATAGGTGTAGGACCCGTCGCCCTTGCGCATGACGCGGTCCTTGTCGTCGCCGTAGTCGGTGGTCTTGAGCCACAGGGCGCCGTCCTGCTCGTAGGTCTTGCCGGCCTCGCGCAGCTTCTGCACCGTGGCGTCGACCTTGCCGCTGGTGTAGAGGCTTGACTCCAGGTAGTAGTTGTCGAACTTGACGGAAAAGGCCTTGAGGTCCAGGTCCTGCTCGTGACGCAGGTAGGCCACGGCAAAGAGGCGGATGTCGTCCAGCGCATCCGGATCACCGCTGGCGCTGAATTCGCGGTCGTCGGAATGCACCGTCTTCTTCGCCAGGTAGTCGTTGGCGATGTCCTGGATGTAGTCGCCGTTGTAGGCGGCCTCCGGCCACTGCTCGTCGCCGGGCTTGAAGCCCTGGATGCGCAGCTGCGTGCTGGTGGCCAGCGTGCCGATCTGCACGCCCGCGTCGTTGTAATAGAACTCGCGGTAGACCTCCCATCCCTGGGTCTCGTACAGGTTGCAGATGGCATCGCCCAGGGCGGCCTGACGGCCGTGCCCCACGTGCAGCGGACCCGTGGGGTTGGCGGACACGAATTCGACCATCAGGCGGCGGCCGTTGGACGGCTGGCAGCCGAATCGGGCGCCCTCGGCCAGGACCTCGCGCACGATCTGCTGCTTGGCCTCGGGCTTGAGGCGGATGTTGATGAAGCCGGGGCCGGCGATCTCGATATCGGCCACCCATTGCTGGTAGACCGGCAGCGCCAGCAGCGCCGCCTTGAGCTGATCGGCCACCTGGCGGGGATTGGCCTTGAGCGGCTTGGCCAGCTGCATGGCGGCGGTGACGGCGAAGTCACCGTGCGCGGCCACCTTGGGCGATTCGAAGGCGGCCTTGTCACCGGCGCCGGGGGCCAGTTGTTCGAGCGAGGCGGCCAGGCCCGCCAGCAATTCCTGTTTGATCTTGAGCATGGGGCAGGATTTTAGGTTCTCGGCGCCTCAGGCCGTCCGCAAGTGTTCCCGAGCGGCCGCCTTGACAGCGGCCGTCAGTCGCTGGGCCGACACCGGCTCACGTGCCCAGTGCTGCCAGTACAGCGCCACATCCACCGTGGCATCGGGCAGCACCTCGACCAGGCCTGGCCTGCCCGACAGGCTTTGCTCGGGCACCATGCCCCAGCCCAGACCCAGTTCGATGGCACGCTCGAAGGCATCCACGGCCGGTGCGAAATGGCGGGGGTAGTTCGGCTGTCGCAGGCCGAAGTGCTGCAGCAGGAACGCGTCCTGCAGCGCATCCTTGCGATTGAAGATGATGGCGGGATGGGCCAGCAGCTTGTGTGGCGAAACCGCGCCGCGTGACGTTCGGCAGCGCTGCACCACCGCCGGGGCGGCCACACAGCGGTAGCGCATGATGCCCAGCGGCTCGGCCACACAGCCGCGCATGGGCTGCGCCAGCGTGGTCACGCAGCCAATCACGTCCCCGCTCTTGAGCGCGTCGTGGGTGTGGTCCTGGTCGTCAATCATGATTTCCAGCAACAGGCGGTGGCGCTGCAACAGGGCCGCCACACCCGGCAGAAACCAGCTGGCCACGGAATCGGCGTTGATGGCCACGCTCAGGCTCTGCCACGCCGCCCCGGCACGGGATTCGGTGCCACCCTGCAGTCCGGCCAGCAGGTCGGACTCCATCAGCCGGACCTGCTTGACATGGGCCAGCAGCGCCTGCCCCGCGGCGGTCGCCCGCACAGTCTTGCCCCGCACCAGCAGACGCTGGCCCAGGTGCTCTTCCAGCGACTTGATGCGCAGCGACACCGCCGCCAGGGAAAGGGACAGCGCCTGCGCGGCGGGGCCGAATCCGCCGTGCTCGACCACCGCGGCCAGCGCATCCAGTTGACGGGCATCAAGCATTTGAAATTTCTTGAGTAAATCTAGATTTATTGAAATCAGTTTAACAAGATGCGACTGAGGGGCACACTTCGAACCCATTGATTCCACCGAACGATGACGGAACCTGTCATGACCCTGAGCTTTCCTGTTTTCTCCGCCGGCATGGTCCTGAGCCTGTCGCTGATCATGGCCATCGGCCCGCAGAACGCCCACGTGCTGCGCATGGGCCTGCAACGGCAGCACCTGTGGCTGACCGTCCTCACCTGCGCGCTGGCCGACATCGTCCTGATCTCGCTGGGGGTGCTGGGGCTGGCCCAGCTGGGCGGCCTGTCGGACAAGTTGCTGGGGGCGCTGATCGGTGCCGGCGTGCTCTTCCTCGGCGTGTATGGCTGGCAGGCCTTTCAGCGCTTCCTGCACCCCCGGGTCATGCCGGCCGCCTCGGCCATCCCGTCCGCACAGGTGCCGGTCACACGGCGCCAGGCCGTCGTGTCGGCGCTGGCCTTCTCCTGGCTGAATCCGCACGCCTGGCTGGACACCGCCGTGCTGATCGGCACCGCCTCACTCGCCTACGGGCAGGGCAGCACCGTGTTCGGCCTGGGCGCCGCGGCAGGTTCCGTGGTGTGGTTTCTGGTGCTCGGGTTTGCGGCCTTCTGGTTGGGGCGACGCCTGAATTCGCTGCGCATCTGGCGACTGCTCGATGGTGCGGTGGCGCTCATGATGTGGGGCACGGCGGGCTGGCTGCTCACCTCGCTGGTCTGAAGGAGCCCCGGATGAAACCGCTTCGCTCCGCCGACGCGCCCGTGACCATCTTCGGTCCGGACTTCCCCTTCGCCTACGACGTCTGGCTGACGCACCCGCAAGGCCTGGCCACGCTGCCGGTCCACGCACACGGCACCGAGGTGGCCATCGTCGGTGCCGGCATGGCCGGCATGACCGCGGCCTACGAGCTGATGAAGCTGGGCCTCAAACCCGTGATCTACGAGGCCTCGCGCATGGGCGGACGGCTGCGGTCGCAGCCCTTCGAAGGTGGGCAGGGCGTGGTGGCCGAGCTCGGCGGCATGCGCTTCCCGGCCTCGTCCACCGCCTTCTTCCACTATGTAAATCTGCTGGGACTGGAAACGAAGCCTTTCCCCAACCCCCTCACGCCCGCCGCCGGCAGCACGGTGGTGGACCTGGAAGGTCAGACGCACTACGCGCGCACCCTCGCCGACCTGCCGCCCCTGTTCCGGGAGGTGGCCGACGCCTGGGCCGCCGCGCTCGATGAATTGGGTTTCGGCGAACTGCAGCAGGCGCTGCGCCAGCGCGACGTGCCCAGGCTCAAGACGCTGTGGGACGCGCTCGTGCCGCGGTGGGACGACCGCACGTTCTACGACTTTGTCGCCCAGTCCGAGGCGTTTTCGAAGCTCTCGTTCCGCCACCGCGAGGTGTTCGGGCAGGTGGGCTTCGGCACCGGTGGCTGGGACTCGGACTTCCCCAACACCATGCTGGAAATCCTGCGCGTGGTGCTGACCGGTTGCGACGAGGACCAGCACCTGATCGTGGGCGGCGTGCAGCAGGTGCCGCTGGGTCTGTGGCGGCACGCGCCGGCGCAGATCGTCCACTGGCCGGCCGGCACCACACTGGCGAGTCTGCACGGCGGTGCCACGCGACCGGGCGTCACCGCCATCCGGCGTGCCGTATCAGGCCAGCTCGCCGTGACCGACCACTGGGGCACGGTTCGCGAGTACCCCGCGGTGCTGGTGACCTGCCAGAGCTGGCTGCTGACGACGCAGATCGCGGTCGAAGAGTCTCTGTTCTCGCAGAAGCTGTGGATGGCGCTGGACCGCACGCGTTACATGCAGTCGAGCAAGACCTTCGTGATGGTCGACCGGCCGTTCTGGAAGGACGTTCAGCCCTCGACCGGCCGCGACACGATGAGCATGACACTCACCGACCGGCTCACGCGCGGCACCTACCTGTTCGACAACGGGCCGGACAAGCCTGCTGTCATGTGCCTGAGCTACGCCTGGATGAGCGATGCCCTCAAGATGCTGCCGCACCCGCCGGCCAAACGCGTGCAGCTGGCGCTGGACGCGCTCAAGAAGATCTACCCCAAGGTGGACATCGCAGGCCACATCGTCGGCGACCCCATCACGATTTCGTGGGAGGCCGATCCCTATTTTCTTGGCGCTTTCAAGGGTGCCCTGCCCGGCCACTACCGCTACAACCAGCGCATGTACGGCCACTTCATGCAGGACGGGCTGCCCGCCGCCGAGCGCGGCATTTTTCTGGCCGGTGACGACATTTCGTTCACGCCCGCCTGGGTGGAGGGTGCGGTGCAGACCTCGCTCAACGCGGTGTGGGGCATCGTTCACCAACTGGGCGGCCGGTGTCCGACGGACAACCCCGGACCGGGTGACTTGTTCCCGCACATCGGGCCGGTGGTCTTGCCCGACTGAACAGCCGCAGGCAGGATTGAGTCATGGACGATCTTCACATTGCCCTCTGGCAGACAGCCTATGTCGCCTCCTCCCCCGAGGCGCTGCAGCGCCTGGAGACAGCCGGTGCCCAGGCACACGCGCAGGGTGCCGATCTGATCGTCAGCCCGGAGATGTCGCTGACTGGCTATGCCATTGGTGCCGAAGCCATCGCCGACCAGGCCGAACCAGCCGATGGTCCGCTGGCACAAGCGGTCGCTGCCATCGCTCAGCGCCTTGGCATCGGCATCGTCTATGGCTACCCGGAACACAACCCCACCGGCAAACCATTCAACGCCGTGCAGGCCGTCGGTCCCGATGGAACGCGGCTGATGAACTACCGCAAGACCCATCTGTACGGTGAACTGGATCGTGACCAGTTCAGCCCGGGTGACGCTGCCCCTGCCGTTTTCGGTTGGCAAGGCTGGCGCCTGGGCCTGCTGATCTGCTACGACGTGGAGTTTCCGGAAGCGGTTCGGCTGCTGGCGCTGCAGGGGGCCGACGCCGTGCTGGTGCCCACGGCGAACATGACGGGCTTCGAGGAGGTGCCGCGGCTGCTGGTGCCCGCACGGGCCTGCGAGAACCGCCTGTTCATCGCCTATGCCAATGCCTGCGGTGCCGAGGGCGCCCTGCACTATGGAGGCCTGAGCACGGTCGCTGGCCCTGACGGGCAGATCATGTCGGTGTCCGACACGCAGTCCTCGCTGTGCTGCGTCAGACTGGACCAACCGTCGCTCGCTCAGGCCCGGTTGGGATCGCCGCTGAACGCCCGCCGATCCGACCTGTACGGTCCGCTGACCGGCAGCCACGCCGGCCAGGCCTGACGGTCAGAGCAGTTCGGCGCCCGCGGCCTGGGCGCGGATGAAATCGCTGACCTGGGGTTTGGCCAGGTTGGAGAAAAAAGTTCTGCCGCCGGGGTTGCAGCCACCGGTGCCCGCCGACACCAGCCCCACGACCACCTGACGACCGCCAATCACCCGCGTGGCAGGCCCCCCGGAATCTCCCGGGCAGGCATTGCTCAAGGTGCCGTCGTAGGTGATGCGCAGGTAATCGTCGCGAACCTCGTCAATGAGCGCCGACCCCACCGAGAGGACGTAATCCGGTGCGCCCCAGCCCGACAGCAGGATGGCCTGCCCCTTGCCGGAGGACTGGCTCAGCATGACCGGCACAGCGGGTGAAGGCAGTGGATCGGCAAAAGACACGACCGCCACATCGTTGACGAAGTACTGCGGAGTCTCGGAGAACGCCGGATGCGCCACCCAGGACTGGGCGCGCACCTGGGTGGCGTTGCCCTGCCCGTCCCAGAGTACCCCGACCACCGCCCTCGCCGACGCATCGACGCAATGGGCCGCGGTGAGTACGCGACCAGGCGCCACCTTGACACCCGAGCAGGAACCCACCTCACCATTGCGGTCGACCACCAGCAGCAGCAACACCGGCGTGGAAGCCGAGGGAACACAGGCCGTGCCATTGGCCACCAGCGGTTGCGTGCCAATGCTGCTGCAACGTTGCACCGGATCGGTGATGGACGCCTCGGGGTCATCTCCACCGCCGCCACAACCGCCCAGCAGTGCCGCCAGCACCGCCCCCATGCACCCCATCCGTCGCCACATCATGTGTCTGCCCTGTTCCTGATGTCCTGTTCCGGGTGCATGTTAGTCGAACCGACCCGGTTCGGGCCCAATCACCCTTGGGCAACCCATCAGCGCGCCGACCAGAAATCCGGCTGGGCGTAGTGGTGCTTGAGGTAGTCGATCCAGAGACGCACGCGCAAGGCCAGATGCCGTCGCTGGGGGAAAAGCGCATAGATGCCGTTGGGCGGCGCCGCAAACTCATCGAGGACCGTGACCAGGCGGCCGCTGGCGATGTCCGACTCCACCTCCCAGGTGCTGCGCCAGGCGATGCCGAAACCGGCCAGACACCACTCGTGCAGCACCTGCCCGTCGGAGCAATCCAGCGGCCCTCCCGGCCGGAGATGGATGATGTCCTTCTCTCCCGACTCGGCACCATCGCCACGTTCGCGCGGAACGGCAAATGCCCAGCCCCGCGTCTGCGAGGCATCAGAGGACAGGGTCAGACAATCGAAGCGCACGAGATCGGCCGGAGTCTGCGGCACCCCGTGCTGCTGCAAATACCGGGGCGTGGCCACGCACAGGCGCCGGTTGTCGGCCAGTCGCACGCTCACCAGGGAAGAGTCGGGCAGGTCGCCCACGCGCACCGCGCAGTCGTAACCTTCACCGGCCACATCGACCACCCGGTCACTGAGGTTGAGCGAGATGGTGACCTCGGGATGCAACTCCCGGAACCTGGGGACCAGCGGGGCCACATGGCGGCGGCCGAAGCCCGCCGGCGCCGTGATGCGCAAGTGGCCGCTGGCCTTGACCCCGCCTGCGCTGACGCTGGCCTCGGCGTTGGCCAGATCGACCAGCAGGCGCTGACAGTCCTCCAGGAACGCCGACCCTTCATGGGTGAGGGTGATGCGCCGCGTTGTGCGCACCATCAGTTTGACCCCCAGCCGGGTTTCCAGGGCATCCAGACGCCGTCCAATGACCGCGGGTGCCACCCCTTCGGCCCGTGCGGCAGCCGTCAGGCTGCCGCGCGAGGCCACCGAGACATAGGTTTCGAGTTGCTTGAGCTTGTCCACAGGCGCAGATTACATCCAAAAAAGTCATCGATCCATCGAATGACAGTTATTTAATGCCAGCAGACGTATCGAATAACATGTGAAGCACGGCGTACACCCAGGCCATGCCTGATGCCGCCCACGTTTTCCCAGCATCCGTCCATTTGTTGAGGTCCTTGCCATGTCCGCCACCACCTCCCGCACCACGGTTCACGGCCTGCAGGTCGCCACCGAGCTCTATGATTTCGTCAACCAGCGCGTGTTGCCCGGCACGGGTGTCAGCGCCGAGTCCTTCTGGAAAGGCTTCGACGCCATCGTGGCCGACCTGGCGCCCAAGAACGCCGCCCTGCTGGCCGAGCGGGACCGTCTGCAGACCGAGCTGGACACCTGGCACAGCGCCAACCCCGGCCCGATCTCCGACATGGTGGCCTACCGCAAGTTCCTGGAAACCATCGGCTACCTGGTGCCCGAGCCCAAGAAGGTCAAGGCCACCACCAAGAACGTGGACGACGAGCTGGCCACCCAGGCCGGCCCGCAGCTGGTGGTGCCGATCCTGAACGCCCGCTATGCGCTCAACGCCGCCAACGCGCGCTGGGGCAGCCTGTACGACGCGCTGTATGGCACCGATGTCATCAGCGAGGACAAGGGTTGCGAGAAGGTCGGCAAGAAGGGCGGCTACAACCCCAAGCGCGGCGCCAAGGTCATCGAGTACTGCCGTTACGTGCTGGACCGCTGCGCCCCGCTGAAGAAGGGTTCGCACGTCGGCTCCACGGGCTACAAGGTCAACAAGGACGGTGAGCTGGTCGTGGGCCTGGCCGAAGGTGGCACCTCCAAGCTGGCCGACAAGAGCCAGTTCATCGGTTTCCAGGGCGAGGCCAAGGCGCCGACCGCCGTGCTGCTCAAGCACAACGGCCTGCACCTGGAGATCCAGATCAACCGCGCCACCCCGATCGGCAAGACCGACCCGGCCGGCGTGAGCGATCTGGTGGTCGAGGCCGCGCTGTCCACCATCCTGGACCTGGAAGACTCCGTGGCCGCCGTGGACGCCGAGGACAAGGTGCTGGCTTACAGCAACTGGCTGGGCATCCTGCAGGGCACGCTGACCGAGTCGTTCGAGAAGGGCGGCAAGACCATGACCCGTGGTCTGAACGGTGACCGCGAGTACACCGCCCCGAATGGCAAGACGGTGCGCCTGCATGGCCGTTCGCTCATGTTCGTGCGCAATGTGGGCCACCTGATGACCAACCCCGCCATCCTGTGGGGTGCGGAAGGCAAGGAAATCCCCGAAGGGATCATGGACGCCATGATCACCACGGCCATCGCCATCCATGACCTGAAGAAGACCAAGAAGGACGCCATCCGCAACTCGCGCAAGGGCTCGGTCTACATCGTCAAGCCCAAGATGCACGGCCCCAAGGAAGTGGCCTTCGCCGCCGAACTGTTCAGCCGCGTCGAGCAGGTCCTGGGCTTGCCGGAAGCCACCGTCAAGCTGGGCATCATGGACGAGGAGCGCCGCACCTCGGTCAACCTGAAGGCCTGTATCGAAGCCGCTGCCAGCCGCGTCGCCTTCATCAACACCGGCTTCCTGGACCGCACCGGCGACGAGATGCACACCGCCATGCTGGCCGGCCCCATGATCCGCAAGGGCGACATGAAGACCAGCGCCTGGATCCAGAGCTACGAGCGCAACAACGTGCTGGTGGGTCTGTCTTGCGGCCTGCGCGGCAAGGCGCAGATCGGCAAGGGCATGTGGGCCATGCCCGACCTGATGAAGGCCATGCTGGAGCAGAAGATCGCCCACCCCAAGGCCGGCGCCAACACCGCCTGGGTGCCCTCGCCCACCGGTGCCACGCTGCACGCCCTGCACTACCACCAGGTGCTGGTGTCCGACGTGCAGAAGGAACTGGAAAAGATCGACGCCAGCAAGGAGCGCGACAACCTGCTGACCGGCCTGCTGACCGTACCGGTGAGCGCCAACCCGAACTGGACCGAGGCCGAGAAACAGGCCGAGCTGGACAACAACATCCAGGGCATCCTGGGCTATGTGGTGCGCTGGGTCGACCAGGGCGTGGGCTGCTCCAAGGTGCCGGACATCAACGACGTGGGCCTGATGGAAGACCGCGCCACGCTGCGCATCTCCAGCCAGCACGTGGCCAACTGGCTCCACCACGGCATCGTGACGGAACAACAGGTGCGCGACACCTTCGAGCGCATGGCCGCCAAGGTGGACAAGCAGAACGCCGGCGACAAGCTCTACCAGCCCATGGCCGGCAACGCCAAGACCAGCAAGGCCTACCAGGCCGCGCTGGACCTGGTGTTCAAGGGCAAGGAGCAGCCGAGCGGCTACACCGAGCCGCTGCTGCACGCCTGGCGTCTGAAGGTGAAGGCGAGTTAAGTCCACCCCTGCGCCGCACCTGCGGTGCTTCACCCCTCAAGGGGGCAACGCCTGCGGCCTGGCAAAGCCAGTTCCGCGGCGTTCTGGACGGAAACACGGCGCCTTTGGGCGCCGTTGTGCTTTTGGCCAGAGGACAATCGCTGCCATGCAGCTTCAATACCTGATCTTCGACGCCAGCGACGATGGCGAGGGCAACGGCAGCTGGGAAGCCATGGCCAGCGTACCCCCCGACGAGCTGTCCACGGTGATGGCCGAGGTGCGGGCGGTTGAGGCGGCGGCACAGTCCGACGCGCCGGGTCCGCGTGGCGCGCTGGACGACGGAGGGGCGTGGGATCTGGATATCCAGACCCTGCCCGATGGAGACGAGCGGGTGTCGGTCACGCTCACGCTGACCGGCCCCTGGGCATGGGGCGAAGACTTGATCGGGCGCCTCAGCGCCCCTTGAACACCGGTGGGCGCTTCTCGCGAAACGCCGCCACGCCCTCGGCCGCGTCCTCGCTGAGCGCCAGGCGCTGCTGGGTGGCGTCGAAATCGGCCATGGCGGCCTGTGGCCCCTGCTCCACCGCCTTCAGGGCGTTGAGCCGGGTGGCGATCACGGCCAGCGGCGCCTGACGGGCAATGCGTTCGGCAATCCGCAGCGCCCCATCCAGTTCCTGACCCGCCGGAACCACACGCTGCACGAAATTCAGGCGCAGGGCCTCCGCGCTGTTGAAGTCATCCCCCGTCAACAGGTGCAGCAGGGCATTGCCCAGGCCGGCGCGCTCGGCCATGCGCAGGGTGGCGCCGCCCGTGGCCATGATGCCGCGCGCCACCTCCAGCTGCGAGAAGCGGCCGTCGTCCGCCGCGACCACGATGTCGGCCGCCAGCATGAGCTCAATACCCAGGGTGAAGGTGATGCCCTTGACCGCCACCACCAGGGGTTTGGTGCGGCGGCGCCAGCCGGCGTCGCCCAGGTTCAGCGGATCGACCAGACCATGGGGCACGGCGTATTCGCCACGCTGCATCAGTGGCGCAAAGGCGGGTAGGTCCAGCCCCGCGGTGAAATGATCCCCGATGGCGTGCAGCACCCCCACGCGCAGCACCGGGTCGTCATCCAGCCGGGTGTAGGCCTCGGCCAGGGCACGCATCATGGTGGGCGTGAAGCCGTTGCGCTTGGCGGGGCGATCGATGCCGATCATCAGGATCGGGCCGCGCACCTCAGTGAGGATGCGACCTTCGGCGGGAGCGGGTGTCGTGTCCATGGGGACATGGTAGGACGGCCGATCCACCCCTGCGGTCACCTTGGCGTCGGCTCGGATCACGAAAAAGCGGGAATCCGCCGGTCTGTTCGGGCTCAAGTGGCTATCGGGTCCTGCCGATGAGCACGCACGTTGCGGCCTTTGCGACCCCACGGTGGCCGCGAACCGCATTCAAAAGGTGTATTTCTTTCGTCATGAGGTCACCATGAACCGTCCATCCTCACGTTTCCGACAGCTGTCCATCAAAAGCCGCCTGGTCGCTACCGTCGCCGTTCTGGTCGTGGTCAGTCTGGCGGTGGTCAGCACCTTCAATTTCCTGAGCCTGCAATCGACCACCCGGGCATCGGTGAACGCATCGGCCCAAAGCCTGGCGCTGGCGCGCGCCGAGGGCATCGGCCAATGGGTGGCCAGCAAGGCCGCCGTGGTGGGTGCGTTGCTGCCCGCCACCCAGGTGGAAGACCCCATGCCGGCGCTCACCCAGGCGGTCAAGAGCGGTTTCTTCGACACCACCTACATCGGCTACCAGAACAAAAAGGCCATCTTCTCGACACCTCAGAACCTGCCCCCCGACTGGGACCCGACCGGACGGCCGTGGTACATCCAGGCCGCGAAGGGGCAAGGGGTGGTGCTGACCGAACCGTATGTGGATGCGGGCAGCAAGAAGCTGGTCATGACCTTCGCGGTGGCTGACCGCAACGGCGGCGAGACGCGGGCAGTGGCTGCCGGCGACGTGTTCATGGACGTGGTGGCCGCGGCCGTGACCGCCATCAAGCCCACGCCCTCCAGCGATGCCTTCGTGCTGTCGGCCGAGGGCAAGGTGATGGTGCACACCAACCTGGACCTGGTGCTCAAGGAGGCGACCAGCCTGAGCCCCGCCCTGACGCCGGCGGCGGTGGGTGCGCTGGATGCCGACCTGACCGAGGTGGACATCGGCGGCACGGCCCGCCTGCTGACGGCGGTACCGGTGGCGGGCACCAACTGGAAGCTGGTGATCTCGCTGCACAAGGGCGAGGCGCTGGCCTCGGTGTCGAACTTCCTGCTGCAGTCCCTGATCGGGGCTGTGGTGGTGACCGTGGCGGCCGCCCTGCTGGCGGGCGCGGTGGTCGTGCGCTCGCTCCAGCGGCTCGATCGCCTGCAGGCGGCCATGCAGGACGTGGCCTCGGGCGACGGCGATCTGACCAAGCGGCTGGATGCCAGCGGGCACGACGAACTGGCCCGCATTGCCCAGGGCTTCAACGCCTTCGTCAACAAGATCCAGGCGACGCTGCGGGAGATCCGCGCCACCAGCGACGCCGTGCATGAAGCGTCACGCGAGATCGCCAGCGGCAACCACGACCTGTCGTCGCGCACGGAATCGGCCGCATCGAGCCTGCAGCAGACCTCGGCCACCATGGAGGAAATGACCTCGGCGGTCGCACAGTCGGCCCAATCGGCCCAGGAAGCCAACCGGATCGCGGGCGGGGCGGCAGCCTCTGCAGAGAGGGGTGGCGAGGTGGTCGGTCAGGTGGTGGCCAGCATGGAAGCCATCACCCACAGTTCGCGCAAGATCAACGACATCATCTCGGTGATCGATGGCATCGCCTTCCAGACCAACATTCTGGCGCTGAATGCGGCGGTGGAAGCCGCCCGCGCGGGCGAACAGGGCAGAGGCTTCGCCGTGGTCGCCGGCGAGGTGCGCAGCCTGGCCCAGCGCAGCGCCGAAGCCGCCAAGGAAATCAAGCAACTGATCGGCCACTCGGTCGAGAGCGTGGAGGCCGGATCGGCCCTGGTGGGGCGCACCGGCGAGGTGATGCAGGAGATCGTGCAGAACGTGCGCCGCGTCTCGCAGATGATGCAGGAGATTGCCACCGCCTCGTCGGAGCAGCAATCGGGCATCGAGCAGGTGGGCATGGCCATCGGCAATCTGGACCAGATGACCCAGCAGAACGCCGCCCTGGTCGAGGAAAGCGCGGCGGCCGCCAGCAGCCTGCAGGATCAGGCCGAGCGCCTGGCCCGCACCGTGGGCCAGTTCCGCATCGGTTGAGGCGACTCAGCGCACCCGCTGCACGTCCAGCGACGAGACGGGGCCGGCCCGGTTGCCCCAGGACTGCCGGATGAAGCTGGCCACCGCCGCCACCTCGGTGTCGGAGAGGATGGTGCGAAACGGCGGCATGCCGTAGGGCTGCGGGTTGCCGGCGGTGGCCGGCGAAAATCCGCCGCTGAGGATGGCCTGGATGGTGTTGACCGCCGATCCGGCAAGGACCGCCCGGTTGCCCGCCAGGGGCAGATAGGCGCCCGGTGCGCCCTGGCCCTGCGCGCCATGACAGTCGGCGCAGTGCTGCTTGTAGACCTTGGCGCCCAGGCGCATCAGGCCCTCGTCGGCATGCTCGAAGTCGGGCCGGCGGGCGGGCTGCGCTGGCAGTTCGCGCAGATAGGTGGCGATGGCCTGCAAATCGGCTTCATCCAGATGCGAGGTGCCATGAAAAACCACCTCGGCCATTGGCCCCATGACGGTGGCGCTGTCGATGCTGCCGTTTTTCAGCAGCGCCGCAATCCGGCTGGCTGGCCAGTCCTGCACGCCGGCCTCGGCCGGATCCAGCAGCGAGGGTGCGTACCAGCGGCCATCGGGCATGAGACCGCCGGCCAGGGCCAGCCCGGTGCCACCCAGCGCGTCGCGCGGGCTGTGGCAGGCGGCGCAATGGGCCACCCCTTCGGTCAGGTAGGCGCCTCGGTTCCATTCAGCGCTGCGCGTGGCATCCTCCATCTGCCGGCCAGGCTCGAAATTGAGCAGGCGCCACAGCGCCAGCGCCACCGGGGTGTTGTAGGGAAAGCGCAGGTCGTGCGGCTCGTTGGCGCGCGCCACGGCCGGAACCGAGCGCAGGTAGGCGTACAGGGCATCCGCATCGGGGTCGCTCAGGCGCGTGGTGTGGGCGTAGGGAAAGGCCGGATACAGCAGGCGTCCATCACGCGAAATGCCTTCATGCAACGCACGCCGGAAGGCTTGAGGCGACCAGTTGCCGAGACCGGTCTCCCGGTCCGGGGTCAGGTTGCCGCCCACCAGCGTGCCATAGGGGGTGCGGATCGGATGCCCGCCCGCGTAGGGCTCGCCGCCGCGGGCGGTGTGGCAGGCCACGCAGTTGCCCGCGCGCGCCAGATAGGCGCCACGGGCGACGGTGGCATCGTCGGCCATCGGCAGGTCGCCCGTCTGCGGCGGCAGCGCCGTCGCAGACAGCTCCATGCCAATCAGCGCGCCGAGCAGCAACACGGCGGCGGCCAGCACCGCCGCCACCACACGAAGAGGATGGCGGGTGTTCATGGCCGTCCCCCGCGGGCCGGCGGTGTGAGACCGCACTCCATGGGCATGGGCGCCGGCAGGGCCGCCTGCGGATGGGCCGGCACCAGCACAGGTTGCCACGCCAGCCAGCTGGCCACAGCCGAGATGTCCTGCGGTGCCATGGCGCGGGCGATGCGCGCCATGCAGTCGGGGGCGAAAGCCTGCCTCAAACCGGTCTGCCAGGCCCCCAGCTGGCCGATCAGGTAATCGCGCGGCAGGCCCAGCAGCCCCGGAACAGCCGGGGTCACACCGGTCATGGATGCGCCATGACAGGCCACGCAGGCCGGCAATCCACGGGCGGGGTCGCCCTGGCGAACCAGTTGCTCTCCTCGTGCCAGATCCGCCGGCCCGGCGGCCGGTGGCAGCGGTGGCGGATAGGGCAGGTCCAGACCGGCAAAGTGGGTCGCGATGTCGCGCAGGTAGGCATCGCTCATGTGATCGAGCAGAAAACTCATGCCGGCGTTGTTGCGCCGCCCATCGCGAAAGTGCAGCAACTGGTGATAGAGGTAACCGGCCGGCTTGCCCGCAATGCGCGGGAAGTAGCCTGCGTTGGTCGCGCGGCCCTCCTGCCCATGGCAGACGGTGCAGGCCTGCAAACGCTGGGCCAGGGTATCGGGTACGCGGTGCGGGTCGCCGGCGGCCATGGCCACAGTCGGCAGGAGCGCCCCCAGGATCAGATTCAACAGACAACGGAACATGGGCGCAGACCATATCACGCAGCGCATTCCCGGGTGAGGACCTACACTGATGCGCATGAGCCTCGATGCCCCTTTTGATGCGACGCGCTGCCCCCTGTGCGGCGCCGACAACCGCTGTGCCATGGAGATCGAGCGGGCCACCGGCCAGCCGCAAGCGCCCTGCTGGTGCGTGAGCGCATCGTTCGATCCGGCCCTGCTCGACAGGATCCCCGACGAGGCCCGCGGCAAGGCCTGCGTCTGCAGTGCCTGCGTGGCCCGCTTCGCGGCAGAGACCCGGGCATGATGGGCTGGCTGGACCGCTTCCCCCTGGGATGGCTGATTGCCATTGCCCTGTGGCTGGCCGTGGCGCCCATCGTGCCCGAACCGCACCTGATCGAGAAGTTGCGCATGCTCTCGCAGGACACACTGACCCGGCCGCTGGACATCTTTGACCTGCTGCTGCACAGCGCGCCGCTGGTGCTGCTGGGCATTCGGCTGTGGCGCATGTGGCAGAGGCCCCGGAACTGAACCGTGTCGCACCCACCTGGATCCCTGCCCGCCCTTCGCGAGCGCTACGGCGAACGTTACCGATGGCTGCTGCTGCTGTCGGTGATGGTCGGGACCATGGCCGCCATCATGTCCTCGACCATCATCAACGTGGCGATACCGGACATGAGTCAGCACTTCGTGCTGGGGCAGGAGCGCGCCCAGTGGGTGACCTCGGCCTTCATGGCCGCCATGACGGTGTCCATGCTGACCACACCCTGGCTGCTGGCGCGGTATGGCTACCGTCGCACCTACAGCACCTGCATCTGGCTGCTGCTGGCCGGTGGCCTGGCCGGGGGGGTGGCCAACCACTATCCCCTGGTGCTGGCGGCCCGCGTGGCCGAAGGACTGGCGGCGGGCGTCCTCCAGCCCATTCCGGCGATCATCATCCTGCGCGCCTTCGAGCCCCATGAACAGGGACGCGCCAGCGGCATTTTCGGCATGGGCGTGGTGCTGGCACCCGCGCTGGGCCCCAGCATCGGTGGCCTGCTGGTCGATGCCTTCGGCTGGCGATCGATCTTCTTCATGGTGGTGCCGTTCTGCATCGCCTCGCTCTGGCTGGCCCGGCGCTACGTGCCCGTCACCTCACCTGGCGGGCAGGCCGCCGACCCCAAGGGCGCCCGACTGGACTGGGCAGGCCTGACCCTGGCGACCATCGGGACACTGTGCCTGCTCAACGGCCTGGTCGAACTCCAGGGGTCGACACCGGCCTGGGGCATGGTGCTGCTGCTGACGGCACTCATGGTTCTCATCGGCTTTGTGTGGCTGCAGCGCCGGACCCTGCGCGCGCGACAACGACACCCCGACCGAGGCATGGACCCATTGATGAACCTGTCCCTGTTCAAGGACCGCCGGTTCGCGATGGGCAGCATCGTTGCCTTCATCTACGGCATCGCGCTGTTCGGCTCCACCTACCTGCTGCCGGTGTACATGCAGATGGGCCTGCAGCTGTCGGCCGCCTTCGTGGGCACGGCCTTGTTGCCGGCCGGCCTGATCCTGGCCATCACGATCGGGTGGGTCGGTCGGCTGACCGACCGGCAGCCCACCTACCGGCTGGTCAGCATCGGTCTGGCCCTGCTGGCGGCCTCGTTTGCCCTGATGCCCACGATCAACGGACAGGACCGGACACTGACCGTCTGGCTGCTGGTGGCCTGGGCCATTCTGGGCCGCATCGGTCTGGGCTTCATCCTGCCGTCGCTCAATGTCGGCGCGATGCGGGGACTGGAGCGCCACCACATTCCCCAGGGCGCCAGCGTGATCAACTTCCTGCGCATGCTCGGCGGTGCCGCTGGTGTCAGCCTGTGCGGCATCGTGCTGGAATGGCGGCTGGCCGCCCACCAGATCCCCCTGGCCGGGACCGGTGTGTCCACCGATCGCCTGGCCGCCTTCAACGAGACCTTCGGCCTGCTGGCGTTCATCTGCCTGCTGGCCCTGGTGGCCGCACGACAGATGCGTCACCCGCTGACACCCGAGGCAAAATAGGACCATGTGCCAGCTGCTCGGCCTCAACTGCGCCACCCCCACCGACGCCACCTTCAGCTTCACCGGCTTCTGCCAACGGGGCGGCGCCACCGACCACCATGCCGACGGCTGGGGCATCGCCTTCTTCGAGGGTCGTGGCCTGCGGCTGTTCGTCGATCATGAAAGCGCCGCCGACTCGCGCATGGCCGAATTCCTGCGCAGCTACCCGCTCAAGAGCAGGAACATCATTGCGCACGTGCGCAAGGCCACGATTGGCCAGGTGTGTCTGGAGAACGCACACCCGTTCACACGCGAGCTCTGGGGACGGCACTGGGTGTTCGCGCACAACGGCGACCTCAAGGATTATCAGCCGCACCTGCACGCCCAGTTCCGTCCGGTCGGCACCACCGACAGCGAGCGCGCCTTCTGCTGGCTGATGCAGGAAATGGCCAAGTCGCACGCCGATGTGCCCAGCGTGGCCGAGCTGACCCTGACCCTGCGCGAACTGATCCCCCAGGTGCGGCGCTTCGGCACCTTCAACTTCCTGCTGTCCAACGGCGAAGCCCTGTGGGCACACTGCAGCACCAAGCTGCACTGGCTGGTGCGCGAACACCCCTTCCGGCAGGCTTCCCTGATGGACCACGACTGGACCGTGGACTTTGCGCAGCTCAACCAGCCAGGCGACCGGGCCGCGGTCATCGTCACGACACCGTTGACCCGCGATGAGCAATGGACGGCCTTTGCCCCGGACGAACTCAAGGTGTTCGTGGACGGCCAACCCTTGGGGTAATCCCTCGTGTGGCGCGGGCGTGACCGGCATCGAGTGGGGCAGCGGCTTAGTATCATGACCAGCGCGGACAGCAGGCCCTGAAGCGGCTGCCGCCTTCGACAACATCCAACGGAGACCCTGACATGCAACGACGCCATTTCATTGCTGGCGGCCTGAGCGCCGCCGCCCTTCCCTCCTTGAGCTTCGCCCAAGGCATCGAGAAGCCCAAGGTCACGATCGCTGTCGGTGGCAAGAACCTGTTCTACTACCTGCCGCTGACGATTGCCGAGCAGCTGGGCTACTTCAAGGCCGAAGGGCTGGACGTCAACATCGTCGACTTCGCCGGCGGCTCGCGCGCCCTGCAGGCCGTGGTCGGCGGCAGTGCCGACGTCGTCTCGGGCGCCTTCGAGCACACCATCAACATGCAGTTCAAGGGGCAGCCCATGCGTGCCTTCGTGCTGCAGGGCGCCGCGCCGCAGATCGTGCTGGGCGTCAACCCCAAGACCATGCCCAACTTCAAGTCGGTGGCCGACCTCAAGGGCAAGAAGATCGGAGTGACTGCACCGGGCAGCTCCACCAACGTGCTGGCCAACTACGTGCTGGCCAAGGCTGGTCTCAAGCCCAGCGATGTGAGCTTCGTCGGCGTGGGCGCGGCCAATGGCGCGGTGGCGGCGATGCGCGCTGGCCAGATCGACGCCATCAGCAACCTGGACCCGGTGATCACGCTGCTCCAGCGCTCGGGAGACCTGAAGATCGTCACCGACACCCGCAAGGTGGCCGAGGCCGAACAGGTGTTCGGCGGCCCCATGCCGGCGGGCTGCCTCTATGCCCCCACCGCCTTCACCGACCGCAACCCCAACACCGCTCAGGCCCTGACCAACGCCATGGTGCGGGCCAACAAATGGATCCAGCAGGCCGGCCCCGGGGAGATCATCCGGGTCGTGCCCGAAAGCTACCTGCTGGGCGACCGCGCGGTCTACATCGACGGCTTCCTGGCATCCAAGCAGGCCATGTCGGTCGATGGCAGCTTCCCGGCCAAGGGCGCGGAAACCGCGTTCAAGGCGCTGGCCAGCGTCGACAGCAAGCTGGCCGAGGCCAAGCTCGACCTGAATGCCGTCTACACCAACGCATTCGTGCAGAAGGCCAATGCCAAGTACCCCAAGGGCTGAGATGAGCGCTCCCGCGATTGAACTCAAGGGCATTGCCTGCACCTTCGTCAGCAAGGACCAGCCCGGCCAGCGCTACACCGCTGTCAGCGATGTGGACCTGACCGTGGGTGCGGGCGAGTTCGTCAGCGTGGTCGGACCGACCGGCTGCGGCAAGAGCACGCTGCTGAACGTGGCGGCCGGCCTGCTCTCGCCCAGCAAGGGCAGCGTGAAGATCTTCGGTGAGCCCCTGGCTGGCATCAACAGCCGCGCCGGCTACATGTTCCAGGCCGAGAGCCTCATGCCCTGGCGCACCGCCCTGGACAACGTGATGGCCGGTTTGCAGTTCCGCGGCGTGCCGGAGCGCGAGGCCAGAACCCAGGCCGAAGACTGGTTGCGCCGAGTCGGCCTGGGCGGCTTTGGCGACCGCTATCCGCACCAGATGAGCGGCGGCATGCGCAAGCGCGCTTCGCTGGCGCAGACCCTGGTGATGGACCCGGACATCATCCTGATGGACGAGCCTTTTTCGGCCCTGGACATCCAGACGCGGCAGCTGATGGAAAACGAGGTGCTGGACCTGTGGCAATCGAAGAAGAAGGCCGTGCTGTTCATCACCCACGACCTGGACGAGGCGATCGCCATGAGTGACCGCGTGGTGATCCTCAGCGCGGGGCCGGCCAGTCATCCGATCGGCGAGTTCACCATCGACATCGAACGTCCGCGCGATGTGGCCGAGGTCAAGACCACGCCCCGTTTCCTGGAGCTGCACGCCGCCATCTGGGGCGTCCTGCGCGAGGAAGTCCTCAAGGGCTACCAGCAGCAGTTGCAGAAAGCGGCCTGAGCCGAACCGAGACCATTTCAAGACATGTGGAAGCTGATCCAACCCCGACCCGGCAACCTGCGCCTCTGGCAACTGGGCCTGCTCGTCCTGCTGTTCGTGTTCTGGCACGTGATGACCAGGCCCGGTCTGATCCCGCCGTTCATGTTCGACAACGACCGGCAGGCGGCATTCTTCTTCGGTGAGCCACTGAAGATCTTCGAACGCATCTGGGCCTGGTTCGTGACCGATGCCGACATCTACCAGCACCTGTGGATCACGCTGGCCGAGACGGTGATGGCCTTCGGCATCGGCGCCGTGGCCGGCCTGGGCGGTGGCCTGTGGCTGGCGCTCTCGCCCATGGCGTCGGCCATTCTGGAGCCCTACATCAAGGCCTTCAACTCCATGCCCCGCATCATCTTGGCCCCCATCTTCGCGGTGTGGTTCGGACTGGGCATGGGCTCCAAGGTGGCCCTGGGCGTCACGCTGGTGTTCTTCATCGTCTTCTTCAACGTCTACCAGGGTGTCAAGGAGGTCAGCCCGGTGGTGCTGGCCAACGCGCGCATGCTGGGGGCCAGCCAGAAACAGCTGCTGCGCCATGTCTATCTGCCCAGCGCCACCAGCTGGGTGTTCAGCTCTCTGCACACCAGCGTGGGTCTGGCCTTTGTGGGCGCCGTGGTTGGTGAGTACCTGGGCTCCAGCCAGGGTGTGGGCTACCTGATCCTTCAGGCCGAGGGCCAGTTCGACATCAACACGGTGATGGCCGGTATTCTGGTGCTGACCACCTTCGCCCTGGTGCTCGATGCCCTCGTGGGCAGGATCGAAAAGCGCCTGATGACCTGGCAGCCCAAGGCGGGCGAGACGGAAAAGCTCTGAGGATTCCCCATGAGTCCCTGGCTCACACTGGCGATCGCCATCGTGGCCGAGGTCATCGGCACCACGGCGCTCAAGGCCAGCGACGGTTTCACCCGGCTGTGGCCATCGGCCATTGTCGTGGTGGGCTACGGGGTGTCGTTCTACTGCCTGTCGCTGGTGTTGCGCAGCATTCCCGTCGGCATCACCTACGCCGTGTGGTCAGGGCTGGGCATCGTGCTGATCTCGCTGGTGGCCTTTGCCGTCTACGGCCAGCGCATCGACCTCGCCGGCCTGATCGGCATGGGCCTGATCATTGCCGGCGTGCTGGTGCTGAACCTGTTCTCGCGCTCGGCACCCCACTGAGCGCCCAGCTGGCCGTCAGAGCACGTTGACCAGCTTGTCCTGCAGTTCGGGCAGGCGCTTGGCACCGATGCGGTTCTCGGCCATGGCCGACTCCCACTGCAGGTAGACCTTGCGCAGGCCCTCGGTCCCCTGGGCGCGGGCGATGTTCTCGATCAGGGAGATGCGGGTGTGCTGACCGAAGATCGAGTTGACCGTGTTGATCATGAAGTTGCGCGCCATCTCGTTCTGCTCGGCCGAGCGCTCCTCCGGGGCCGGCAAGCGCGCCAGGAACGCCGGAGCTTGGACCTGGGCCTCGGGCGCAGCCTGTGCCGGCTTCTCCGCCTTTTCGGGTTTCTCCCGCGGCTTGGCCTCAATGCAACCCTTCTCCACCAACTCGCCGAGGATGGCGTCAATGCTGGCATCGCCGGCAAAAGTCGCCAGATCCTTGCCCGAGCGCTGGCCATCCACTAGGACCAGCACCCTGCGCACGAGGGGCGAAAGGCCCAGGGAACGTTTCTGGATCTCCTGCTGACCGGTCTCGGTCTTGGCAAAGGCCGCAGAGAAAAAATCGAATGTCATCTCGCTCATGGTCTGTCAGTTCGGAAGACGGGTGGATCCGAAATGCCCAACGACGGGCAAGGCTATGTAACAAAAGATTTTGAAATCAAGGACCTTGTTACACCATTCGGGTTTCCGAGATGACGATCGCCGTCTGTCGTGAAAAATCGACCGTCAGGCGGCCAACGCCGCCTCCAGGGCGTCGACGAACATGGCGGGCACATCGAAGCCGGTCTGATCGGTGATTTCCTGGAAGCAGGTCGGGCTGGTCACATTGATCTCGGTGACGCAGTTGCCGATCATGTCCAGCCCCACCAGCAGCAGACCGCGCGCCGCCAGCACCGGCGCGATGGCTTCGGCCACCGCACGGTTCTCGTCCGACAGTGGCTGGGCCACGCCCTTGCCACCGGCGGCCAGGTTGCCGCGCACCTCGCCGCCCTGCGGGATGCGGGCCAGCACGAAGGGCGCCACCTTCCCGCCGATCAGCAGCAACCGCTTGTCACCATCGACAATTTCCGGCAGGTAGCGTTGCACCATCACCGTGGTGTGGCCGCCTTGGTTGAGCGTCTCGATGATGGAGCCCAGGTTCATGCCATCGGGGCCGACGCGGAAGATGCCCATGCCGCCCATGCCATCCAGCGGCTTGAGGATGATGTCCCGGTGCTCGGCATGGAAATGACGAATGGCCTCTGCCGAGCGGGTGACCAGCGTGGGTGGCGCGTAACGGGCGAACTCCATCAGTGCCAGTTTCTCCGGGTGGTCACGCAGCGCGGCGGGCTTGTTGAACACCCGGGCCCCCTCGCGCTCGGCCTGCTCCAGCAGGTGGGTGGCGTAGAAGTACTCGCTGTCGAACGGCGGATCCTTGCGCATGATGACGGCGTCAAAGTCCTTGAGCGCTTCGCGCCCCTGATGCGTCACGTGGTACCAGTCATCGGGCAGGCCGGTGAGATGGATCTGCCGCACCAACGCAGTCACTGGCTGCCCCCCCTGCCATTGCAGGTGCTGGGGCTCGCAGGCGGCCACGGTGTGACCGCGCCGCTGCAGCTCGCGCATCATGGCAAAGGTGGTGTCCTTGTAGATCTTGAAACTGGCCAGCGGATCGGCCACAAATAGGATGTTCATGGTGTCGTGTGCTTTCGGATGCCGTACTGTTGCACAAACAGCGCGATCGCGCCGGCGACCACGCCCCAGAAGGCCGAACCGATGCCGGCGAGCACCACGCCGCTGAGGGTGACCAGAAAGGTGATCAGGGCGGCCTCGCGATGGCGTTCGTCCTGCAGGGCGGCATGCAGGCCGCCCCCGATGCTGCCCAGCAGCGCCAGCCCGGCAATCGCCAGCACCAGTTCCTTGGGGAAGGCCAGCAGCACGCCGGTGACGGCCGCGCCGACCAGACCGATCGCCAGGTACAGCAGCCCGCAGACCACCGCCGCGCTGTAGCGCTTGCTCCGGTCGGTGTGCGCCTCCTCGCCCATGCAGATGGCGGCCGTGATGGCGCTGAGGTTGAGCGCAAAGGCGCCAAAGGGGGCCAGGACCAGGGTGGCCACCCCCGTCAGGGTGATGATGCGCGAGATGGGCATGGCATAGCCGGCCGCGCGGATGGCCGCCACCCCGGGCAGGTTCTGCGAGGCCATGGTGACGATGAAGAGTGGCAGGGCCAGGCTGACGAACGCAGCCACCGTGAACACAGGCGCGGTGAACACCGGGCGCGCCCACGCCAGGGTCAGTGCCGAGGTCTGCAGCCGCCCCTGCACCAGCACCCAGGCCACGGCTACCAGCAAGGTCAGCGGCACCGCATAGCGCGGCGCCCAGCGCCGGCCGATCAGGTAGGTCAGCAGCATCAGCACCACCAGCGGCCAGTCGGACTGGGCCGCGCCAAACGCCTGCAAACCGAAGCGCGCCAGCACACCCGCCAGCAAGGCGGCGGCCAGCGCCATCGGAATGCGGTTCATCACCCGCTCGAACCAGCCTGTGGCACCCACCAGCACGATCATCGCAGCGCACAGCATGAAAGCCCCCACGGCCTCGGCCATCGAAAAGCCACCGGCGAGACCGGCCGTGGCGAGCACGGCGGCGCCCGGGGTGCTCCAGGCCACCATCACCGGCTGGCGCAGCACCAGCGACGGCACGGCGGTGCACAGGCCCATGCCCAGGCCCAGCGCCCACATCCACGACGTGATCAGCTCGGGCGTGGCACCGAAGGCCTGCGCCGCCTGGAACACGATGGCCACGGAACTGGTGAAGCCCACCAGCACCGCCACAAAACCGGCGGTCGCAGCCGGCAGGTTGACATCTCGAAAAAAGCTTGGCATCCGGCGATTGTGCCGGCTGCGGACTCAGATCGAGATCTTGGAACCCAGTTCGATCACCGCGTTGTTGGGCAGGTTCAGGAACTCCGCCGCCGCGCCCGCGTTGTGGTGCATCTGGGCGAACAGCTTCTCGCGCCAAGGGGCCATGCCGCCGCCCATCGACGGCACCACCAGTTCGCGCGAGAGGAAGTAGCTCGTCGTCATGGGGTCGAGTTCGCAACCGCGCCCACGCAGCGATTCCAGGGCCTTGGGCACGTCCGGGTCGTTCTTGAACCCGTAGTGGATGATCACCTGCCAGCAATCGTGGCCCAGCGGCTCCACTTCCAGCCGCTTGTCCAGACCGATCCAGGGCACCTCATGGGCGCGCACGGTGACGAACAGGTTCTGCTCGTGCAGGACCTTGTTGTGCTTGAGGTTGTGCAGCAAGGCATTGGGCACGCTGCCGGTCTCTGCGGTCAGGAACACCGCGGTGCCGGGCACGCGGGTGGGTGGCTCGAAGAAGACGGCGTCCAGAAAGCTGCCCAGTTCAATGGCGTCAGCAGCCTGTGCCTTGGCCATCAGGGCGCGGCCCTGCTTCCAGGTCATCATCAGGGTGAAGACGATGCCGCCGATCACCAGCGGGAACCAGCCCCCTTCGAACAGCTTGAGCAGGTTGGAGGCAAAGAAGGCCAGATCGATCACGAAGAACCAGCCGGTGGCCAGCAGGCACAGCAGCAGGGGGTAGCGCCAGCCGTGTCGGATCACGAAGAAGGTCAGGATCGTGGTGATGAGCATGTCCAGGGTGACGGCGATGCCATAGGCCGACGCCAGGTTGGACGAGGACTTGAACAGGCCGACCGCCAGCACGATGGCCACGAACAGTCCCCAGTTGACCAGGGGGATGTAGATCTGCCCGGTGTCCTTGACGCTCGTGTGCCGGATGTGCAGGCGCGGCAGATAGCCCAGCTGGATGGCCTGCTTGGTGACGCTGAAGGCCCCCGAGATGAGCGCCTGCGAGGCAATCACGGTGGCCATGGTCGCCAGCCCCACCAGGGGCAGTTGCAGCCAGTCGGGTGCCATGTTGAAGAAGGGGTTCTTCACCGCCTCGGGATCTGCCAGCAGCAGCGCCCCTTGCCCGAAGTAGTTGATGGTCAGACAGGGCATGACCACAGAGAACCAGGCCAGGCGGATGGGCTTGCGCCCGAAATGCCCCATGTCGGCATATAGGGCCTCCCCCCCGGTCACGCACAGCACCACCGCCCCCAGGATGATGAAGGTGATGCCCGGCTGCTCCCACATGAAGCGCAACGCGTGATGCGGACTCAGGGCCGCCAGGATCTCGGGGTGATCGATGATCTGGTAGATCCCCAGCAGGGCGATCGTCGCAAACCAGACCAGCGTGATGGGGCCGAAGAACTTGCCGATCCCCCCGGTTCCGCGCTTTTGCACCGCGAAGAGTACAAACAGGATGACCAGGGTCAGCGGCAGCACCGCCTTGCGGAAGTTGGGCGAGACCACCTCCAGGCCTTCGACCGCCGACAGCACCGAGATGGCCGGGGTGATGACACCGTCCCCGTAGAACAGCGAGGTGCCGAAGATGCCCACCACCAGCAGGCGCTGGCGCAGCACCGGCTTGTCCTTGACCGCCTGCGAAGCCAGGGCCAGCATGGCGATCAGGCCCCCTTCACCGCCGTTGTCCGCCCGCAGCACGAGGGTGACGTACTTGAGCGAGACGATGACGGTCAGCGTCCAGAAGATGATGGAGAGCACACCGTAGACATTGGCGTGCGTGAAAGGCACGTGACCGGAGCCAAAGACTTCCTTGACGGCATACAGCACGCTGGTGCCGATGTCGCCATAGACCACGCCGATGGCGCCCAGGGTGAGCGCCGCCAGAGACGATTTGCTGGATGACACAGATGCGTCCGGACGGTGAATCATCCGGAACCGTTGCCTCGAAGCCGCCGATTCTGCGCCTGCCCGCCCGAAAAATCATCAGGGCCAAGGAGCCCTGCCGTCAGGCGGCCAAAAACGTGTTGCGCCGCAGCAACTCAGTCGTAGTTCTCGGCGTCCGGGTCGGTCGCCTCAAGTTCGTAAGCCGCCGCCAGCATGGCCAGGCGACCGATCACACCGTACATGTAGAAGCGGTTGGGCACGCTGGCCCCAGGCTTGACACCCGGCTGGGGCAGCTGCGCGCTCTGCTCGAAAGCCAGCGGCACGAAGCTCGCACCCGGCGCATTGAGGTTTTCATCGGTGCCGCGCTGGGCATGCACCCGGTAGAAGCCCCCCACCACGTAGCGGTCCATCATGTAGACCACCGGCTCGGCCACGGCCGCGTTGATGCGCTCGTTGGTCAGCACACCTTCCTGGATGATGACCTCGGAAACCGTTTGCCCCGCCTGTACGGTGGCCATGCGCTCGCGCACCGCCGGCGTCATCGCATCGATGTCCTTGACATCGCGAACCGTCAGGATGCCCAGTCCACCGGTCCCGTTGTCGGCCTTGATGACGACGAAGGGCTTCTCGTTGATGCCGTATTCCTTGTACTTGCGGCGGATCTTGGTCAGCAGGGCATCGGTGTTGCTGCGCAGGCACTCGAGTCCACGCTCCTCGGCGAAGTTGACCTCACCGCACTGGCTGAACATCGGGTTGATCAGCCAGTGGTCCATGCCCAGCAGCTTGCCAAAACGCTTGGCGACCTCTTCGTAGGCCTTGAAGTGGTTGCTCTTGCGGCGCGTGCCCCAGCCAGCGTGCAGCGGCGGCAGCAGGTACTGTTCGTGCAGGTCTTCCAGCATGCCGGGCACCCCTGCGCTCAGGTCGTTGTTGAGCAGGATGGTGCACGGGTCGAAATGCTTGAGCCCCAGGCGCCGCTTGCTGCGCACGAGCGGCTCCAGGGTGACCGACTCGCCACCGGGCAGCTCGAAGGTGCGCGCCGTGTCGATCTCGGGCGACAGCGAACCCAGGCGGACATTCAGGCCCGCCTGGTAGAAGATGCGCTGCAACTGCGCCAGGTTGCTCAGGTAGAAGGTGTCGGTGCTGTTCTCGGGAATCAGCAGCAGGTTCTTGGCCTCGGGGCAGATCTTCTCGATGGCCGCCATGGCCGCCTGCACCGCCAGCGGCATCATCTCGGGCGTCAGGTGGTTCCAGCCAGCCGGAAACAGGTTGGTGTCCACCGGCGCGAGCTTGAAACCGGCATTGCGCACGTCCACCGAGGTGTAGAAGGGCGGGGTGTGCTCCATCCACTCGAGACGGAACCAGCGCTCGATCACCGGCGTGGACTCCAGGATCCGCTGCTCCAGTTCGTTGATCGGACCGTTCAGGGCAGTGACAAGATGGGGAACCATGGGAGGACCTTTGCGGAGGAAAACGGGCGACCAGTCCATTGTAGGGACTGGACATGACCCGCAAAGGTCGGATGTGGGGCCGAACCCCGGACTTGCAAGTCCCGCTCAGGTGCGGATTTCGCCTTCGCCCAGCACCACGTATTTCAGCGAGGTCAGTCCCTCGACACCCACCGGGCCGCGGGCATGAAACTTGTCGGTACTGATGCCGATTTCAGCGCCCAGCCCGTACTCGAAGCCATCGGCGAAGCGGGTGCTCGCATTCACCATGACGCTGGCCGAATCGACCTCGCGCAGGAAGCGCTGGGCATGGATATGGTCGGTGGTAAGGATGGCCTCGGTGTGGTGGCTGGAATAGCGGTTGATGTGGGCGATGGCCTCGTCCACACCATCCACGATCTTCACGCTGACCACCGGCGCGAGGTATTCCTCCGCCCAGTCCTGCTCGGTCGCGGGCCGCGTGCTCGCACCGGGCACGTCTGCCAGAATGGCCAGAGCCTCCGGGCAGCCACGCATCTCCACGCCCTTGGCCGCGTAGACGGCACCGATCTTCGGCAGAAACTCGGACGCGACGCCACGCGCCACCAGCAGGCTTTCGGTGGCGTTGCAGGGGCTGTACTTCTGCGTCTTGGCGTTGTCCGCCACCTTGACCGCCATGGCGATGTCGCAAGGGTCGTCCACGTAGGTGTGGCAGTTGCCGTCGAGATGCTTGATGACGGGCACCTTGGCCTCGGCGCTGATGCGCTCGATCAGTCCCTTGCCACCGCGCGGGATGATCACGTCCACGTACTGCGGCATGGCAATCAACTGGCCCACGGCGGCGCGGTCGGTGGTCGGCACCAGTTGCACCGCGTCGGCCGGCAGGCCCGCGGCCACCAGGGCCTGCTGCACCAGCGCGGCCAGCGCGCGGTTGGAATCGATCGCCTCGGAACCGCCGCGCAGGATGCAGGCGTTGCCGCTCTTGATCGACAGGCTGGCGGCCTCGATGGTCACGTTCGGGCGGCTTTCGTAGATCATGCCGAACACGCCGATGGGCACCCGCATCTGGCCCACGCGGATGCCGCTGGGCTGCTGCTTCATACCCATGATCTCGCCGATGATGTCGGGCATCGCGGCCAGCTGCTCGCAGCCTTCGGCACAGGTCTCCAGCACCTTGGGCGTGAGCTTGAGCCGGTCCACCATCGGCTCGGCCAGACCGGCGGCACGGGCGCGCTCCAGGTCCTTGGCGTTCTCCACCTGCAGCGGCGCCACGTTCTCGCGCAGCAGCCGCGCCAGTTCGCGCAGCGCCTTGACCTTGGTCGCGGCGCCGGCCTTGGCCATGAGCGCCGACGCGGCCTTGGCCTGGCTGCCCAGGGTGTTCATCAGTTCGGAGGTGGATGTCGCGTTCATCCCGCGATTTTCTCACCTCCGGCCCCTCTCGCGCATCAGAAGGGGTAGTGGCGCGGCGTGGTCTGCACCGTGATCCATCGCAGGTCGGTGAACTCGGCGATGCCGGCCTTGCCACCGAAGCGGCCGATGCCGCTGCCCTTGACCCCGCCAAAGGGCATCTGAGCCTCGTCGTGCACCGTCGGTCCGTTGACGTGACAAATACCGGAATCGATCTTGCGGGCCACGTTGAAAGCCCGTGCGATGTCACGGCCGAACACCGCGGCCGACAGGCCGTATTCGTTGTCGTTGGCGCAGGCAATCGCCTCCTGCGTGTCCTTCACGCGCACGATGCACTTGACCGGCCCGAAGGTCTCTTCGTGGTAGATGCGCATCTCGGGTGTGACATGGTCCAGGACCGTGGCAGGCATCAGGGTGGTCTCGACCTTGCCACCACAGACCAGCTTGGCGCCCTTGGCCAGCGCGTCGTCGATCAGGGCGTTGCAGTGATGGACCGTGCTCATGCCGATGACCGAACCCAGCACCACGGGATCGGGTTTGCGGGGGTCACCCAGCGGCAGCGCCCTGGCCTTCTCGCCGAATTTCTTCACGAATTCGTCGGCCACCTTCTGGTCGACGATGATGCGCTCGGTACTCATGCAGATCTGGCCGCTGTTGGCGAAGCAGCCGAAGGCCGCGCCGTTGACCGCATCGTCCAGATCGGCGTCATCCAGCACCACCAGCGGCGCCTTGCCACCCAGCTCCAGCACCACCGGCTTGAGGTACTTCGCGCAGGTGGCGGCGATGATCTTGCCCACCTTGGTCGAGCCGGTGAAGTTCACCCGCCGCACCGCCGGGTGCGCCACCATGGCCTCGACCACAGCGCCGGCATCGGCCGGGGCATTGGTCACGTAGTTCACCACGCCGGGCGGGAAGCCCGCGTCCTGCAAAGCCTCGATGATCAGGCCGTGGGTGCGCGGACAGTTCTCGCTGCCCTTCAGGATCACGGTGTTGCCACAGGCCAGCGGCGTGGCAATCGCGCGCACACCAAGGATGATGGGCGCGTTCCAGGGGGCGATGCCCAGCACCACACCGGCTGGCTGGCGCACGCCCATGGCCAGGCTGCCAGGCACGTCCGACGGGATCACCTCACCGGCCACCTGGGTGGTCAGGGCAGCGGCCTCGCGCAGCATGCCGGCCGCCAGATGGGCGTTGAAGCCCGCCCACATCGCGGTGGCGCCGGTCTCTGCCGCGACCGCCTCGATGAACTGAGGCGTCTTGGCCTCCAGCGCGTCGGCGGCCTTGAGCAGCAGGGTGCGGCGCTCGGACGGGCCGGTCTCGCTCCAGGTCTTGAAGGCTTCGGCCGCTGCCTCCACCGCCATCACGGCATCGGCCGGCGATGCAGCGGGGGCACGTGTGGCCACGCTGCCATCGAGCGGATTTCGCCGTTCGAAGCTGGCGCCGTGTTCGGCCGACACCTTCAGGCCGTTGATGAGCATGGACAGATCGGACATGGTTTCTCTCCTGTGTTATTGGAAAACGGGGTCAGGCCGCGGCGGTCGCGCGCGCGGCGGTGGGGGATACGGGGGTCGACGGTGCGGTGGCAGCGCCCAGGTAGGCCTCGCGCACCACGGTGGAGCGTGCGAGCAGCTTCGCCGGCCCGCTGGCCACCAGTGCGCCGCGTTCGAGCACGTAGCCACGGTCGGCCACTGCCAGGGCTTTCTTGACGTTTTGCTCGACCATGAGCACGGTGGTGCCGCTGTCGGCGATCCGGCGGGCAATGCCGAGCAGTTCATCGACCATGCGGGGCGCCAGACCCAGTGAAGGCTCGTCCAGCATCAGCAGGCGGGGCGCGCTCATCATGGCGCGCGCCACGGCCACCATCTGCTGCTCGCCACCGCTCATGGTGCCGGCCAGCTGCTGGGCGCGGTCGCGCAGTTTGGGAAAGTCGACAAACGCCTGCTCCAGCCGGCGCGCGCGCTCGGCCTTGGGACACAGCCAGCCGCCCAGTTCCAGGTTCTCCAGCACCGTCATCTGCGGAAACAGCTGACGGCCTTCGGCCACCAGGGCCACACCGGCCTTGACGATGCGGTCGGTTTTCTCGGGCAGGTCCTCGCCATCGAGCGTGACCACGCCCTGGCGGCGGATCAGGCCGTTGAGCGCCTTGAGCAGTGTGGTCTTGCCCGCACCGTTGGGGCCCAGCACCACGGTCAGACCAGGCCTGACCTCCAGACTCAGGTCACGCAGCACCAGGAAGGCGCCGTAGCCGGCGCTCAGGTCCTGCACCTTCAGGTGCGCCTGCGGCGTGCCACCCAGCACAAACGGGGTATCGCGGTACCACATCATGCGGTGGCCTCCTCGCTCATTTCGTCGCCCAGATAGGCCTCGATCACCTCGGGGTTGCGCACCACGGCGGCCGGGGTGTCGTCGGCAATCTTGCGTCCCTGGTGCAGCACGATCACCCGCTCCACATGCCTCAGCAGCGTGGTCACCGCGTGCTCGATCCAGACCACGGTCAGGTCCAGCTCATCGCGCAGACGGCGGATCAGCTGGGCCATGGCCTCCACCTCGGCCTCGGTCAGGCCGGCAGCCACCTCATCGAGCAGCAGCAGGCGTGGGCGCGTGGCCAGCGCCATGCCGATTTCCAGCAGACGCTGCTGCGAAGGCGTGATGGCGGCGGCCGGCAGGTCGGCCTGATCCGACAGACCGATCAGCGCCAGAATGCTCTCGGGCGACCGCAGCGCCCAGGGCACGGCCGCCTCTTCGCCCCACCACCAGAAGCGCTTCGGCCGGCGGCCGGCGAACTTCAGGCCGAACGCAATGTTCTCGCGCACCGGCATGTCGCCGAAGACACGCGGCGTCTGGAAGGTGCGTGCCAACCCGCGCGCAGCAAAGCGGTGCGGGGCCTGGCCGCTCAGGTCACGGCCTTCGAGCAGCAGTTGCCCGCTGGTCGGCCGGATCACGCCCGAAATGGCGTTGAAGAAGGTGGTCTTGCCCGCGCCGTTGGGGCCGATGATGCCGACCAGTTCACCCGGCATGAAGACGGCATCCGCGTGGTCCACCGCGGTCAGGCCACCGAAGCGCACCGTGACTTCACGGGCATCGAGCAAGGGCTTCACGTGAGCGTCAGAAGACATTCGCACGCTCCCGTTGCTTCTTCTGCGCAGCCTTTCGGCGCGCTGTCTCACCACCGAGATCCTCCCGCAGTTCGCGCCACCATTGCCGGCTGGCCTGTCCCCAGTCCCGGAAGGTCTGCCCGCGCAGCGAGGCCAGCCCGCCCGGCAGGTACAACACCGACAGGATGAGCAGCACCCCCAGCGACATCATGTACAGCTGCGGCACCTGCAGGCGCAGTGTCTCGGCCAGCACACTGAAGACGATCGCGGCGATCAGCGGGCCCCACAGGGTCATGGCACCACCAATCAATGCAATCAGCACGGTCTGAAAGCCGATGAAGGGATTGAAGACGGTGTGGGGATCGATGTAGGTCCATCGCACCGACATGGCTGCTCCCACCGCACCGGCCACCGCGGCGGTGAGTGCAAATCCTGCGACCTTGACCACGCGGGTGTTCACCCCCAGGGTCTGTGCGCGCTGTTCATCGGCCCCAATGCCCGCCATGGCCAACCCAAAGCGCGTGCGTCGCACCACGATGGACAGACCGACCGCCAGAACCGCCACCACCAGCACGGTGAGATAGACCGTCTGGTCATCGGGCACGACGACCAGCACGCGCCCGACCGTGCCGGTCACGCTCTTCTCGAAATAGCTGATGGCATGGCGGATCAGCTCGGTCATGCCAAAGGTGAGCACCGCAAAATAGGTGCCACGCAGGTGCAGCACCGCGGCCCCCATGACCACCGCCACCACCGCGGCCACCAGTGCCCCCAGGGCAACGACGGACGCCCAGGGCAGGCTCTCCAGCAGCAGCGCACTGGTGTAGGCACCGATGCCGAAGAATGCCGAGGTCGCCAGCGACAGGTAACGCGTCGTGCCGCAGAACATCGACCAACTGGACGACAGCGCGACATACATCAGGCAGGTCAATGCCATCGACACCACGAATTCGCTGGCCAGGCCAGGGATGGCCAGCGCCCAGCCGGCAAAGGCGAGCAGGACCAGCCCGTCACGGGTGAACAATTGCCGGGGCGTCATGCTTTTCGGGTCTTTCGCGCGAACAGGCCTTCAGGGCGCAGCAGCAGCACGCCGATGAAGACGACGTAGCTCAGCAGGGCCTTGAGCGAGGGGTTGGTGAAATGCATGCCAATGGCCTCGATGACACCCAGCAGCAGACCGCCCGCCAATGCCCCACCCATGCTGCCGAAGCCACCCAGGGTGATGACGATCAGCGCCGTGACCGTGTAAGGCTCTCCCATCGAGGGGCTGATCGTGTAGGCCATGGACAGCAGGCAACCGGCCACACCCGACAGACCCAGGCCAATGCCGAACATCAGCGGATGCAGGCGCCGTGTGTCAATGCCCACCAGCTGCGCCCCTGTGGATGACTGCATCAGCGCCCGCACCGCCTTGCCCAGCAAGGTCATGCGCAGCAGTGCAATCAGGGCACCAGCAAACGCCAGCGCCAACGCGAACACCAGCAGCTTGTTGGCCGCAAACTGGGCCTGTCCGCCCGGCAGCGGCACCACCACGGGATCGGTCAGGTAGTCGTAGCCGCGCAGATCACCGCCCCAGGTGTAGGAGATCAGGTTCTGCACCAGGAACATCAGCCCGAAGGCGACCATCAGGCCCCGGGCCTCGAACACATCGAGATTGGGTGAGGTCGCGGTCAGGCGACGGAAGCACAGCCAGTGCACCGCCAGGCCCAGCACCATCAGCAAGGCAAACGACACCGGAATCATGAGCAGGGGCGTGAGCCCGAACTGGGTCTGCACCATCCAGGTCAGAAAGGCACCGACCATCAGGAACTCGCCGTGCGCAATGTTGAGAATGCGCATCAGGCCGTACTGGAGGTTCAGTCCCAGGGCGACCAGTGCGTAGATCCCTCCGGTGATCAGACCGGAGGCGATCAGTTCAAGCCAGGCGGGAAATGACATGCGACCCCGGTGTCACTTCCAGGCTGGCTTGGCAGGATTGAGGCTGGCCGTGGCCACCTGTTTCGGCCACACCACCTCGAACTCGCCGTTCTGCCACTGGCCCACCGTCCCGGGCGTGCCCACGTTTTCGCTGCCCTCGAAGCGGATGTCGCCCAGGATGGTCTTGTGGGTGCGACCGGCCACATGGTCGCGGATGGCCTTGCGGTCCAGGCCGACCTGCTTGACCGCGGCCGTCAGGATTTCCAGCCCGGCCCAGCAGGCGCCACTGGCCCAGCGGTCCGGCTCTTTCTTCTGGCTGGCCACGTGCGCATCGAAATAGGCCTTCGCGCCGGCACTGGTCTTGGTGTTCCACGAGCCCATGCCCAGCACACCCTCGGCACCGGCAGGAGTCATCACGTTCTTGTAGAGCGGGAAGGCTGTGCCGACCGAGGCGTAGAAGAACTTCGGATTGAAGCCCACCTCCTTGGCCTGCTTGCTGGCCAGGATGGTGTCGGGCGGATAGGTGAAGCCGACAAAGGCATCCGGACTCTTGTCCTTCATCGAGCGCAGCACCGGAGACAGGTCCTTGACGCCCCCAGGGTAGCTCTTGTCCTCCACCAGGCTGATGCCCGTCCCCTGCAGCGCCACCTTGAACGCGGCAAAGTTCTCCAGACCGAACAGATCGTCCACATAGATCAGGGCCACGGTCTTCACGCCGTTGGCCTTGAGCATGTCGACCAGCGCATTGCACATGCGCCGGGGCTGCTGCAGGAGCGAGAAGAAGTACGGCAGCTTCATGTCGATCAGCTTCTGCGACAGTGCCGTCGGTGCCAGGAAGGGATAACCCAGGCGGTTGGCCAGCGGGGCGACCGCGAAGTTGGCGTTGCTGCCCCAGGGCGGCAGGATCAGGTCCACCTTGTCGCTGGCCATCAGCTTCTGGTAGGTGCGGACACAGGTTTCCACATCGCTGCGATCATCGGAGCTGATGAGCTCGATGGGGCGCTTCACACCCTTGACATCCAGACCGCCGGCGGCATTCTGCTGCTCGGCCCACAGCAGGTAGTTGGGTTCCTGGCTCGTCTGCGCACCACCGGTCCAGGGACCGGTGCGGGCCATCGCGTAGCCAATGCGGACCGGCCCGGACTGGGCCAGCAGGTGGGGAGCAAAGGACAGGGTGCCGACGGCAGCGGCGGCGCCCTGGATGATGACGCGGCGAGTGGGTTGGGCCATGGTGTGTCTCCTCTGGGGGTGGTTGCAACCAGGCCCTGATGCTAGGGACCGAAGACGCCATCGACTTTGCTGAGACTGCACAAACCGCTTGTCCAAACGTGCACAGCGATACGGGATAACCCTCGTCCATGGCGTCGCCGGGGACTCCGCATCGCTTCCATAATTTCTGACCACCCGAGGAGCCCGCCATGCCCGACGCCACCACCCTGACCACCGACGCGGCGCCCGCCAGCGAGCGTGCGGCGCTCTGGCGTGACTGGATGTCCAGCCTGTTTTTCGGCCTTGAGTCCGACCTGTATGGCGACACCGAGTTCGAAGGGCATGTGCAGACCGCCCGCGCCGGCGATGTGGTGCTGACCCGGCTGGAAGCCAACCGCCACCGGGTGATCCGTCGGCCACAATCTGCCCGCCAGAGCGAGGCCAGCTACCTCAAGATCGTCGCCCCCTGGCAAGGCGTGGCGGCCGTCGAACAACGTGGACGCCAGGCCTGGGTCCGCCCGGGGGGTTGGGCCATCTACGACACCACCGGGAGCTACGAGGTGGGCAATCCCGAGCGCGCCGAGCATCTGATCGTGATGTTGCCCAAGGAACAGCTGACCGAACGCGGACTGCGCCTGGACCCGCTGATGGGTCGCCATGTCGGTGGCAGCTGCGGCATCTCGCGGGTGGCGCTGGACACGATGCGCAGCACCTTCCGGGAACTGCCCAGCATGACCAGTGACGCGGCTCAGGGGGCCGGCAATCTGATCCTGGAACTGGTGCGCCTGTCGCTGCAGGAACTGGCTGGCCGCGAATCCTCAGCCACGCAGCTCGAAGCCTTCCGGGACCGCGTGCGCGCCCACATCGGACAGCACCTCCAGGATCCGGCGCTGTCCATCGAAGGCATCGCGCAGGCGCTCAACTGCAGCAAGCGCCACCTCTACAACGCCTTCAGCGACGAGGACGACACGCCAGCCCACTACATCCTGCGCCGGCGCCTGCAGGCCTGCATGCGCGATCTTCGCAACCCGGCCATGGACCACCGGTCGATCACCGACATCGCCTTTTCCTGGGGGTTCAACAGCGGGGCCCATTTCAGCCGCGTGTTCCGCGAACATGCGGGTCTGTCGCCGAGCGACTTCCGGCTGGCTGCTCAAAGGCGAGAGCAGGAGCGCTGCCGCGCCTAGGGGTGTTCAGCGCACCACGCAGGCGCGGGTCACCCGCATCGCCATCTGCTGCAAAGCCAGCCAGGGATCAGCGGGCCAGCCCTCGGCCTTGAGCCCCTTGACGATGCCATCGACGGTGTGCGCGTCGTCCAGCCACTTGCCCAGCGTGGCCGATGACAGCAGGGGCAGAATCCGCTCCATCAGGCGCTCCTTGACGCCCCAGACCCGGCTTTCGCGCAGCGCCACCGGCAAGGGCCGTCCGGCATCCAGCGACAGCCGAACCCGATGCAGGGTACGGATGTCCTCGGCCAGGGCCCAGTGCACCAGCACCGGCGCCTCGCCTTCGGCCTGAAGCCCGTCGAGCATGCGCTGCACACGCAGCAGCTGACCCGCCAGCACGGCCTCGGCCAGCTTGAAGGGCGTGTAGCGGGCCACATTGAGGACCGCGCTCTCCACCTGATCGAACGACAGCTCGCCGGCCGGGAACAGCAGGCCCAGCTTCTGGATCTCCTGGTGCGCCGCCAGCAGGTTGCCCTCGACCCGGTCGGCAAAGAACTGCAGCGTCCGCTGCCCGGCCTCGCCGGCCGCGACATGTTGCCCCTGCAACTGCAGGCGCTGGGCAATCCAGGCGGGCAAGGCCTGACGCTCGACCGGATCAATCTTGAGCGTGACCCCATTGGCCTCCAGGGCACCGAACCAGGCCCCCTTGAGCGTCATGCCATCGAGCCGGGGAAGGACCACCAGGGTCAGCACCGAATCACTGCCCTGCGCCGCCTCAGCCATCTGCTGGAGCGCCTGAGACCCGTCCTTGCCGGGCTTGCCCGAGGGGATGCGCACCTCGATCAGCTGCCGGTCGGCAAACAGGCTGAGCGATCCGCCACTGGCCAGCACCTCGCTCCAGTCGAAGTGCGCGCCAGCCACCGTGTGCACAGTGCGCTCGGTATACCCTTGGGCGCGTGCGACCGACCGGATGGCGTCACAGGTCTCCTGCACGAGCAGCGGCTCGTCGCCATGCACGGTGTACAGGCTGCGCAGCCCGCGCTGCAGGTGCGCCGTCAGCTGCGTCGCCGCCAGCTGCATCAGACCGACTTGACCGATGCCAGGCGGCGCATGACCTGTTGCACCACGTCGCCCTGCATGTCGTTGAATATGGCTTGCTCTTCGGCCACCTTGGCCAGTACTGCCTCCTCCGAGAAGGAGAGGTCTCGCTCGATCAGGATCTCATCCTCCTCCAGCAAGACACGACCGGACGGCGTGGTCAGGTTGAAACGGAAACGATAACGCAGCTCAAGCTCGCGCACCTGCCCATTGGCCAGCTTGCCCACGACCACCCGCTCGCGGCGATCGATCAGCACGTTCAGCACCACCTGCGGCGCAGCCGTGTCTCCGGCAGGCCGCGCTGCGGTCACGATCTGAAGACCGGTGGATCCCAGTTCGCGCTGCAGCGAACGCGCAACCCCACCCATGGCTCCGCTGACGCGCAGAGAAGTAAATGCAAATTTGGGCGCCTGTCGCAGGGCGAAGCCGCAGCCCCCCAAGCTGACGGCTCCAGCGCCCAGTGCCACGGTGGCCCCCAGACGCAGCAGCTGACGTCGACCGGGGGAAGAAACGCGCGTAGAAGCCATGAATATCGCCTGAGGGTTGGACACTGAACGGCTTTTTATACCACCACGTTCACGAGGCGTCCCGGTACCACGACGACCTTCTTGGGCGCCGCGCCGTTGGCGGCCTTCTGGAAGGCCTCGCTGGCCAGGGCGGCGGCCTCGATGGCGGCCTTGTCGGCTCCGGCCGGCACGGTCACGCTGCCGCGCAGCTTGCCATTGACCTGCAGCACCAGCTCGATCTCATCGCGCTGCAGCGCGGCCTCGTCGGCTCGGGGCCAAGGCGCATCGAGAAGGTCGCCAACGGTGGCGGCATAGCCGAGCTCGCTCCACAGCGTGTGGGTGATGTGCGGCGTGGCCGGGTAGAGACAGCGCAGGAGTATGCCGAAGCCTTCCGCCAGCGCCGCGTTGTCACCGCTGGATCCATCGGCCTTGAAGTCTTCCAGCGCGTTGAGCATCTTCATCGCGCCCGAGACCACCGTGTTGTACTGCATGCGCTGGTAGTCGTAATCCACCTGCTTGAGCACGGTGTGAATCTCCAGACGCAGAGCCTTGGCCGCCTTGGACAGGCTCTGCCCCGACACGCCAGCCGCAAGCGCACCCAGGCCACCCACGGCACTGAGCTTGTGACCGAAGCCCCAGACACGGCGCAGGAAGCGGTAGCTGCCCTCCACCGCCGCGTCGTTCCATTCCAGCGTGGCCTCGGGCGGGGCGGTGAACATGGTGTACAGGCGCGCGGTGTCGGCGCCGTACTTCTCGATCAGGTCCTGCGGATCGACGCCGTTGTTCTTGGACTTGGACATGGTGCCCACGCCCTCATAGTCGATGGCCGTGCCCACCGGCAGATCGCCAACCGCGTTTTTCAGCTTCGCGCCGACGATCTTGCCGCCCTCGTCCAGCACATGCTCCACGTCGTGCGGCCAGAAATACTCCTTGCCGCCCTTCTCGGTGCGGCGCGAGTAGATGTGGTTGAGCACCATGCCCTGCGTCAGCAGCTTGGTGAAGGGCTCGTCCACTTTTACCAGGCCCAAGTCGCGCATGACCTTGGTCCAGAAGCGCGCGTACAGCAGGTGCAGGATGGCGTGCTCGATGCCGCCGATGTACTGGTCCATCGGCATCCAGTAGTCCGCGCCGCCCGCGACCATGGCGTCCGGGTTGGTCGGGTCGCAATAGCGCATGAAGTACCAGGACGAGTCCACGAAGGTGTCCATGGTATCGGTCTCGCGACGCGCGGGCTTGCCGCAGCAGGGGCAGTCGACCTTCAGGAAGGCCTCGCACTTGTTCAGCGGGTTCCCACTGCCGTCCGGCACCAGATCCTCGGGCAGGCGCACCGGCAGGTCCTTCTCGGGCACCGGCACCGGGCCGCAAGACTCGCAATGGATGATGGGGATCGGCGTACCCCAGTAGCGCTGGCGGCTGATGCCCCAGTCGCGCAGGCGGAAGGTGGTCTTTTTCTCGCCCAAGCCCTTCTCGGCCAACAGCGACGCGACCTTGTCCACAGCCGCCTTGTACGGCAAACCGTCAAGCACGCCGGAGTTGACGCACACGCACTTGAGCTTGTCGCCGTACCAGTCGGCCCAGGCGTCGGTCGAGAAGGTTTCGCCCTCGACAGAGACCACCTGTTTGATCGGCAGCTGGTACTTCAGCGCGAACGCGAAGTCGCGCTCGTCGTGTGCCGGCACACCCATCACGGCGCCGTCACCGTAGCTCATGAGCACGTAGTTGCCGACCCAGACCTCGACCTGCGCGCCGGTCAGCGGGTGGGTGACGAACAGGCCAGTGGCCATGCCCAGTTTTTCCTGCGTCGCCAGCTCGGCCTCGGTCGTGCCGCCTTTCTTGCACTCTTCGATGAAGGCGGCCAGCTTGGCATTGGTCGCGGCCGCGTGCTGGGCCAACGGGTGTTCGGGCGCCACGGTGCAGAAGGTCACGCCCATGATGGTGTCGGCACGCGTGGTGAACACGTACATGCGGCCGTCGCCGATCAGCGTGCCATCCGAGCCTTTGATGTCATGCGTGAAGGCAAAGCGCACACCCTCGCTCTTGCCGATCCAGTTCTCCTGCATCAGGCGGACCTTGTCGGGCCAGCCGTTGAGTGTGGCCTTGTCGTTGCCGATCTGCACATGGTTGAGCAGTTCATCGGCGTAAGCCGTGATGTTCAGGTAATAGCCCGGGATCTCACGCTTTTCCACCAGCGCGCCGGTGCGCCAGCCACGGCCGTCGATCACCTGCTCGTTGGCCAGCACGGTCTGGTCCACCGGGTCCCAGTTGACGATCTGGGTCTTGCGGTAGGCGATGCCCTTGTCCAGCATCTTCAGGAACAGCCACTGGTTCCACTTGTAATAGTCCGGCGAGCAGGTGGCGACCTCGCGCGACCAGTCGATGGCCAGCCCCATCGCCTGCATCTGCTGCTTCATGTAGGCAATGTTGTCGTAAGTCCATTTCGCCGGCGGCACGCCGTTCTTGAGCGCCGCGTTCTCGGCCGGCAGACCGAAGGCGTCCCAGCCCATGGGCATCAGCACGTTGTGGCCGTTCATGCGCAGGTAGCGCGTGAGCATGTCGTTGATCGTGTAGTTGCGCACATGGCCCATGTGCAGCTTGCCGCTGGGGTAGGGCAGCATGGAGCAGGCGTAGAACTTCTTCTTGCCCGCGTCTTCGGTCACGCGGTAGGCATCGGTGGCGTTCCAGTGGGCGTGCGCGGCGCGCTCGACATCCTGGTGGGCGTATTTGTCTTGCATGGTGCAACAGGCCAGCGGCCTCGCGAATGGGAGAGGACGGGTAGGGGCAGAAAAGCTGCGAGCCACCGTCCCGCAAGAGACGGTGGCTCGAAAGCCGATTCTCTGTGATTTTAGGGCCTGTGGCGCTTAGGCACGGTCAGGGCTGCACTGATTCAGGACTCAGCCCAACCAACCATCAGAAATACTTGATGTCGTTGACGACGCGACTGCCCTGCAGGACGTACTTGGCGGAATAGGTCAACCCATTGGGCTGCAGGTAGACCTGAACATTCTCGGATGCTGCGTTGGAGTAGTTAGACCAATCCAGCACCAGGTAGTCTGTGCTGTTGGAAGTCACACGGTACCGAGCCTGGGGCTGTTGACCAACGATGGCAATCACCTGTTCCTGGTTCATGCCGGGCCCAATGCGGTCATAAGCAGCACGCAGGTTGAATACACCCTGTGCCTCCCCCCCCGAACCATCGTCGTTGGCGTCGTCGCTGCCGCAGCCGGCCAATGCCAAACCGACCAGACCGGCCAAGACCACACGGGCCACGGTCCGGCGTCCCACCGGATGGAATCCCTGCTTCATTCACATGCTCCTTGTATGCTGGTGATGCTCACCCCAATGACATCGGGCTGCACCACCGTGAGCCCGCTCATATCAAACTTTTATAGCACAGCCCTCTGCCCACCGCCATGGATCGGTGCACAAGTGTTGCGGCGCAGCCGCGCTGTCCCGACACGAGGTCGGGACAGAAACCTCAACGGCCCCCCTCTGGCGCTGCAGAACGGGCCGAGGGATCGGTGACGAATCCCATCCTGGCCAGTCCGGCTTGCTGCGCGATGGCCATGAGCTGCATCACCCGGCCATGGGGTACCCGCTGGTCGGCCCGCAGCCGCACTTCGGTACGGCGGTCGACCTGCGCCGCCTGGGTCATGCGCTGGCTCAGCTGTTCATCACTGAGCGGCTGGTCATCCCAGTAGGCTTGCCCTTGGGCATCAAGGGCCACGGTGACGTAGGCCTCATCCTCAACCGTGTCCGAGCGCACAGGCGTGGCGACCTCAGGGAGCTCCATTTCCAGGCGGCTGGCCATGAGCGGTGCGGAAATGATGAAGATGACCAGAAGAACGAGCATCACGTCGACCAGCGGCGTGACGTTGATGTCGCTGATGGGCTGATGGCCCGCCGGTTTGTCCAGACGTCCGAAGGCCATGGGACGGCTCAGAGGTCGCCTTGCTGGTGCACCAGCAACTCGCGCAGGTCGCGTGCAAAGCCTTCGAGCTCAGCCTCGATCCGGCCGATCTGACGCCCCAGCACGTTGTAGGCCAGCACCGCGGGAATGGCCACAGCCAGGCCGGCGGCCGTCATCACCAGGGCCTCACCCACGGGGCCGGACACCTGCTCGATGCGAAAACGCCCGTCAGCCCCGATCTCCGTCAGGGCGTGGTAAATGCCCCAGACCGTCCCCAGCAGCCCCACGAAGGGTGCGGTGGAGCCGACGGTGGCCAGCAACACCTGACCGAACTGCAACCGGTGAAGAATGCGGTGCAACGCATCCCGCAGCACCCGGGTCAGCTGCTGGGACCGGTCACCCGCAGCCGCCAGGGTGCCCGCCCCCACCTGGGCGAGCGACTGCGCCGCGGCCAGCAGCGGCGACACCAGACGTATCGGATCGCGGCCGGCCAGCGACTGCCGTGCAGCTTCAAGATCGGAGGCATCCCAGAACACCTTGACCGCGCGCTCCAAGCCACGGGTCGCGCGTCGCAGCAACCACCCCTTCCAGAGAATCACGACCCAGCTGGCCACAGACATGCCCAGCAACAGCAAGGCGACACCCCGGCTGACCAGGTCACCCTCCTGCCAGATGGTCTGCCAGACGCCATTCATGCCCAGACTCCCCCGTTGGCAGGGCGCAGGTCAGCGCAAGCCCAGCACATCGAACATGTCATAGAGACCCGACGACCGTCCGGCCAGGAAGCGCACGGCCCGCAGGCTGCCCTGCGCATACGTGGCCCGGCTGGACGATTTGTGCGAAATCTCGATCCTCTCGCCCGTGCCGGCAAACAGCACCGTGTGGTCCCCCACGATGTCACCGCCCCGGATGGTGGCAAACCCGATGGAGGAAGGATCGCGTTCGCCCGTCACACCCTCGCGGGCGTACACTGCGCAATCCTTCAGGTCCCGACCGAGCGCCTCGGCGATGACCTCGCCCATCTTGAGGGCGGTGCCGCTGGGGGCGTCCACCTTGTGACGGTGATGGGCCTCGATGATTTCGATGTCGTACCCGGTGGACAGGGCCTTGGCCGCCATCTGCAAAAGCTTGAGGGTGACATTGACCCCCACGCTCATGTTGGGCGCCATCATGACGGGCACCTGCTTCGCCGCTTCGGCGATCTCGGCCTTCTGCTCCTGCGAAAATCCAGTGGTGCCGATCACCAGCCCGACGCCATGCGCGGCGCATGCGCGCAGGTGGGCCATGGTGCCCTCCGGACGGGTGAAGTCGATCAGAACGTCGCTGGCGGCGAGGCCTTGGGCCAGGTCATCGGTGATGGCAATCCCGGTGAGCTTGCCGGCAAACGCGCCGGCATCCTGCCCGACGGCTGGGCTGCCCGGTACGTCCAGCGCGCCCGACAGCACACAATCGTCGCTGGCCAGGACCGCTTCGATGAGCATGCGGCCCATGCGGCCACTGGCACCGGCAATGCACACGCGGTGCGGCTTCTGGGACGGGGCATTCATCGACTGACTCCGGGGGATTCCAGGGGGGGGTAGCTGGTGGAAGGGGCTGCCGGTGCGGGCGCCGAGGATGCCGGCGAGGCGGCATTGCGCTCGGCGAAGTTCTTGAGCTGCTCGGGTGTGGCCTCCAGGGCTGGCGCCTTGCCCGGGCGACGCCTGACGTCCAACGAAGCGACGAACTCGGTCTCGGACGGGAGCGGGTCGGCATCGACCTTCTCCAGCACGTCATCCTTGAAGAACACCGTCAGCCGGCGCCGCTGCGGCTCCTGGCCCTGACGGGAAAACGTGAAGACATAGTCCCATCGGTTGGCGTGGAAGACACTGGCCACCAGCGGGGTCCCCAGGATGTCCCGGACCTGGGCCCGCGCCATGCCCGGCTTGAGCACCTCGGCCTGTTCGCGGGTGACCACGTTGCCCTGCACGATGTCGATCTTGTAGGGTGTGATGATGGTCGCGGACACATCGGGCAGGCGCTCCCGCACAGAAGAGCAGGCGCCCAGTGCGACGGTGACCAGGATCAGGGCCAGGCGGCCTGCAAGGCGTCCCGGTGTGTGCCCGCCGGTACGGTGGATCGGAAGATTCGGCATGCGTCGGACCAGTTGGGCACACGCTGAAGGCCCCACCGGCAGGTGGTCGATGGCACAGGCAGCGTGCGCTGGCGATATGATCCGGCCATTGTAGCCTTGGGGTGCCCAAAGCCGCTCGGCTCAGGACACGCTCCGCCACCGCCCACTTCCGATCCTGCCATGTCCAACATCGAAGAACTCAAGAGCACCGGCCTGAAGGCCACGCTGCCGCGGCTGAAGATCCTGGAAGTCTTCCAGAACGCGAAGCAGCGGCACATGACGGCAGAGGACGTGTACCGCACCTTGCTCGATGAACGTTCGGACATCGGTCTGGCCACGGTGTACCGCGTGCTGATGCAATTCGAACAGGCGGGGCTGCTGACGCGCAGCAACTTCGAATCCGGGAAGGCAGTCTATGAGCTGAATCAGGGGCAGCACCATGACCACCTGGTGTGCCTCGACTGCGGTCGGGTGGAGGAGTTTTTCGATCCGGAGATCGAGAAGCGCCAGCAGCAGGTGGCCAAGTCCAGGGGGTTCGTGCTTCAAGAGCACGCGTTGTCGCTCTACGCCAGCTGCAGCAAGACCAATTGCCCGCATCGCGGCACCAGCGGGCCGCGCTGAGCATCCGGAACCTGAGGCCGATCGACCGGCCGCTGCGTCACTCGCCGCGGGACATGGCGGCGCGGTGGCGCGCCACGAACTCCTGGTAGGTGTCGATGCCGCGCATCTGCAGGATGGTGTTGCGCACCGCCGCCTCCACCAGCACGGCGATGTTGCGACCGGCCACCACCTGGATCACCGCCTTGCGGACAGGGACCCCCAGCACATCCTGGTAAAGGGGCTCATGGGGCATGCGCTCGTAGTCGCGCTCCATGGTTTCCTTGCGCACCAGATGCACGATCAGTTGCAGGCGCATCTTCCGGCGCACGGCGGTCTCACCGAAGATGGCCTTGATGTCCAGCAGACCGATGCCCCGCACCTCCAGCAGGTTCTGCAACAACTCGGGGCAGCGGCCCTCGATGCTGGTCTGGTTGATGCGGTAGAGGTCGACCGCGTCATCGGCCACCAGGCCATGGCCGCGGGAGATCAGCTCCAGCCCCAGTTCGCTCTTGCCCAGCCCGGACTCACCGGTGATCAGCACCCCCATGCCCAGGATGTCCATGAAGACTCCGTGCATGGTGGCGCGGTCGGCAAAGTGGCGCGAAAGGTAGGCCCGCAGCACATCGATCACGAAGGCCGCCGGCTCGGGCGAGGCAAACATCGGGATCTGGGCCCGCTCGCACATGGCCCGCACCGCCTCGGGCACCGGCTGGCCATCGCCCACCACCAGCACCGGCGGCTCCAGCGTCACGATGCGCGCGACCCGGCGGCGGTTGTCGTCCTCGCTGTCACTGCTGAGGTAGCGCACCTCGCGCTCGCCCAGCACCTGCACGCGGTAGGGGTGGATGTAGTTCAGGTAACCCACCAGATCGGCGCCGGATCGCGCCTGGCGGACTGCCACTTCGTCAAAGCGCCGCTCCGATGCACCCAGACCGGCCACCCATTGCCACTTCAGGGCATCGCGGTGATCTTCGAAGAGAACGTCGGCGCTGACGACGGTGGGCTTCATGCCGCGGCGTGAGCCGACTGCCAGCCGGCAATCAGTCCGTGCAGCACGGAAGCGTCGGTGGAGGTCTTGAGCTGTTCACGCAGCGCGCTGTCGCTGAGCAGTTCGGCAATTTCCGACAGGATCTCGAGATGCTTCTGCGTGGCCGCCTCAGGCACCAGCAGGAAGATCATCAGTTGCACCGGCAATTCATCGGGCGCGTCGAATCCGATGGGGCTGGCGAGCTGGAACACGGCGGCCAGCGGCTGCTTGAGCCCCTTGATGCGGCCGTGCGGAATGGCCACCCCGTGGCCAAGACCGGTGGAGCCCAGGCGCTCGCGGGCAAACAGGCTGTCGGTGATCAGGGCCCGGTTCAGACCGTGAAGGGTTTCGAACAGCAGACCTGCTTCTTCGAACGCGCGTTTCTTGCTCGTGGCGTCAACGCAAACCTGCACCTGTGCGGGTGGCAATATGGCGGAAAGTCGGTTCATGTGGGCCTCTCGGACCGCAAATTATGCCCAGTTGACTGTTCTTGACTAGACGTCGGGCACAAAAAAGCCGCTTGACTTTTCAAGCGGCTTGTTGCATCGCAACATGTTGTCACAGGCGGTCAGCGATCGCCTGTGACATCGGTCACATCATGCGCTTGGCCGAGTCGTGATGGTGGTCCTGCGCCTTGTCCTTGTAGCGCAGCACCTGACGGTCCAGCTTGTCGGCCAGTTCATCCACGGCGGCATACAGATCGGCGTGCGCACTCTCTGCGAACAGGTCCTTGCCCTTGACGTGGATGTTGCATTCGGCACGCTGGCGTTGGTCTTTCTCCTTGAGGTTGTCCACGGTCAGCAGGACCTTGATATCGACGACCTGGTCAAAATGACGGGAAATGCGCTCGAGCTTGGAAGTGACGTAGCCGCGCAGCGCGGGGGTGACTTCGAGATGGTGACCGCTGATCGTCAGGTTCATAAAAGAGCCTCCTTATGCTCCGGGTTGACACACACCGCCGGGTCGGATTGAGGGCCCACCCGACGGTCACGGGTAGCCGTGAATCCACTATGCCCGCGAACGCGGGAAGGCGCAAGCTTGCAGCGCAACAAAGCGAAAGAAGGTGTACCTGGGTATTCGTCTGAGAACCCGGAACCGGTGCTCAGGGACGATGAGGCGAGGCCTGCACAGCGCCGTGCATCACCAGCCGGCGCGCCATGACAATGGTCAGCAGGCTCGCCGCAGCGCCAATGAGGCCAGCCACCCAGTAGTGGGTCACCTGCCCGAGCGCGTTGCGGCCGATGATCCAGCCCGCCAGCAGCGAGGCCAAACCCATGCCGGCCGACTGCACGGCCGCATTGAGTGCCATGAAGGTGCCGCGCTGCGCCGGATCGGCTGCCGAGGTCAGGATGGCCATGCCCGGGATCATCCGGCCACTCATGCACACGAACAGCAGGGTTGACACCAGCAAGGCCGCCCACAGCGGGGAGGCGGGCAGCAAGGTGGTCGCCAGCAATGGAACGACCACGGCCGCCGCCATCCAGGAGAACACGCGGACCTTGCCCAGCCGGTCGGTCAGACGACCAAACAGACGCGCCGTCAGCAGCGTGGCACAGCCGCCGCACAGGTAGAGGTAGGGAATCTGCTCGGTGCTGAGGCCGACATTGGCCTGCATGTAGATGGTGATGAAGGGGATCACCATGAAACCGGCGAACATCAGCGTGGCCGAAAACGCAAAGGCGCGCTGATGGTTGCGTTGGGCCAGTACCCGCCCGATGCCCCGCCAGACCGAGGGCCGGTGGCCGGCCCTGAGGTGATGCGACAGCGCGGGCATGGTCAGTGCCGCCGCCAGGGCCAGCAGGCCACTGAGCAGGGCAATGCCGATGAAGGGCGCCTGCCAGTTCAGGTGAGCGGCGAGGAACAGGCCGATGGGGACACCCGCCACTGTCGAGAAGGAGAACGAGGACATGACGATGCCCATGGCGCGCCCGCGTCGCTCGAAGGGCACCACATCGGCCACGATGGTCTGCGACAGCGCCGAGAGCACGCCACCGAACAGACCGGCGGCGATGCGGGCCGCCATCAGGAAACCGTAGCCGGGCCCCAGACCGCAGGCCAGCGTGGCCAGCGCGAACAGGGTGTAGAGCACGAGCAGCAGGTGCTTGCGGTCAAAGCGGTCCACGTAGGTGGCGGCGGCCAGGCCCGACACCCCTGCCGACAGGGTGTACGCCGACACCAGGAGGCCGAACTGGGCGTCGCTGATGCCGAACAGCCGGGTGAACTGCGGCCCCAGCGGCATCATGATCATGAAGTCGAGGATGTGGGTGAACTGGATGCCGGCAATGGTCAGCAGCAGGGCCAGCTCGCGCCGCGGCGGAAGTGTGTGGTGTGTCATGCGAATGCGTGGCGCCAGGGCGCCAGACGGCCACGGCAGTGCCATAATTCGACCACATTCTGCAATCCGGAGTTCCGATATGGAAAGCACGCCCCCCAGTTGCGTGCTTTCAGTCGCTCCCGGCCCCTGCTGAACAGCGCACCATCGGTGACTGGACATGGGTGACCGGCCGACTGAAAGCACCGCCTCACACCGCCCGAGGCCAAGGCCTCACCCCTGGTCGTCCCCCCTTCCCTGTCGGGAGCGCTGTCATGCTCAACGTCTTCACCCTGGCCAATGGCCGCCTGTTTCAGGAAGAGATCGAGTCGCTCGAGGAGCTGACCCGGTTCAAACCCATCTGGGTGGATCTGGAAGCACCCACCACCGAGGAGCGGCGCTGGGTCAAGCAGCACTTCGGCCTGTCCATCCCGGAAGACGCGATGGACGAGGACATCGAGGAATCGGCCCGGTTCTTCGAGGAAGACAACGGCGAACTGCACATCCGCTCGGACTTCCTGATCGATGACGAGGATGACCCGAGGGCGATCCGCGTGGCCTTCATCCTCAATGAGCACAACGACGCCCTCAAGAGCCGAGGGGTGCTGTTCTCGATCCACGACGAGGATGTGCCCGTGTTCCGCCTGCTGCGCATGCGCGCGCGCCGCATGCCAGGGCTGATCGACGACGCCAAGGATGTGCTGCTGATGCTCTTCGACGCCGACGCGGAATACTGCGCCGACACGCTGGAGGACATCTACGATGATCTGGAAAACGTCAGCCGTCAGGTCCTCGCTGGCGACGTGACGGACAACAAGGCCAGCGAGGTGCTGGCCGCCATCGCCCGCCACGAGGACATGAGCGGGCGCATCCGGCGCAACGTAATGGACACGCGACGCGCGGTCAGCTTCATGATGCGCAGCCGGATGCTCAGCGCCGAACAGTTCGAGGACGCCCGCCAGATCCTGCGCGACCTGGACTCGCTGGACGGCCACACCGCCTTCCTGTTCGACAAGATCAACTTCCTGATGGACGCCACCGTCGGTTTCATCAACATCAATCAGAACAAGATCATCAAGATCTTCTCGGTGGCCAGTGTGGCGCTGCTGCCGCCGACGCTGATCGCCAGCGTGTACGGCATGAACTTCCAGTACATGCCCGAACTGAGCCAGAAATGGGGCTATCCCTTTGCGCTGGGGCTGATGGTGCTGTCGGCACTGGGGCCGATGCTCTACTTCCGAAAGCGTGGCTGGTTGAAGTAGTGCCCCCACGCTCCGCCGCTGCGCGGGTCGCTGCCCCCCAAGGGGGCTGACCTTGCTTGGGGCGGCCCTGCGCTGCGGTCGAAATGATGCCCCCACGCTGCGCGGGTCGTTGCCCCCAGCGTCGGGTTCACAGCAGATTGAGGGCTTTGCGCACGATGCGTGCGCTGTAGTGACGGGCGACCTGGTTGAGGAAGTGCTGAAAGTCGACGTGCGCTTCCTCGTCGGCGCGGTCCGAGACGACGCGAACGGCGCCGAAGGGTATGCCGTGGTCGTGACAGACCTGCGCCACCGCCGCCGTTTCCATGTCCACCGCCCAGGCCTCGGGGAACGCGGCGCGCAGGGCGTTGCTATCGGCCGCCGTCGAGATGAAACGGTCCCCGGTGATGATGTCACCCTGATGGACATGCGGCCTGTGCAATCCCAGTTCGGTCATGGTCTGGGCATCCAGCAGCTTGGGCAGCCACGTCACCGCATCCTTGGCCGCCTCCTGGAGCACCTGCACCAGCACCGGGTCGGCATCGAAGCGGCTGCGTCCGTAGCCCGGCATCTCCCAGCGCTGGAACAGGGGCGAGGCATCCATGTCGTGCTGCGAAAAACCGGTCCCCACGACGATGTCACCGACCGAGGCGTCCATGGACAGACCGCCGGCCACCCCCGTGACGATGACCATCTCGGGCTCGAAGCGCTCCAGCAAGACGGCCGTGGTGGTGGCCGCCGCCACCTTGCCGATGCCGGAGAGCACTGCGACCACGTCGTGGTCCTGCAGATGGCCCTGCCAGAAAGTGCGTCCACCGATGGGTACCCGCTGCTCGTCTGGCATGAGTTGCAGGATCTCGGACAGCTCCTCTTGCAGGGCGCTGATCACGGCAATTTTTCGACCCATGGGACAGACCTCCTTGGCATTGACAGCGGGCATGACGCCCAAAAAACAAAAGGCCCGGCGAATGCCGGGCCTTGGGCAGGGTCAGCAACCCGCCGGGTGTCCCGTCATCACTTCTTGTCCCGCAACTCACGCCGCAGGATCTTGCCTACCGGTGTTTTCGGCAATTCGGTGCGGAACTCAATGATTTTCGGCTGTTTGTAACCGGTGAGGTTTTCCTTGCAGAAGTCACGCACCTGGGCTTCGGTCAGCGCCGCATCCTTTTTCACAATGACGAGCTTGACGGCTTCGCCGGACTTCTCGTCCGGCACCCCAACGACCGCACACTCCATCACACCGGGCAACTGGGCGACGACGTCTTCCACCTCGTTGGGGTAGACGTTGAACCCGCTGACCAACACCATGTCCTTCTTGCGGTCGACAATCTTGAAGAAACCGCGCTCATCCATGATGCCGATGTCGCCGGTCTTGAAATAGCCATCGGGCAGCATGACCTTGGCGGTTTCATCCGGACGCTGCCAGTAGCCGGCCATGACCTGTGGGCCCTTGATGGCGATCTCGCCGGCCTGCCCCTGAGGCACTTCCTTGCCGTCGTCGTCGACGCATTTCATCCAGGTGTTGGGCAAGGGCACACCAATCGTCCCGGTGAACGTGGTGGTCGTCACCGGGTTGCAACTGGCCGACGGGCTGGTTTCCGACAGGCCATAGCCCTCGCAGATGGGGCAACCGGTCTTGTCCAGCCAGAGCTTGGCCACGGCACCCTGCACCGCCATGCCCCCCCCGACCGATACCTTGAGGTTCTTCCAGTTGACGGTGTTGAAGTCCGGATGGTTGGCCAGGCCGTTGAACAGGGTGTTCACCGCCGGGAAGCTGTGGAAGGTGTGCTTGGACAGCTCCTTGAGCACGGCGGGCAGATCCCGGGGATTGGGAATCAGGATCACCTTGCCGCCCGTGCGCAGACCCAGGACCATGTTCACCGTGAAGGCGAAGATGTGATACAGCGGCAAGGCGCAGACGCTGGTGGGCTGTTCGCCTGCCGGCACCTGCTTCATGACCGGGTCGTTCCAGGCCTCGGACTGCAGCGCGTTGGCGATCACATTGCGGTGCAGCAGCACGGCACCTTTGGAGACTCCGGTGGTGCCGCCGGTGTACTGCAGCACCGCGACATCATCGGCCTTGAGTTCGGGGCGTTTGAAGCTGCCTTTGGTGCCGCGGGCGATGGCTTCATTGAAGCGCACGGCCTGCGGCAGGTTGAAGGCGGGCACCATCTTCTTGACGTTGCGCACCACGTAGTTGACGATGCTGCCCTTGAGCAGGCCCAGCAGATCACCCATGGCGGCCAGCACCACGTGCTTGACCGGCGTGTGCGCGATGCAATGCTCCAGCGTGTGGGCAAAGTTCTCGATGATGACGATGGCCTTGGCACCCGAGTCCTTGAGCTGGTGCTCCAGTTCCCGGGCGGTGTAAAGTGGGTTGACGTTGACCACCACCATGCCGGCGCGCAGGATGCCCGCGACCGCCACTGGGTACTGCGGCACGTTGGGCATCATGATGGCGACGCGATCGCCCTTGACCAGCCCCAGGCCCTGCAGGTAGGCGGCAAAGGCCTGCGACAGGCTGTCCACCTGCGCGTAAGTCAGTTCCTTGCCCATGAAGCTGTAGGCCGGCCGGCTGGCGAACTTGCCGAAGCTCTCCTCCATCAGGTGAACCAGCGAGGGGTACTGGTCGACATTGATGTCGGCAGGAACACCCTGCGGATAGGCGCCCAGCCAGGGGCGGTCAGCCGTTGCTGCGGTCATTCGGATCTCCGTGGTTATGGACAGGGGTGCGGTCCCATCGGACGGCAACCGCGCATTATTGCGGCTGCCGAAGATGTTGCAGATCGTGTTTTACCCTGACCGGAAACTGACTGCACTCTCTAATCTGATTTCCGGGGCCGGAACCACGCTACAGAAACAGCAGTACCAGCCCCGAACCCATCCGCTCAGCCCTTCAGGGCCACCAGGACCTCGTCGAGCATCTTCTTGGCGTCGCCGAACAGCATGCGGTTGTTGTCCTTGTAGAACAGCGGGTTGTCCACGCCCGCGTAGCCGCTGGCCATGGAGCGCTTCATGACGATGCTGGTTCGGGCCTTCCAGACCTCCAGCACCGGCATACCGGCGATCGGGCTGGTCGGGTCGTCCTGGGCCGCCGGGTTGACGATGTCGTTGGCGCCGATGACCATGGCCACGTCGGTGTCCGGGAAGTCCTCGTTGATCTCGTCCATCTCCAGCACAATGTCGTAGGGCACCTTGGCTTCGGCCAGCAGCACGTTCATGTGGCCGGGCATGCGGCCAGCCACCGGGTGGATGCCGAAGCGCACGGTCACCCCCTTGTCGCGCAGGGTTTTGACGATCTCGTTGACGGTGTGCTGGGCCTGCGCCACGGCCATGCCATAGCCGGGCACGATGATCACGCTCTTGGCGTCGCGCAGCAGCTCGGCGGTCTCGGCAGCGCTGACCGGCACCACTTCGCCCTTCGGCTCGGCGGCGGCGCCATCGGCCTTGGGCGCGGCAGGCGCACCTCCACCGAAACCGCCGGCAATCACGCTGATGAAGTTGCGGTTCATCGCGTTGCACATGATGTAGCTCAGGATGGCACCGGAGGAGCCCACCAGTGCGCCGGTGACGATCAACAGGTCGTTGCCCAGCATGAAGCCGGTAGCCGCAGCCGCCCAGCCGGAATAGCTGTTGAGCATGGACACCACCACAGGCATGTCGGCGCCACCTATGGCCATCACCATGTGGATGCCGAACAGCAGGGCCAGCACGGTCATGATGATCAGCGGCGTCATGCCGTCGGCCACGGTCTCGGCGCGCACGAATTCACCGCCGAACCAGATCACCACCAGCAGCGCGATCAGGTTGAGCCAGTGGCGCGCCGGCAGCAGCAGCGGCTTGCCGCCGATCTTGCCGTTGAGCTTGCCGAAGGCGATCAGCGAACCCGAGAAGGTGACCGCACCGATCAGGATGCCCACGTAGATCTCGACTTCGTGGATGACCTTTTCGGCCCCGGTGTACTGGATCGAGGTATCCACATAGCTGGCAAAGCCCACCAGGCAGGCCGCCAGGCCGACCAGGCTGTGCATCAGCGCCACCAGCTCGGGCATCTGGGTCATCTTGACCGTTTTCGCGGCGTACAGACCAATGCTGCCGCCGACAACCAGCGCCCCGACGATCCAGGGAATGCCGGCCGGCGAAACGCGCGGGCCGAAGATGGTGGCCAGCACCGCCAGCGTCATGCCGATGATGCCGTAGAGGTTGCCGCGTCGCGACGTTTCCGGGTTGGACAGGCCACCCAGGCTGAGGATGAAGAGGATGGCGGCGCCGAGGTAGGCGACCGTGGCCAGGCTGGAGGTCATGGGTGTCTCTTGGCTTTCTGGTCAGGGGGCTTATTTGCGGAACATGTCGAGCATGCGGCGGGTGACGGCAAAGCCACCGAACATGTTGACCGCGGTCAGCACGATGCCGGCAAAGGCCAGCCACTGGATGAGCGCATCGGGTCGCCCGTTGGTGCCGGCCTCGGGCGGCAGGATCTGCACCAGCGCCCCGATGACGATGATGCTGGAGATGGCGTTGGTCACGCTCATCAGCGGCGTGTGCAGCGCAGGCGTGACGTTCCAGACCACCATGTAGCCGATGAAGCAGGCCAGCACGAAGACCGTGAAGTGGCCCAGGAAGGCCGCCGGCGCGTAGGCACCGATGGCCCAGAAGGCCAGCGCGCCCAGACCGAACACGATAGCCAGCGTTTTGGCCGGCAACGGGCCGCTGCTGCCATGGCCGTGGCCGCCCTTCTTCTCGGCCGCGGCAGCGGCGGGCTTGGCCGCCGGCTTGGGCGCGGCCGGGGCCAGCGGCGGGGCTGGCCAGGTGATCTCGCCGTCCTTGATCACCGTCAGGCCACGGATCGCGTCGTCACCCATGTTGACGTTGATGACGCCGTCCTTGGTCTTGCACAGCTCCTCGGTCAGGCGGAACAGGTTGGTGCCGTACAGGGTGGACGACTGGCGCGCCATGCGCGAGGCCAGATCGGTGTAGCCGACGATGGTGACGCCGTGCTTCACGACGGCCTTGCCGGGTTCGGTCAGTTCGCAGTTGCCGCCCTGCTCCGCCGCCATGTCGACGATCACGCTGCCGGGCTTCATGCTCTTGACCATCTCGGCAGTGATCAGCTTGGGGGCCGGCTTGCCGGGGATCAGCGCGGTGGTGATGATGATGTCCACCTCGCGCGCCTGCTGCGCGTACATCTCGCGCTGCGCGGCCTGGAAGCCTTCGCTCATGACCTTGGCATAGCCGCCACCGCCCGAGCCTTCTTCCTCGTAGTCGACCTTGACGAACTCGCCACCGAGCGAGACCACCTGGTCGGCCACCTCGGCGCGCGTGTCGTTGGCGCGCACGATGGCGCCCAGGCTGGCGGCCGCGCCGATGGCGGCCAGACCGGCCACACCGGCGCCGGCGATGAACACCTTGGCCGGCGGCACCTTGCCCGCGGCGGTGATCTGGCCGTTGAAGAAGCGGCCGAAGGCGTTGGCCGCCTCGACCACGGCGCGGTAGCCGCTGACGCCAGCCATCGAGGTCAGCGCGTCCATCTTCTGCGCGCGACTGAGCGTGCGCGGCAGGCAGTCGATGGCCAGCACCGTGACCTTCTTCGCCGCCAGCTGCTGCATCAGGTCGGGGTTCTGGGCCGGCCAGACGAACCCGATCAGGGTCTGGCCCGCGCGCATCAGCGTCACTTCTTCAGTGGTCGGCGGGCGCACCTTGAAGACGATATCGGCACCGTTCCACAGCTCGGCGGCCGAGCCGGCGATGCTGGCGCCCGCTTCGCGGTAGGCGTCGTCACTCACATCGGCCAAGTCGCCGGCGCCCTGCTCCACCACCACCTGAAAACCGAGTTTGACCAGCTTGGTCACCACATCGGGTACGGTCGCCACCCGCTTTTCGCCGGGAAAGATTTCGCGCGGCACGCCAATGCGCTGCGGCGTGGGCATGGCGTGGTCGGTCGATGCTCCAGTCGTCATGGGCAAGTCCTCAGGTCAGGAATGTCAGGAAAGGATGAGGGGAACCCGGCGGTGACCGCTGGCCACTCCGAGATGGTGTTCCAAGGCCCTCACTGGCGTGAGGGCGATATGGGTCTGGCCCACCGCGCCTGCGGTGGGTGCGCCTGTCAGCATGTCTGTCTCCTCGCTCGGGACATTGAAAGATCGGTGTCAGCTTACCCGAAAGCCCGTATCCACCGGATCGGGTCAACCCTGCCAGAAAATCCTTGGGCGACAATGGTTTGCAGATGTGATGCCTTTGTGGTGCCGATTCATGCTCGCACAACATTGGTGCTTGTTGATATTTATTTTTCATAAAGCAAAAAATATGAACATGCGATGGAAACCCAGCGTGACCGTGGCCGCCATCATCGAGCGCGACGGCCGCTATCTGCTGGTGGAAGAAGAGACGCCCGAGGGCCTGCGACTGAACAACCCCGCGGGGCATCTGGATCCCGGGGAGAGCCCCGAGCAGGGCGTGGTGCGTGAGGCGCTGGAGGAAACCGCGTTCCACTTCCAGCCCTCGGCGCTGGTGGGTATCTATCTGTCGCGGTTTCAGCGCGACAGCACCGGTGAGGACGTCACCTACCTGCGCTTTGCCTATACCGGTGAACTGGGTCGGTTTGAAGACGGGCGGGCTCTGGATCAGGGCATCGTTCGCACGCTATGGCTCACCCCGGCAGAGATCCAGGCCAGCAGCCAGCGACACCGCAGCCCCTTGGTATGGCGGTGCGTACAGGACCACCTGAATGGCCAACGCTTTCCACTGGAAACGGTACTGACCGACTTGACGGTCTATCACGCAAGCTGAGGATCCCGGGCGCGCTCAGTCGATGCCGCGGACGGCGCTTCGTCCCTGCTTGATCTGGGAACGGCTGGCCTTGCCCGCCAGCCGACGCTGCCGCGAGGCCAGCGTGGGACGGGTGGCCTTGCGCGTCTTGGGCACGTGGGCCGCGGCGTCCACCAGCGCCTGCAAACGGGCCAGTGCGTCGGCCCGGTTCAGCTCCAGGCTGCGGTGGCTCTGGGCCTTGATGACGATGACACCCTGCTCGCTGATGCGGTGGTCGGCGCGTGAGAGCAGCCGTGCCTTGACCGCCTCGGGCAGGTGCGAGGCACGCACGTCAAAACGCAGGTGAACCGCGTTGGACACCTTGTTGACGTTCTGACCGCCAGCGCCTTGTGCGCGGATGGCGGTGAACTCGACGTCGGCCAGAAGAATGCGCAGCATGGTGACGGCAGTGTGCCATGGCCACGGCGCAGCGCCAGGCTCAAGCCGCCACGGGGTCGGGAACGTTCAGCTCACCAAACCGGTAGGCATCCATACTCAGCACACCGTGCGTCATGCCGCCCTCGATGCGCGTGGCGGGCACATCAGCGCCTGCCGCACCGGCCGCCACCATCAGCGGCCAGAGATGCTCCGGCATGGGGTGGGCGCGCTGGGCCTGGGGCGCCAAGGTCATGGTCTGCTGCAGCCGGACATGGTCGCGGGCGTTGAGCACCGTCTGGATCCAGTGAACAAATTCCAGCGCATAGGCCTCAGCCGAGGCGTCAGGGGCATCGAAGCGCACCTCATAGAGGTTGTGCGTCAGGCTGCCGGAGCCGATGACCAGCACCCCCTCGTCAGCCAGAGGTGCCAGGGCCTGGCCGTAGGCGTAAGCGCGTTCGCCATCCAGGCGCGCAGGCAGCGACACCTGGAACACCGGCACGTCGGCCTGGGGCAGCAGGTGCAGCAGGGGCACCCAGGCCCCGTGATCCAGGCCCCATTGCGCGTCGGGCTCGGCTGGGTAACCGGCCGCTCGCAGCAGATCGATGGCGCGCTGGGCCACCTCGGGGGCTCCGGGGGCCGGGTACTGCAACTGATAGAGCGCCGGCGGAAAGCCGCCGAAGTCGTGGATGGTCTGCGGCCGCGGCGTGGTGGCCACCCTTGGCTCTCGGGTCATCCAGTGCGGGGACACGACCAGAATGGCCTTGGGTCGGGGCAAGGTCTTGCCCAGCGCGGCGAGGGCCGGTCCGGCCTGGCCGGGTTCGAGTGCAAACGTCGGGGAGCCGTGGGAGATGAACAGGGTGGGCAGGCGGGACATGGCGTCACTGGCAGGGCAAACACGATCTGGTGTCAGCAGGCAACTGTAGTCCTGACACCGGGCCAGAGGGTTCGAACGGTGTGTACGTGGTCTTGAAATATTTCGAGCATGGCCGTCCCGCACGCGGCAATCCGGTCGCAGGGATAATCCGCGGCATGGCAAACAAGCAACGTGTCGTGGTGGGATTGAGCGGGGGCGTGGACTCCGCGGTGAGCGCCTACCTGCTCAAGCAGCAGGGGTACGAGGTCATCGGCATCTTCATGAAGAACTGGGAAGATGACGATGACAGTGAGTACTGCTCCAGCCGACAGGACTGGCTGGACGCCGCCAGCGTGGCCGACGTGATCGGCATCGACATCGAGCATGTGAACTTTGCTGCCGAGTACAAGGACCGCGTGTTTGCCGAGTTCCTGCGCGAGTACCAGGCCGGCCGCACACCCAACCCGGACATCCTGTGCAACGCCGAGATCAAGTTCAAGGCTTTCCTTGATCATGCGATGCGCCTGGGCGCCGAGAAGATCGCTACCGGCCACTACGCCCGCGTGCGCTTCAACGGGGCGACAGGGACGCACGAACTGCTCAAGGGCCTGGACCCGCTGAAGGACCAGAGCTACTTCCTGCACCGCCTCAACCAGGCGCAGTTGTCGAAAACCATGTTTCCGGTCGGTGAACTGCCCAAGACCGAGGTGCGCCGCATCGCGAGCGAAATCAAGCTGCCGAATGCGAAGAAGAAGGACAGCACCGGCATCTGCTTCATCGGCGAGCGGCCGTTCCGCGACTTCCTCAACCGCTACATCAGCAAGGAGCCGGGGCCGATCAAAGACCCCAGCGGCCGCACCATCGGCCAGCACGTGGGCCTGTCCTTCTACACCCTGGGCCAGCGCCAGGGCCTGGGCATCGGCGGTGTGAAGGCCAAGGGTGCACAGAAAGGTGGCAGCGAGCACGAGCCCTGGTTCGTGGCGCGCAAGGACGTGGAGAAGAACACCCTGTGGGTGGTACAGGGGCACGATCACCCCTGGTTGATGTCGCCCGCGCTGCGCGCCGGGGACGTGAGCTGGGTCGCGGGCCAGGCCCCGGCGGTCCAGCAGATTGCGGCCAAGACCCGCTACCGGCAAAGCGACGCGCCTTGCACACTGGCACTGGACAACACCGGCTTCACCCTGCGCTTTGCCGAGCCGCAGTGGGCCGTGACCCCGGGTCAGAGCGCGGTGCTGTACGACGGCGAGGTCTGCCTGGGTGGCGGGGTGATCCACACCGAGGCCGCCAACGCCCCCGTCTGAATCCATGCCACCGCGTTTGCTCGACTGGTTCCCCATCCTGCGCTGGTCGGGCAGCTATGGGCGGCAGCACGCCGCAGGCGATGCCACCGCCGCCGCGGTGGTGACGCTGCTGCTGATCCCGCAAAGCCTGGCCTATGCGCTGCTGGCGGGCATGCCGGCGGTCACCGGTCTGTACGCCAGCATGCTGCCGCTGGTGATCTATGCCCTCATGGGCAGCAGCCCGGTGCTGGCCGCCGGTCCCGCCGCCCTGCGCTCCATCATGTCGCTGGCGGCCGTCGGTGGCGTGGTCGCGACCGGCAGCGCCGACTTCATTGCCGCCTCGCTGCTGTTGGCGGTGCTGGTCGGCGCCATGCTGCTGGTGATGGGGCTGTTGCGCATGGGCTTCATCGCCGGCTTCCTGAGTGCCCCGGTGCTTTCGGGCTTTGTCACCGCCTCGGGCCTGCTGATCGTCATGAGCCAGTTGCCCCACCTGCTGGGCACACCCCTGCGCAGCGAGAACCTTTGGGTGTTTGTGCAAAGTCTCTGGTGGCAGCGCGGTGAAATGCACGGGCTCACCGGAGCGGTAGGGCTGGCCGCCCTGCTGGGCCTGTGGGCATCGCGCCACTTCCTCCAGCGGTTGCTGCGCCGACTGGGTTTGCCGCAGGGTGCGGCCGACCTCCTGGTCAAGGCTGCGCCGCTGCTGATCCTGGTCGGTTTCATCGCCATCGCACAGACCCGAGACTGGGCCAATCAGGGTGTGGCGGTGGTGGGCACCGTGCCGCAGGGCTTGCCGGGCCTGGCGCTGGGGAGCCTGCTCGGCGCGTCCGCCAGCACATTGCAGGCGCTGCTGCTGCCGGCGCTGCTGATCGCCATGCTGACCTTTGTCGAGCAGATTTCGATCGCGCAGACCTTTGCCGCCAGGCGGCGCGAGCGGGTGGACAGCGATGCCGAGATGCGCGCGATGGGCGCAGCCAACCTCGCGGCCGGTCTGACCGGCGCACACGCCGTGGGCGCCAGCTTTTCGCGGTCGGCGGTGCTGCACGACGCTGGTGCGCGCACACCGGCGGCCGGTCTGCTGACCGCGGTGCTGCTGGGCATCACGGCGCTGTTTTTCACACCCTGGCTGCACCACCTGCCACTGGCGGTGCTGGCCGCCACCATCCTGATGGCCTTGGGCAGCCTGCTGGATTTCGGCAGCTTCGGCCGCACCTGGCGCTATTCGCGTGCCGACTTCGCGGCGCAGGCACTGACCTTTGCCGTCACGCTGCTGGTGGACCTGGTCAGCGGGCTGATGGTGGGCGTGATCGCTTCGCTGGCGCTGCACATCTGGCGCAGCAGCCGACCGCACATCGCGGTGGTCGGCAACGTGCCGGGGACCGAGCACTACCGCAACGTGCTTCGCCACGAGGTGCTCACGCACCCGCACATCCTGGGCTTGCGGGTGGACGAGAGCCTGTTCTTTGCCAATGCCCGATACCTTGAAGACCGCATCGGCGCCGAGCTGGCCAGCCGACCGGATGTGCGACACGTGGTGCTGCAATGCACCGCGGTCAACGAGATCGACGCCAGCGCACTGGAGAGCCTGCGCAGCATCCACCAGCGCCTGCAAGAAACCGGTGTGCAGTTGCACCTGAGCGAGGTCAAGGGTCCTGTGATGGATCGGCTCAAGCGCAGCGACTTCCTGGAACAGCTCTCAGGCCGTGTGTTCCTGACCCACCACCAGGCGGTGCAGTCCTTGCTGGAAGAGACACCGCCGCACGCCTGAACCGACCGGCGGGTCAGGCGCGTCGACGCAACAGGCGCACATGCATGGGGCGCACGAACCGGGCACCCTCAGGGCCGAGGTGCGGCATGAACGCAGCCTTGACCCGTTCGGCCAACGCCGGCGTGATGCCATGGTCGGCAAACGTCGGGTAAAGCATGCGTTGCGCGAACTCCTCCCAGCTTGCGTAGCGCACCGGCTGTGCAAATCGGCGCTCGCCTGCGGGCGCCCACGCGTCGGTAGCCAGCGCCCGGTCCAGCGCTGCCTGCGCGGCCGGACGCACCACCCCCTCATCGTTGAACAGCCGGACGATCTCGTTGAGCGCTCCACCATAGATCGGCTCGCTGACATAGAGCCAGGCGCCGGGCCGCAAGACCCGGGCCACCTCCTGCAAGGCGGCGTCCATGAATTGCAAGGGCACGTGGTGCAGCGACTTGAGCATCAGCGCGCCGTCAAAGCTGGCATCGGGAAACGGCACAGCCTGGGCGCTTCCCGCCAGGAACTGGATGCGATCCTGCGGCTTGGCCAGGTTGCGGGCATGCTGCACCTCGTCGACCTCCAGCCCGACCACCTGCGAACCTGCAAAGCGCTGCACCAGGGACCGAGCCAGGCGGGCATTGCCACAGCCCAGTTCGATCAGCTGCTGTCCGTCCAGGGGCACCATGCCGGAGAGGACATCCAGTTCGTCGCGTACCTGCTCCAGTTGATCGGGGTCCGAGGGAAGGGGGTTCATGGTCACTAGGCCTGATGACATAAATGCGTTGTCTTGCGTTTTCTCATGGATACTCATTGGAGTATATGAAGAATGAACTCATCAGGTCACATGCCTGATGAAACTTGTTCCCCTTTTGCATCACCTTCAAGGAGTCCCTGCATGAAACATCTGATCGCTCTGTCCGCTGCCTCCCTTCTGCTGGCCGGTACCGCTCACGCCGAGGAACTGTTCGTCAACATCCACAGCGGCAATGCCATGGCCCAGGGTGCTGGCCTGGTGCTCGCCGGGCAGGCCCTTGAACAGAAAGCCAGCGTGCGCGTGCTGCTGTGCGACGCCGCGGGTGATGTGGCCGTGGCCGGCAAGGAAGGCACCAAGCTCAAACCCCGTGATGTCACCCCCCAGCAGATGCTGCAAGGGCTGATCAAGAACGGTGCCAAGGTCGAGGTCTGCGCCTTGTACCTGCCCAACACCGGCCGGCAACCCACCGACCTGATCCCTGGCGTGACCCCGGCCAAGCCGGCGGATGTGGCGGCCCACCTGCTCAAGCCGGGCGTCAAGACACTGGGCTTCTGATCACGCGTCTTCCGGTACCTCATCCCAGCCGGTGATCATCGCCTTGATGTGTGCCGTCAAGGTGTGGCCGGTGGTGGTGAGGTACACATGGACCACCACGAAAGCCAGCATCAGGAAGGCACCAGCGGTATGGGCCCAGGCCACCCACTCCAGCGTCAGCCAACGATCAATGCCCAGCTCCGGCCAGACTGCCCGGAACAGGTACAGCAGGCCCGAGCCCCAGATCAGGGGTGAGATCATGGCCAGCAGCGCCAGGTAGGCCAGGCGTTGCAAGGGGTTGTGCTTTTTCTGCACCGTCTTGTGAAACGGGTGCGGCGCACCACGGAACATGCCCCAGCTGTAATAGACGGCCATGGCGACCACCTTCTTGTGCGTCGGCAGGTACTGGCGCCATTCGCCGGTGGTGAACTGCCAGAAGATGGTGAACGCCCACAGGGTCAGCAACGCCCAGGCCGCCAGGGTATGCAAGCGCACCGCCGGCTCGAAGCCCAGCAGCTGGTAGCTGCCATGGATCTCGAAGCCGGTGGCCAGCATGGTCAGCACCAGCAAGGCTTGCGACCAGTGCCAGAATCGCTCATAGCGCTTGTAGAGGTAGATGCGCCCGGGCTTGGCGTCCACGTTCGGATTGACGGCATCCATCTCAGTGTCCCTTTCCATCGCGAATGCGGTTCATGACGCGGGCCAGCGCATGCACCAGCACGCCGGCAGCAGCACCGAGCACGGCCAGCCAGCCCAGTCGGTCGATCCAGGGGTGATGGTCCCGCCCAGGCAGGTAGACCCCCGGCAGATCACCCAGCCGGCTTTGGGCGGCGTTGGTGTGACAGGACGCGCAGGCCACGACGTCTTTGGCCGGAGCAACCATGTGCGTGATGGGCCAAAGCATTTCGGTCTTGACGAAACCATAGTCGCCGCTGAACGGCTTGCCCGTGGCCTCAGCACCGGCCTTCAAGGCCTTCGGCCAGTCGAAGTTGAACCAGAAGGCGGTGTCGTCGGGCGTGGCGGTATGCGGCACCAGCAGCTGCAGGTGCTGCTTGTCGTAGGGCTGCTGACCCTCGAAGCGTTTGACCGGCCAGATGCGCGCATCCGGATCTTCCGGGCTGCCGTGGAAGGTGTTGATCTTGACCACCCGGGTCGGATCGATCTTGTCCTCCTGGGTGGTGTAGGTGACCTTGCCGTTGAACCAGACATAGTCGGGCACCACGTTCTCGCCCAACCTGAAGTCGCCCTTCTTGCTGTCGTAGATCACGTGGCCTTTGTCGTCCTTGACCTGGATGGGCTTGCCTTGTGGCGACAGGCGTCCGGCGGTGGACCAGTCCCAGCCCATCTTGGTGGTGATGCCACCGCGGGCGAAGCTGGGGATATGGCAACTCTGGCAGGCCAGCTTGCTGGTGTGGTTGTTGAGCAGGCCAACCGCCAGCGACGGTTGCTTGTGGGGCTTGTCGCCGTGACAGCTCTGGCAGGTGGCGGCATTGCGGCCGGCATGCACCGTATCGCCGCGCAGGATGGGGCCGTGCGGGTCGGCCGCAGTCATGCTGATGCGGCTGCCGGCGATCTGGTGCCCATCGGCCTGGTGGCAAGTGGCGCAGGTGAATCCGGCTCCTCCACTGGCCTTGGAGGCCATGTGCACATCCAGCTCGGGCGTGGCCCGGTCCAGCGAAGAATCCAGGTCACCGTGCTTGACGCCATCGCCGCCGCCACCGTTGTAGTGGCAGCTTCCACAGGTGGCGGTGCTGGTCTTGCCAATGTGCCGGGCCACCATGGCCAGGTCCACCGGGTCGATGAACTTGCCGGATCCCGGTGGTAGCTCGGTGCGTTCGGTGGGCACTTCACCGGCCATGCCCGCAGGCTTCTTGTACCCGCCGGTGTGGTGACAGACCAGGCAATCGACCTTGCTCTCGGCGTGAAAGTCGAACTTGTCGTCCTTCCAGCCGTAGCCCACGTGACAACTCTGGCAGAAGGCTTCGTTGGATCTGTCACCGATGCAGAAGCTGTTGAGCATGGTCTTCTTGCCCAGCTTCTGCCCCGTATCCGGGTTGGTGTACTCCCAAGTCCAGTGCCGGGTGTTCATCACCTGTTTGGCCGCCTCGGTGTGGCAGCTCAGGCAGGCCTTGGTCACCTCGGAGCCGTTCTTGAAAGGACCCTGCAGTTCCTTGAACTTGCTGTGGTCGGCGGTGGACTTGCCCGGCCCCGGTGCCTTGGCCAGTGCTTCCTGTGCCGTGGCACCCACCTGGGGCAAGGGGCTCGACGCCCAAGCGCTCGCCATGCTGGCGAACACCCACATCAGGGTGCCAACACCTCGAATCAGGCCTCTGCGGGGACCTTCAACCCATTGCCTCGGCTGTGCCATGTTCTGTCTCCTCGTAGGGTCTGCCGGATGCGGTATCTCAAGCCTGCCCGAAGCTCTCCGGCATCTGTACCGCCACCACCTCACCTCTGGCGGTGGCCACATCACCCGCGTACACCGTGGTCTCGACAACCACCTTGCGGCCCTTGATTTCCTTGACCCTGCCCCGGATGACGAGCTCGGTGTCGATGGGCGTTGGCTTGAGGAAGTCCACGTGCAGGGACCCGGTGACAAAGCGGAAGGCTGGCAATGAGTCCATGCTCCGCCCTTCCTGGCGGTACATGGCCGCGGCCGCTGTACCGGTGCTGTGGCAATCGATCAGCGAGGCGATCAGACCGCCATAGGCAAAGCCGGGCACCGAGGTGTGGAACGGCTCGGGACGAAACCGTGTGACGGTCTCATCGCCGTCCCACACGGTCTTGATCTGGTGACCATGCTCATTGCGATTGCCGCAGCCGTAGCAGTGCGATACGTTCTCGGGGTAGTGGTCCTGGAATGCGTCCATCCTGTCTGTCTCCTTGAAATTCGCTGGCGTGCCATGTGCACGGGTCAAAGGCCCAAAGCCGCTCTCAACTGTGCGTCGGTGCGGACGTACTCATGGCTGACCACACGACCGTTCTCAAGGCGAATGAGCGTGACCGCATCGTCTTCTCGGGGCCAGTCGGACAGCGTCTTCTCATCCAGGGAAACACCAACCTCGAACTTCTGTTCGCGCAGCGCCGGCATGGCAAAGGTGCGCGTCACGAAGCCGGGCATGCGGCTCATGTCGGCCAGATACACCGCATGCCGGGAGCCCAGGAAGCCGGCGGGCTGCGGGGCCAGCACCTCCATGACCAGGTTGGACGCCTTGCGGCCAGCTGCAAAAATCACCAGCCGGGTCTGAGGCGTCACCTGCCAGGCCTGATCATGCTGGTTCTTCAACTGCAGGGCTGGCAGAGGCTGTCCGGGCTGTACGGGTGCAGCGCCGGCCAAGCCGCAGGCCATTGCGATGGCCCAGGCGACCGACAGGCGTTTGAGGTTGTGCGTCAGTGTGAACATGTGCACTCCCCTTCGGTCTGGCGCTGGCCAGCACAGGTACCCGTGGATGTCCCCTGCGTGTTGACCATGTGGTCGGCCATGTCGGCAAACACCTTGATCAGACGCTCGCGCAGGGGCTCGTCGGCGACCTGCTCGGTCAGCGCGGTGCGCATGCACAGCATCCATTCGTCACGCTCGGTCGGGCCGATGGCGTACGGCAGGTGTCGCATGCGCAGACGGGGGTGGCCCTTCTTCTCGATGTAGAGGTTGGGGCCACCGAACCAGCCCGAGAGAAACTCGAAAAGGCTCTCGTTGGCGCCGGCCAGGCTCTCGGGGTGGATACGGCGCGCCGCATAGGCTTCGGGCAGTTCGTCCATGAGTTCGTAGAAGCGGTCCACCAGACGGTGCAGGCCGGCTGCGCCGCCCAGGGCGTCATAGGGGGTGGTTGTGGGGGTGTGTGACATTCAGTGGATTCCTTTCAGGTCGCCTTGGCCGGCCCTGGCTTGGCGGTGGCCGGCGGCGGACCGAACAGGCGGTCGGTGAGCTTGACGTACCAGGCCGCGGCCTGGACCTGGACGATGTAGGCCAGCGCAATCAGCAATGCGGCGTCAGCGCCCTGGGTGCCGAAGACACCCATGGCAATGGCCAGCGCGATGGACAGGTTGCGCATGACGGTGCCGTAGACCAGGGCAATGGCATCGCCGCGCGGGAACAGGGCCTTGCCGACCACGGTGCTGATGGCAAAGTTGAGGGCATAGACCAGCACCAAGGGCAGCAGCAGGCCCGGCAACAGCGCAGGGTTCGCAAAGATGTCCTGCGATTTGAGTGCCATGGACACGAAGACGATGCCCAGCACGCCCAGCGTGGAGAACGGCGGAAACTTCGGTTTGATCTGCTGGTTGAACCGGGCCTCACCGTGTCGGCCCACGAGCCATCGCTGGGTGATGGTCCCCAGCGCCAGCGGCAGGAAGACGATGAGGGCGATCTGCAGGAACACCTGCAGAACAGGTATCTCGACCACCGCACCGAGCAGGGCCTTGAGGTAGACCGGCGCCAGCAGCGAACCGGCGATCAGGCCCACCACCGTCATCTTCACCGCCGCAGGCACATTGCCCTTGGCAAAGCCGGTCCATGAAATCGTCATGCCCGAGGTGGGCAGCAACGACGTGAGCAGCAGCGCCAGACGCACCATGGGCTGGTCGGCAAAGAAGAGCAGACCCACGCCATAGCCGATCGCCGGCATGAGGATGAAGTTGATGCCCTGCGTGACCCCGTGCAGCCGGCCGCTGCCGGGCTTGAGCAGGTCCCGCACATTCATCGTCACCATCATCGGATAGACCATGAGGAAAGTCAGCGGCAGGATGGCATTGCGCAGGAACGCAGGATCCGTCAGCTGTCCGAATCCCAGTCCGGCCAGCATGGCCAGCGGGATGCTCCAGACCAGGTTCTTCTGCAACCAGTTGAGGACCGTCCACATGGTGTGCTCCCTCGCGCGCCGCTCAGGCGTTCTTCAGCGCCAGGGCCCAGGCCTGCATGGCGTCGTTGGCCGGCTTCATCGGGGCATCCATGAACGTGATCACGAAGTGGCTGCCCAGGTCGGCAATGCCGATGCTGCGCGGGCGAACCGCCAGCACCTGCGGGTTGGGCAGGGCATGGCCGAAGCAGAACAGCACATTGGTGGCGGCCCGGATGTCGGGGGCGATCTCCCCGCCGATGGCCTGGGTGTGCGCAAAATGGTCGAAGGTGCCGATGTAGCTCACGCGCGGTGTGTTCGCGATGCAGTCCTTGAAATAGTCGGCGATGGCAGCCACGCTGTCATAGCGCGTCTCGGACTTGGCGATGTCCACCACGGTGATGGGGTACTTTTCCTGGAAGTGCAGTTGTTTCATGTCTGTCGTCTGGTGGATGAATAAATTGGCTGAGGCTCAAGCCTGCTGACACTGCGCCTCGTCTTCCAGCGCCGCAATGCGGGCCAGAAAATCGTCGCGCGAGCATTGCGCAAAGTACGGGTGCCAGCGCCGCTGGTCGTGCACGGTGCTGACGCTGTGGCTGTGGCAGTCCTGCCCGGGAAACAGCAGGGTCTCGTCCGGCAGGGTGAACACCTTCTGGGTAACGCTGTCCCATAGCATGGCGGCGTCGGCTGGCCAGGGCTGCCAGGGGCAGTCACCCACGTCCAGCAGGGCACCACAGAACACCCGGTCTGCCCAGACGTAGCTCAGGCAATGGGGCGTATGGCCAGGCGTTCTCAGCACACGGATGGCGCTGGCGCCCAAGGGGAGCGTGTCGCCATCGGCGGGCATCTGCACGCCGGCCTCGGGGCGCCCTTGCACGATCGGCGCCCCCAGGCGGCGCAGCGTCGCCAGCTCGCCCGGACGCTGATCGTCATGGTCATGTGTGCGCAATACCCAGCGCAAGCTGAGCTGGCGCTCGCCCAGCATGGCCTGGATCAGGGGCATGTCACAGGCCTGCGGGTCGATCAGGGCAGCCTCACCGCTGGCCAGATCAGCCAGCAAATAGCTCAGGGCGCCGTAGCCCAGTGAGCGGATGGTCCGGATGTCCATGAGTCGGGCCAACGACCTTCAGGCCGCTGCGCTGTCGTCTTCGCCGATCAGCAACCGGGTGTCCGCCACGTACTTGTGGGGCGGCACCTCCAGGTTGGTGGGTGCAGGCTTGTTCTTGAAGACGCGCCCGGCCAGGTCAAAGGTCGATCCGTGGCAGGGGCAAAAGAATCCACCCTTCCAGTCGGCCGGCACACTGGTGTTGGCCGTGCCTTCAGGCAGGGTCACCGGTGAGCAGCCCAGGTGGGTGCAGATGCCCACGGTCACCAGGTACTCCGGCTTGATGGAGCGTTCGGTGTTGCGTGCGTACTCAGGCTGCTGGTCCTTTTTCGATTCGGGATCGGCCAGGTCAGGCATGTCCTTGAGGTCGGCCAGCATCTCGGGCGTTCGGCGCAGGATCCACACCGGCTTGCCGCGCCACTCCACCGTGGTCATCTCACCCGGCGCCAAGCCGCTGATGTCCACCTCGACACTGGCGCCTTGCGCCTTGGCCCGCTCGCTGGGGGAAAAACTGCTGACAAAAGGCACCGCGACAGCACCTGCGGCAGCCGCACCCATGGCCGTGGTGGCCAGCAGCCAGGTGCGGCGATCGCTGTCCACGCCCCCGGGTGTCGGAATGTTGTGGAGGGAAGCGGTATGGCTCATGGTGTTCTCCTTGGAACGATTCGGTCTGATGGCCGCCTGCCGATTGGCAGTCTGTCCAGACCTGCCTGCCCTGACATGTTCAATAAACGTGCCAGTCAGGACCAGAAAAATATTCTTTGAAATCAGGCACTTGCCAAGCCGCAATATCGACGTCACCGGCAGCTTCCGCCAGAAACGTCAGCCACTGCGCCAAGCACGTCAGCCGCCCCAGCGCAACCATGCGGCCAGCGCCAATGCAAGAACCACGGCGGGCCCACCGAGCAACCAGCGGATCACCGGCGGACGCGGAATGAAGCCCACGCCCCGCACCAGCCCGGCACTCATGGCCCAGAACCAGGCCATGGCCAGGCTGTGATCGGCCTGTCCATCGGCACCCGCCAGCAGCAGGGGATGCACGCTGCCCACCACCATCAGCGCCACGGCCACTGCGAGGCTGGGCCAGTGCGCCCGTGCCGGCGTCGGCGCTGCCAACGAGGGGCCGGCGCTCATCGCTCAACCCCCCGGCGTGCATCGGCACGCGCTGCCTCGTTCTCACCCCACATGGCGTTGAGGATGGCCAGCAGGACGGCAAAGCCGATGCCCAGAACCCAGGCGAAATACCACATGACGTTCTCCTTGAAATCAAACTTCAACGAACATGGGAAAGCTCAAGCCAGCACAGGCCGTCATCTCAGTACGCCCCATGCTCGTTCTCGCGGATGTAGGCTGCGGTCACCTTGCCGCGCATCACGCGATAGGCCCAGCTCGTGTAGAGCACGATCAGTGGCATGAAGATGAGCGTGGCCCAGAACATGATCCCCAGCGTCAGGTGGCTGGAGACGCTGTCCCACACCGTCAGGCTCGCCTGCAGCTGGGTGCTGGACGGCATGACGAAGGGAAACATGCTGGCGCCGGCGGTACCGATGACACCCGTGGTGGCGAGCGACGAAGCCACGAAGGCACTGAGCGTGCGGCCCGATCGCATCAGGGCTGCCGCCGCGAGCGCACCGAGCACGCCCAGCGCCGGCAGCAGCCACAGCGCGGGCAAGGCGGCGTAGTTGGCCATCCAGGCACCGGCCTCGCGCACCACTGTCTTGGCCATGGGATTCGGCAGGGCCGACGGGTCGACCATCGAACTGATGCGGTAACCATCGATGTCTTGCAGCCAGAGGCCGGCGGCCATGAAGCCGATGACCATGACCAGCGCCGCACCCGTGCCGGCCTTGATGGTGCGCGCCTGCACCACGCCTTCGGTGCGGTGCGCCAGATAGGTGGCGCCCTGCAGCGTGATCATGGCGCTGGAGACGACGCCGGCCAGCAGTGCGAACGGGTTGAGCAGGGCCCAGAAGCTGCCGGTGTAGGTGGGCACCAGGAACTCGTCGAACTGGAAGGGCACGCCCTGCAGCAGGTTGCCGAAGGCCACCCCGAAGATCACCGGGGGCACGAAGCCGCCGATGAACAGGCCCCAGTCCCAGGTGCTGCGCCAGGTGGCGTTATGGATCTTGCTGCGGTAGTCGAAGCCCACCGGCCGGAAGAACAGCGCCCACAGCACGGCCAGCATGGCCCAGTAGAAGCCGCTGAAGGCGGTGGCATAGACCAGCGGCCACGCCGCAAAGATGGCGCCACCGCCGGTGATGAACCAGACCTGGTTGCCGTCCCAATGCGGGCCGACGGTGTTGATCACCACGCGGCGCTCCACGTCGTCCTTGCCGACGAAGGGCAGCAGCGTGCCCACACCCATGTCGTGGCCGTCCATGATGGCAAAGCCCACCAGCAGCACGCCCACCAGCAGCCACCAGACCAGTTTGAGGGTTTCATAGTCGAACATGTCAAAGTCCTTCAGGTTTCGGTGCCGGGCCGCCCCAAGCCGAAACGCGCCCCCCTGGGGGGCAGCGACCCGTGGAACGGCGGAGCGTGGGGGTCATGCGTATGCAGGCTCGCGCTCATACCGCCCGGTGCCCAGGCTGCCCGGCCCCTGGCGGGCGAACTTGACCATCAGATAGACCTCGACGATCAGCAGCAGGGTGTAGAAGCCGACGAAGCCGGCCAGCGAGCCATACAGGCTGTTCACGCTGAGTGTGGAGACCGACATGTGCGTGGGCAGCACGCCGTAGATGGTCCAGGGCTGGCGGCCATACTCGGCCACGAACCAGCCCAGCTCGCAGGCGATCCACGGGGCCGGCAGCATCCACACCGCCCACTTGAGCAGCCAGGGGCGTGCAGCGCACTGCATCTTCAGCGTGCTCCAGAAGGCCAGGCCGAACAGCACCAGCATGGCAAAGCCCAGGCCGACCATGATGCGGAAGGACCAGAACATCGGCGTCACCCGCGGCACGGTGCTGTCCACCGCTTTGCGGATCATCTCGGGCGTGGCCTGGCGAACATCGGCGGTGTACTTGCGCAGCAGCAAACCGAAACCCAGGTCTGCCTTGTGCTGCTCGAACACGGCCTTGGCCTGCGCGTCGTCCTTGTTGCGGCGCAGGGCCTCCAGCGCCACCACGGCATGGATGCCGCTTTCGATGCGCTCGCAGTTCTTCTCCTTGATCTCCCTGATGCCCGGGATCTGCTGGTCGATCGAGCGCGTGCCGATCAGGCCCATCACCCAGGGAATCTCGATCTCCCAGTCGTTCTTCGCCTCGGCCTCATTGATGCCGGCCACCAGCTTCAGGCCGGCGGGCGCGGGCTCGGTCTCCCACATCGCTTCCAGCGCGGCCATCTTGGTCTGCTGCGCCTCGCCCACGGTGTAGCCCGACTCGTCACCGAGCACGATCACACTGCACACACTGGCCAGGCCGAAGGCCGCCGCCACGCGGAAGCTTCGCTTGGCGAACTCGGTGTCGCGCCCCTTGAGCAGGTACCAGCTGCTGACCGACAGTACGAACATCGCACCGGTCACGTAGCCGGCCGAGACGGTGTGCACGAACTTGGCCTGTGCATCCGGGTTGAACAGCACCGCCCAGAAGTCGACCATTTCCATGCGCATGGTTTCGTAGCTGAACTCGGCACCCACCGGGTTCTGCATCCAGCCGTTGGCGATCAGGATCCACAGTGCGCTCAGGTTGGTGCCCACCGCCATCAGGATGGTCACCATCAGGTGCTGCGTCTTCGACAACCGGTCCCAGCCGAAGAAGAACAGGCCGATCATGGTCGACTCCAGGAAGAAGGCCATCAGGCCCTCGATCGCCAGCGGCGCCCCGAAGATGTCGCCCACGTAGTGCGAGTAGTAGGCCCAGTTGGTGCCAAACTGAAACTCCAGCGTGATGCCGGTCGTCACGCCCAGCGCGAAGTTGATACCGAAGAGCTTGCCCCAGAAGCGGGTCATGTCCTTCCAGATGACGTTGCCTGTCATCACATAGACGCTTTCCATGATGACCAGCAGCCAGACCATGCCCAGCGTCAGCGGCACGAACAGGAAGTGGTACATCGCCGTCGCCGCAAACTGCAGGCGCGAGAGATCGACCAGTTGATCGGATATCACGTGATTACTCCTGGGTGGTGCTGACCGCCGGGGTCAGCAACTGCCGGGCCGCGGCACCTTCGTTCACGGCCACCTGGGCGTCATGCACGAACAGCCACCACAGCACCGACAGCGCGACCAGCTTGATCAGCACGGTCCAGATCAGCTTGCGGAGAAGGGTGCGGTCCTGGATGTTCATGGCATGACGTTGGTCACTGCTTAACCAATATCCGTGCCAGGTCAGTCGCACTGGAAAACTTCAATCAAATCAATGATTTGCCATCCGACCAGAAAACATCAACCCTGATGGGTGACACGTACTGCCATTTCTGGCAGACAATCCCGTCATGATCGGAGGCGCCATGCAACCCCTGCCCGAACTCACCGCCTTTCTCGAAGGCCTGCCCGAGCCGCACATCCTGTTCGACGCCAACTACCGCATCCTGGCGGCCAATGCGGCCTACCGCCGGCAGTTCAGCCCGCAGCGCAGCGTGATCGGCCGCCACTGCTACGAGGTCTCGCACCACTTCGCGGTCCCCTGCGACCAGGCCGGCGAGTCCTGCCCGCTCGCGCAGTCCAGGCAGTCGGGCCAGCGCGAGCGCGTGCTCCACCTTCACCACACCCCCAAGGGTGAGGAATACGTCAACATCGAACTCTCGCCCCTGCCCGGCGAGGACGGCCAGCCGGCCTTCTACGTCGAGAAGATGGAGCCCCTGCGGGTGGCGCAGGGCCAGCCATCGTCACAGGGTCTGATCGGCCGTTCAACCGCGTTCCAGCGCATGCTGGGCCTGGTGGCCCGGGTGGCCCCGTCGCAGGCCAGCGTGCTGCTGCTGGGTGAGTCGGGCACCGGCAAGGAACTGGTGGCCCGCGCAGTGCATGAGGCCAGCCCGCGCGCGGGCAAGGCGCTGGTGGCGGTGGACTGCTCCAGCCTGCCCGAGACCCTTTTCGAGTCCGAGCTGTTCGGCCACGAACGCGGCGCCTTCACCGGCGCCAGCACGGCCAAGGCCGGCCTGATCGAGGCGGCCAGCGGCGGCACGCTTTTCCTGGATGAAGTCGGTGACATACCCCTGCCCATGCAGGTCAAGCTGTTGCGGCTGCTGGAGACGGGCACCTACCGCCGCGTGGGCAGCACCGAGCTGCGACGGGCCGACATCCGCGTGGTCGCCGCCACCCACCGCGATCTGGAGCAGATGGTGGCTGACGGCAGCTTCCGCGAAGACCTGTACTACCGCCTGTGCACCTTCCCCATTGCCCTGCCCCCGCTGCGCGAACGCGGCGGCGACATCGCCCTGCTCGCGCCCGCGCTGCTCGAACGCGTGACGGCACCCCGGCGCCTGCGGCTGTCGTCGGCCGCCCTCAAGGTGCTGGAAGCGCAGCCTTACCCCGGCAACGTGCGCGAGCTGCGCAACCTGCTCGAACGCACCGCCCTGCTGTGCGACAGCGACCAGATCGAAGTCGAACACGTGCAGGAAGCGATCGCCACCGGGCGACGCCCGGCGCGCACACCCCGGCCGGCTGACGCGGTAGCGGCACCCACGGATCTGCGATCGATCGAACGCGAAGCACTGCGCTCGCTCGTCGCCGCGCACACCGGCAGTCGCGCAGAGCTCGCCGCCCGGCTGGGCATCAGTGAACGCTCACTCTACCGCCGGCTCAAGGCGCTGCAACTGGGATAGCAACCCACGTTTTTGCATGACAAAAAACCCCTGATAGCAAAATTGCTATTTCACCGATAGCGAACATCAATGAGATACCGGGCAGCGCATTGACGAAGGTCAAGCTTTCTCAGGGTTAACCCACCCACCATTGACGTACCGGATCAGACGTCTGCGCAAGCTCACAGCGCCACGATCAGCCGGCCACTCTGTCGTCAATGAAGAAAGTGAGAATCCCATGAAAGCCAAGTTCGCCCGGACCCTGTGTGCCCTCGCTGCCGCTGCCACCGTGATGACCATCGGCACGACGGCTCTGGCCCAGAAGCGCGCCGACGAACCCGTCCAGACCATCCCGGCCATGCGCAACCTTGACCCCGCCATGGTGGAACTGGGCAAGAAGCTGTTCTTTGATCCGCGCCTGTCCAAGTCCGGCTTCATTTCCTGCAACAGCTGCCACAACCTGAGCATGGGCGGTTCGGACAACCTCAAGACCTCCATCGGCCACAACTGGCAGAAGGGTCCGATCAACTCGCCCACGGTGCTCAACTCCAGCCTGAACCTGGCCCAGTTCTGGGACGGCCGCGCCAAGGACCTGAAGGAACAGGCTGGCGGCCCGATCGCCAACCCTGGCGAGATGGCCTTCACCCACGAACTGGCCATCGACACGCTAAAGTCGATCCCCGGCTACGTCGACGAGTTCAAAAAGGTCTTCCGCACCGACAAGCTGAGCATCGACGAAGTGACCACGGCCATTGCCGCCTTCGAAGAAACGCTGATCACCCCCAACTCGCCGTTTGACCGTTGGCTCGACGGTGACAACCGCGCCCTGACCAGCATGGAGCTCGAAGGCTACAAGCTCTTCAAGGAAAGCGGATGCGTGGCCTGCCACAACGGTCCGAACTTGGGCGGCAACTCGTTCCAGAAGATGGGTCTGGTGCAGCCTTACAAGACCGCCAGCACTGCGGCCGGCCGCGTGGAAGTGACCGGCAAGGACGCCGACCGCCTGAACTTCAAGGTGCCCACCCTGCGCAATGTGGAACTGACCTACCCCTACTTCCACGACGGTGAAGCCGCCACGCTGACGCAAGCGGTGGACCTGATGGGCCGCCTGCAGCTCGGTCGTGAATTCAGCAAGGATGAGAATGCCAAGATCGTGGCTTTCCTCAAGACCCTGACCGGCCAGCAACCGCAGATCGCCATGCCGATCCTGCCGCCGTCGACCGACAAGACGCCCAAGCCGCGTCCGTTCGAATAAGCAGCGAATCGCCCCACGGCAAAGCCGGCCTTCGGGTCGGCTTTTTTCTTGCCCACACAGGAAATTCAGGATTGATATACCCTATAGGGTATCAATCAAAGACCAGCCACCGCATCACAGCCCATGATTCCGATCAAGACCGAGTCCGCCTGGCGAGGCACATCGGACTGCCAGTCCTGTGGCATCCGTGCCATGGTGCTTTTTGCCGATCTGGAGCAGCAGGATTTCGAGTCGATTCACAGCCCCATTGATGACCTGGAGTACCGCCCTGGTCACAGCCTGTACCAGGAGGGTGAGCAGGCCCTCAGCCTGTTCACCGTCCGCTCGGGCACCGTCAAGCTGCTGCGCATGACCCCAGACGGGCAGCAACGGATTGTGAGGTTGCTGCGCGCCGGCGACGTCGCCGGCTTGGAGGCCTTGACGTCGGCGACCTTTGAAAACGAAGCCGTCGCCATGACGGAGGTGTCGGTCTGCTGCATCCCGGTCGGCGTCATCCACGACCTGAGCCGGCGCTCTCCGCGCATCCACGCCCAGCTGATGAAGCAATGGCACCATGCGGTCAAGCAGGCCGACGACTGGCTGGCCGACATCAATTTCGGCTCGGCAGCGCGCCGCGTCCGCCAGTTCATCCTCAAGATGCGCCACACGACCGACCCGGAACTGTCGACCCTGTTCTCGCGCGAGGAAATGGGCGCCATGATGGGCCTGAAGCTGGAGACCGTCAGTCGCGAGGTCAGCGCCCTGAGCAAGGCGGGCGTGATCGCGCCCATGGACAAGGTCGGTCGCACCTACCGCATCATCAATGCCGCCGCCTTGAATGCCGATGACCAGTGAGAAAACCATGAACCGTCTGCGACAGCACCAATGGTTGCAGCGCATGTCCTGGCTGGAGGGCGCCACCCTGTTGCTGCTGGTGTTCATTGCCGTGCCACTCAAGCGGCTGGCGGACATGCCCGAGATGGTCAGCATCCTGGGACCCATCCATGGCGGCGCCTTTGTCCTCTACGCGCTGATGGTGGTCATCATCACCGCCCGGGCGCCCTGGACGAAGCAGGAGACCGGCGTGCTGCTGCTCGCCGCGCTGATTCCGCTCGGCGCCTGGATGGTGCGGGGGATGCTGCAAAGAAAGCAACGCGAACTGCTGTCGTTCGAATCCCTGCAGCAGCGCTCACCGAGTCGGCTTTGAGCGGGCGGCAACGCTCCACCCGGACATCAAAAAGCCCGGCAGAGCCGGGCTTTCAACGGTTTTTGAAGGTGACTGGCGTGGTCAGGCCTTCTTGACCCAGGCATTGCACCAGCCCTTGGAGGCCACCTGTTTACCGGCAAACAGGGAGCAACCGCCCGCTGCCGAGCCTGCTGCGCCTTGATAAATGGCGCAGTTTGCACAGGACTGTCCCTGAGCGTATTTGGGGTATTTGGCCTTGTCCACCTGGGTGGCGTCCGCCTTGTAACCCAGACCGATGGCAACCGGATCTGTCTCGGCCACCATGGTCTGTGCGGTTGCCAGGCGTGTCGTGGCCATGAGTCCCGAGGCCGTGGCCACCTGCAGAATGAAAACGCGTCGATTCGGCGTCATGAGAACCTCTTTCGTGGGGGAAGTGATGGAATATGTCGCCGCTCAGGGCATGCAGAACCCCGAACAGTGCCATCAGATTGTTCCCGGCGACGAGGCGCTTGTCATTGCGAATTTTCAAGCGATCAGATCCGACGACGAGCTTATGAGTGCACAGGCTATCGCCATCATTTAAATAGCACATCGGGTGATTGCGATATGTCAAGAAAGATACTCCCCCATGTACCGAAACTACATCCATCGATCCAGCCAATCTGATCGATGTACCTTCCACCAATGCACAGGAGTATTCACATGGAACAAGTTGTCAGCTTCCCCCGCCTCAACGAAGCCGCCCCCGATTTCAAGGCCAAGACCACGCACGGTGAGCGCAGCCTGGCCGACTACAAGGGCAAGTGGCTGATTCTCTTCTCGCACCCGGCAGACTTCACGCCCGTCTGCACCACCGAGTTCATCGGCTTTGAAAAAGCCGCCGAGACCTTCCGCAGCATGAACTGCGAGCTCATCGGTCTGTCGATCGACAGCCTGTACTCGCACCTGGCCTGGACGCAGAACATCAAGGAGAAGTTCGGCGTCGACATCAGCTTCCCCATCATCGAAGACATCAAGATGGAGGTGGCCAGCGCCTACGGCATGGTTCACCCCGGTGCTGCGGACACGCAAGCCGTGCGCGCCACCTTCTTCATCGACCCCAACGGCATCCTGCGTGCCATGGTGTACTACCCGATGAGCAACGGCCGCAGCATCGACGAGTTCGTGCGCCTGCTCAAGGCCATGCAGACCAGCGACGCCAACCAGGTGGCCACGCCCGAAGGCTGGACGCCTGGCTGTGAAGTGATCGTGCCGCCGCCCAAGACCGCCGAAGCCGTGGCCAAGCGCCCCAGCGAAGGCTACAAGACCACCGACTGGTACTTCTCGACCAAGTCGCTCTGATCGGGCATCAGGCCTTGCGGGGCCTGGCAACGGCCAGGCCCCACTTCTTTCCTCAGACAGTTCCCGCGCCATGAACACCGCCTCACGCCTGCAGATCGAATCCTTCTTCGACCCGGCCACGTTCACCTTCAGCCACCTGGCCTGGGATGGCGCCACCAGCCAATGCGCGGTGATCGACAGCGTGCTCGACTACGACCCCAAGTCGGGCCGTACCAGCACCGCCAGTGCCGACCGGCTGATCGGGCGCGCTCGCGAACTCGGCCTGCAGGTGCAGTGGCTGCTGGAGACACATGTGCACGCCGACCACCTCTCGGCAGCGCCTTACCTGCACCAGCACCTGGGCGGCCGGCTGACCATCGGCTCGCACATCACCACCGTGCAGGACACCTTTGGCAAGCTTTTCAACGCAGGCACCGAATTCGCCCGCGACGGCAGCCAGTTCGACCGGCTGCTGGACGATGGCGACCACATCGAAATCGGTGGCCTTCAGGTCACGGCCATGCACACGCCCGGCCACACCCCGGCCTGCATGACCTATGTCATTCGCGATCACAGCGTGGACCCGGTGCGCACCGTCGCTTTTGTGGGTGACACCCTCTTCATGCCCGACTACGGCACCGCCCGCTGTGACTTCCCCGGCGGCAGCGCGGCCACGCTCTACCAGTCGATCCGCAAGGTGCTGTCACTGCCGGCCGATACCGTGCTGTATCTGTGCCATGACTACCCGCCGCAAGACCGCGAACCGGTCTGCGTGACCACCGTGGCCGAGCAGCGCGCCCGCAACATCCATGTGCACGATGGCGTGCCCGAGGCCGACTTCGTACAGATGCGCCTGGCACGCGATGCCACGCTGGCCATGCCGGTGCTCATCCTGCCGTCGGTGCAGGTCAACATGCGCGCCGGCCAGATGCCGCCGCCCGAGGACAACGGCATCCGTTACCTCAAGATCCCCCTCAACGCCATCTGATGCGGCGGCCAGGATCTCTTCGCGCACCGTGCATGCCATGAACAGGCTGAGCAACTGGGTGACCATCACCCAATGGGTCCCGCTGTACGACCGGCAGAAGTTCGTTGCCGACGCCACGGCCGCAGCGGTCGTCACGTTGATGCTGATCCCGCAGAGCCTGGCCTACGCACAGCTGGCGGGCATGCCGCTGGAAGCTGGCCTGTATGCCAGCATGCTGCCGCTGGTGGCGTACGCGCTCTTCGGCTCCAGCAGCACCCTGGCGGTGGGGCCGGCGGCCGTCACCTCGCTGATGACCGCGTCCGCCCTGGCCGGTCTGCCCGCCTCCAACGGCGCTTACGCACTCATGGCCGCACTGCTGGCCACCATGAGCGGCCTGATGCTGCTGGCCATGGGCGCCTTTCGCCTGGGATTTCTGGCCAACTTCCTGAGCCACCCGGTCATCTCCGGCTTCGTCTCCGCCTCTGGCATCCTGATTGCTGCCAGCCAGCTCAAGCACCTGCTGGGCATCGGGCTGAGCGGGCAAACCTTGCCGCAGATGCTTTCGAGCCTGTGGCAGCACGCGTCGGCTCCGCATACATGGACCACCCTCATTGGCCTGTCCGTGCTGGCCTTCCTCATCCTCTGCCGCCGCCACCTCAAGCGAGGCCTGCTGCGCCTGGGGCTGGGGCACTTTGTTGCCGACGTGCTGACCAAAGCCGCGCCGGTGATGGCGCTGGCGGTCACCGCGCTGCTGGCCTGGTCCCTATCGCTGGACGAAGCTGGCGTGCGGCTGGTCGGGCCGGTGCCTGCAGGCCTGCCATCGCTGTCCTGGCCTTGGCCGGACGCGGACATGTGGCCTCACATGGGCGCACTGGCGCAGGCAGCCCTGCTCATCAGCTTGGTGGGCTTTGTGGAGTCGGTCTCGGTCGGGCAATCGCTGGCGGCACGACGGCGCGAACGCATCGACCCCGATGCCGAGCTTCGCGCCCTGGGGGCCAGCAACCTGGCCGCCGGGGTCTCAGGGGGCTTCCCCGTCACCGGCGGCTTCTCGCGCTCGGTGGTCAATTTCGACGCCGGTGCCCGCACACCCGCCGCCGGCATCTACACCGCCACAGGTCTGGTGATGGCCGCCCTGTTCCTGACGCCACTGCTGCGTTACCTGCCGCAAGCCACACTGGCCGCCACCATCGTGGTCGCCGTGCTCAGTCTGGTGGATCTGGGCGTGTTCAAACGTACCTGGGCCTACTCCAGGGCCGATTTCGCGGCCCTGGCCATCACCTTCGCATTGACCCTGCTGGTGGGTGTGGAAGCTGGCCTGATTGCCGGCGTGGGCACTTCCATCGTGCTGTACCTGTGGCGCAGCAGCCGGCCGCACATCGCCATCGTCGGGCAGGTGCCCGGCACCGAGCACTACCGCAATGTGTTGCGCCACCAGGTCATCACCGACCCGCAGGTGCTTGGCCTGCGCGTGGACGAAAGCCTGTACTTTGCCAATGCCCGTTACCTGGAGGACCAGGTCGCGCACGCCGTGGCCAACGGGCCCGCCATCCGCCATGTGATCCTGCAGTGCAACGCCATCAACGACATCGATGCCAGTGCGCTGGAGAGTCTGGAGACCATCGCCCAGCGGCTCAAGGAGGCCGGTATCGCCCTGCACCTGAGCGAGGTCAAGGGTCCCGTCATGGACCGCCTGCGCCGCAGCAGCTTTCTGCAGCACCTCGGCGGCGAGGTGTTCCTGTCACACCACCAGGCGGTGACCGAGTTGAGTCAGCTCAACAAAAGTGCAAGCATGTGATCCGCCGCCGCCAACGGACCTTATAGTCCAGCAGTATCCGCAACCCCCAGTCACAGGAGAACGCATCCATGGCCAAAGCCCAGAGCAAGAACGCTTCCGTCCGCATCGACATCGGCATCGCCGAAAAGGACCGCAAGAAGATCGCTGACGGCCTGTCCGCCCTGCTGGCCGACAGCTACACCCTGTACATGATGACCCACAACTTCCACTGGAACGTCACGGGCCCGCAGTTCAACAGCCTGCACAACATGTTCATGGAGCAGTACACCGAGCAGTGGAATGCCCTGGACCTGATTGCCGAGCGTATCCGCGCCCTGGGCTTCCCGGCACCGGGCACCTACAAGGAGTTCGTCAAGCTCGCCAGCATCCAGGAGGTCGATGGCGTGCCCAAGGCCACCGACATGATCCGGCATCTGGTGGCGGCGCAGGAGGCCACCGCGCGCACCGCCCGCCGCCTGTTTCCGGTGGTGGACGCCGCCAACGACCAGCCCACCGCCGACGTGCTCACCCAGCGCATCGACGTGCACGAGAAGACGGCCTGGATGCTGCGCAGCCTGCTGGAAGACTGAATAGGCCCCAAGACGCCGGGCGTTGGCCAGGTCATCCCCTGGTCTGGGCTCAGTGTCCGGCGTGCAGCTTCTCGTGGATGCGCTTGGTGGTGCGCCACACCGCCCAGAGCACCAGCGGAATCAGGGCCCCGGCCGCCAGTTCGGGGTTCAGGGGCAGACCGGCGGCCTTGCCAGCCTTGCCCACATAGAGCAGCAGACTGACCACGTAGTACGAGATGGCTGCAATCGACAGGCCTTCGACGGTGCTTTGCAGCCTCAGCTGCAGTTCCTGACCGCGCGTGAGTTTTTCCAGCAGCAGCTGGTTCTGCACCTCGGTGGCAATGTCCACCCGCGTTCGCAGCAGCGCGCTGGTGCGGGTGATGCGCTCGGACAGCGAGGTCAGGCGCTGCGCCGTCGCGGCCACCGTGGCCATGGCCGGCGACAGACGGCGTTGCATGAACTCGCCGATCGTCTGCGTCCCCGGAATCGGTTGCTCGCGCAGTTCGGCAATGCGTTGCCCCACCAGCGTGTCGTAGGCCCGGGTGGCTGAAAAGCGGTAGGCGTGTTCGGCCGTGGCCCGCTCCACCGCCGCCGCCAGCGAGACCAGCGTATCCAGCAGGGACTGGTCGGACGCGCTCTTGTTCTCCAGTTGCGCGGTGATATCGGCCAGTTGCCGTTCGGCATCCGAGAGGAACGGTCCCAGCGCCTTGGCCACCGGCAGGCCCCTCAGCGCCATCAGGCGGTAGGTCTCGAACTCCAGCAGGCGCCCGGCAATGCGGCCCGCACGCGTCTCGGAAGTGCCCGGCGGCGCAATCACCAGCATGCGCTCGAAGCCGCTGGGCCGCAGCATGAAATCCGTGACCACCACCGAATGGCCCTGGTTGCCCATCATCGATGCCACGACCGAATGCTCACCCAGCCAGGTTCTGGCCATGCTCAGCGCGGCCTGAGGCTCAGCGACATCTCCATGCAGCATCACCAGCTTGATGGCCGCCAGGGTGCGGCCCGGAATGGAGGCGACCCAATCGACCGGCAATGCCAGATGGGACAACAACTCGGGGTCGCGCTGGCCCAGACCGGCGCCCTCGGGCAGGGCCTGGACGATGGAATAGCGGGTGAACTCGGTATGCCGCTCCCACTTGAGGGTGCAGCCCGGCAGGCGCAGGCGCAAAAAGCTGGCCTGCATCTGCGCAACCGTCAGATCCTCCTGATCCGGCAGGCGCCGCAGGTGCTCGCACTCCTGCTCACGCGTGATGCCCTGGTTGTCCACGGCCACGTACACCACCAGCGCCGGCAGGCGGATGCGGGCCGGCGGGCGGGCGTGCACCTCGTTGTGCAACTGCGTGCGCATCGATTCATCTGCGGGCAGAAACCGGGTCTCGGTGTTCGTGGCGATGTCCATGCGCAGCATTGTGCCGTCTGTCTGTCGGGAGAGGGTCAACCCGGACGACGGCCGATCCAGCGGACGACTTGCGCCGGACCCTGATGGCCTGGTCCCTCGTCGAGCAGGGTTTCCACCTCCTCGCCCAGGCATTCGTCCAGGCCATCAAAATCCTGCCGGAGCATCGCCAGCGTGTAGAGCATGGCCTCATCCTTGGGTCCGCCGCTGCGCAGCGGCAACTGGCGGGGATGAAACGCCTCAAGCAACATCAGCCCACCCGGTCTCAAGGCCTGCATCAGCCGGCGATGGGCTGCCAGCCGGATGGCGGGCGGCAGGTGCACGAAGGTCAGTACGACCGCGTCGGCACTGCCCGGGGTCGGTGTCCAGTCGGCCAGGTCGGCCTGTACCGTCTGCAGATGCACCCCGCGCGATGCCGCCAATGCCCGGGCTTTTTCCAGGCCCACCGCTGACCCGTCCATGGCGGTGACGCGATGCCCCTGGCCCGCCAGCCAGGCACCGTTGCGCCCCTCGCCATCACCCGGCACCAGCACGTCGCTGCCCGGCGCCAGACGGTGCGCCTGTGCCGCCAGAAACGCATTGGGCTGCGTGCCGTACTTGTAACCCTCAGCGCCGAATTGTTGGTCCCAGAAATTCATACTCCCCAGTGTACCAATCTCGGGCATGGGCATGTTGTCATGGCGATATGCCATGATGATGCAGTGATGTGGCGTCGTTTCTGCTTTCTGCTGGTGTGCGCGCTCCTGCTGTCGGGCCTGGCCCGGGCGCAGGAGCCCACGGTGACACCGGTACAGACATTGCCGGCGCGCGCGGTGCTGGATGTGTACGTGCGCGACGGATGTCCGCATTGCGCGGATGCCAAGGCCTTCCTGCCTGCCTTCCAGACCCTGCGCCCCTGGCTGACGGTGGTGTACCACCGGGTTGACCAGGATCCCGCCGCCCGCCTGGCCCTCGAGCGCCTCACGAAAGAGGCCGGCATGTGGCCTCCCGGCGTCCCAACCTTTGTGTTCCGGGGCGAGGTGCTGGTTGGCTTTGCCGACGCCAGCACCTCGGGTCCGGAACTGGCCCGTCTGGTGGCTGCGGGTGCGCCACGTTCATCCGGCGCAGTGCCGGCGCAGACGCCCGACGCCAGCGCTGTTGCCTCGCGATCCAACGGAAGGCTTCCCGCCTACCTGACGGTGGAGACGCTGGGCTTTCCCCTGTTCACCCTCGCGTTGGGCCTGCTCGACGGCTTCAACCCGTGCGCCATGTGGGTACTGCTGTTCCTGCTGTCCCTGCTGGCACATACACTTGACCGCCGTCGCATGGCCCTGATCGCCGGCACCTTCGTGATCGTCAGCGGTGCGATCTACTACGCCTTCATGGCCGCGTGGCTCAATGTGTTCCGGCTGGTGGGATTGGGCGAAGGCATCCGGGTGGCGCTGGCGATCGTGGCTGTGGTGATGGCGGCGATCCACATCAAGGACTTCTTCGCCTTTCAACACGGTATCAGCCTGTCGATTCCCGCCTCGGCCAAGCCTGCCCTGTACCAGCGCATGCGCCAGACCGTGCAGGCCGCCAACCTGCCGCTGGCCCTGGGCGGTACGGCCATTCTGGCGGTCATGGTCAACGTGGTGGAGTTGCTGTGCACCGCCGGGCTGCCGGCGCTCTACAGCGCTGTGCTGGTGCAACAGGACCTTTCACCGGGCGCGCACCATGCCTATCTGGGACTTTACATCCTGGGCTACGTGGCCGACGACAGCCTGATGGTGACACTGGCGGTGCTGGCGCTCAGCAGCCGCAAGCTCGACGAGTCGTCAGGTCGATGGCTCAAGCTGCTCAGCGGTGCGGTCATGCTGGCGCTGGCACTGGTGATGCTGCTTCGCCCTCAGTGGCTGTTCTGACGCGCACCCACGGGCCAGGCGAGAAAAAGCCCGCCGGACCATCAAGGCCGGGCGGGCTGGAAGGCCGCGCCGGGGAGGGACGGCGCGGCATCAGGGTCCGGGTCAGAACGGGATGTCGTCATCCATGTCGTCAAAGCCGCTGGACGGCCGTGCGGCGGCGGGTGCGGGCGCGGGACGGGCGGCCGGTGCGGCAGGCCGCTGGGCGGGTGCGGGCGCCGGGCGGCTGTATCCGCCACCGCCGCCCCCTTCGTCGCCACCGCCCATGCCTTCACGGCCACCCAGCAGCTGCAATTCGGTGGCAATGATGTCCACGGTGTTTTTCTCGACACCCGACTGGTCGGTGTACTTGCCGTACTTCAGGCGGCCCTCGATGTAGGCCGGGCGCCCCTTCTTAAGGTACTCGCCGGCGATCTCGGCCAGGCGGTCATAGAAGGTCACGCGGTGCCACTGGGTGTCCTCGACCATCTCGCCGGAGTTGCGGTCCTTGCGGCGGCTGGAGGTGGCGATGCTCACGTTGGCCACGGCCTGCCCCGAGGGCAGGTAACGGATTTCGGGGTCGCGGCCGCAGTTGCCGACGAGGATGACTTTGTTGACGGATGCCATGGATGGATTCGCAGCGGAGGTATGAATTGGCAGACAGGCGGACGCAGGTCCGCCGGTGGCCGACCATTGTGCCGCAAACGCCGGCTGTGCCCAAACCGCACGTCCCACAGGCAACGTAATCAAGGCTGGTCCTACACTGTCGGTCCATGAAAGGCGAACCGGACTTCCTGCAGAACCTGCGCACCGAGATGGGCGACGGCCGCCAGTGGCTCGACCGGGTCATCGTCATCGTCTACGCGGTGCTGACCGGACTGGCCGTCGTGGTGTTCACGCTGCTGGCGGATGCGGCTTTCGGCCTGTACCAGGGCCTGCGAAGCACCGCCTGGTGGGCCCCCTTGATCTGGACACCCCTGCTCACCGCCGCCGTGGTCTGGTCGATCCGCCGCTGGGCGCCGGGTGCCGGCGGCTCGGGCGTACCGCAGGTGCTGGTGGCCCTGGCGCCCGAGACACCGGAATCGGCCCGCCACCGCTTCGTGTCCCTGCGGCTGTCGCTGGCCAAGATCGCGGCCGTGACAGGCGGCCTGCTGGCCGGCCTGTCGATCGGACGCCAGGGGCCGTCGGTACAGATCGCCGCCGGTGTGATGCTGCACGCCCGGCGCTGGCTCTCGCCAAGATCGGACATCAGCACCCGTGAGCTGCTGGTGGCCGGTGGCGCCGCCGGCATTGCCGCGGCCTTCAACACCCCGCTGGGCGGCATCGTGTTCGCCATCGAGGAGTTGTCGCGCCGGCTGCAGGACCGCAGCAGCGGCCTGATGCTGGCCGCCATCGTCGTGGCGGGTCTGGTGGCGGTCTCGGCATTTGGCAACCTGTCGTACTTCGGGCGCATCCGGGCCGATGGCGTGTCCTGGTGGGACCTGATGTGGCCGGGCTTTCTCGTGGCCCTGAGCGCCGGCCTGCTGGGCGGCCTGCTCTCGCGCCTGCTGCTGGCCTCTTTCATGGGCCTGCCCGACCGGTTCTGCGCTTACCGGCGCAAGCGTCCGGTGGCTTTTGCGGCCCTGTGCGGCTTCGGGGTGGCGGTCATCGCCATCATCACCGGCGGCGAGGCGGTGGGCGTGGGCCACCACCACACGCACGCACTGCTGCACAACCCCGATTTCGATCAGCAGCTGCCCCTGGTCTTCACCGGGCTGAAGTTCATCGCTTCCTGGCTGTCGGCCTGGACCGGCGTGCCCGGCGGCATGTTCGGACCCAGCCTGTCGATTGGCGCCGGGGTGGGTGCGGACATCGCCTGGCTGCTGGACTCGCCGCACGGTCCGGCCCTGATCGCCCTGGGCATGTGCGGCTTTCTGGCAGCAGTGACCCAGACGCCGATCACCGCCATGATCATCGTGATGGAGATGACCGATGGCCACAGCATGGTGCTCAGCCTCATGGCCTGTGCGCTGGTGTCCAGCCTCGTCTCGCGGATGATCAGCCGACCGCTCTACAGCACCACCGCCCTGCTGATGATGAGATCCCTGCGGGAAGCGTCGGTCGGCCCCGCCGTCCCGGGCACACCGCCAGGGCAGACGCCCCAGGACTCAGCGCCGCGTTGACGCGGTGGCCGGTGCCTGCATGGGCCAGGCCACCACCAGCCAGAGCAGCGTGGCGGCGGCACAGGCCGCAAACAGCGCGCCCACGCCGTGTGCCCGCACCAGCCAGCCCCCGACAGCGCCACCGGCAAAGAAACCCACCGACTGCAGGGTGTTGTAGACCCCCAGGGCCGCACCACGGGCATGGCCCGGGGCCAGCTTGGAGACCAGGCTGGGCTGGCTGGCCTCCAGGGTATTGAATCCGATGAAGAAGACGAACAGCAGCAGGCCCAGAGGCCACAGACCGGGCTGAGATCCGGCCAGGACCCAGAGGCCCAGCTGAACCGACAGGATCAGGCCGATCGCGATCAGGAAGGCCGTCCTGAGCTTGCCCTTGCGCTCCATCGGAAACAGCACCCCACCCATGACCAGCAGCGAGGCGGCCACAGCGGGCAGATAGACCTGCCAATGCGCCGCCTTGTCCAGACCTGCAGAAACCAGCATGGCCGGCACCGCCATCCACATGGCCAACTGGACCGCATGCAGCACGAACACCCCCAGGTTCAAGCGCAGCAGGCCGGCATGGCGCAACACCTCGCCCAGCGCCCGCCCCCGCACCTGACCCATTTCCGAAGGCCGGTGCTCCCGAGGCTCCGCGGGCGCCACCCAGGCCACCACCGCCATGGCCAGCAGCGCCAGCACCAGGGTCATGACAAAGATGCCGGACAGACCGATCCAGCCGGCCAGCAGCGGCGCCAGCACCAGCGACAGCGCGAACATCAGCGCAATGCTGGCGCCCACCATGGCCATGGCCTTGGTACGGACCGCGTCTCGGGTCACATCGGCCAGGAAGGCCGTGACCGCCGCCGAAATGGCGCCAGCCCCCTGCAAAGCCCGACCGACCGCCAGCCAAGTCAGGTCCGGCGCCCAGGCCGCCACCCCGCTGCCCAGCGCAAACAGCAGCAGGCCGGCGAGGATGACGGGCTTGCGCCCGAAGCGGTCGGATGCCAGGCCAAAGGGAATCTGCAGGAAGGCCTGCGTCAGGCCATAAAGGCCCATGGCGAAACCGACCCGAGCCGCATCATCGCCACCCGGCAGGCGAGAGGCCTCCAGGGCGAACACCGGCAGCACGATGAACAGGCCCAGCATGCGCAGGGCAAACACCAGCGCCAGCGACGCACTGGCCCGGCGCTCGCCAGGTGTCATGCGCGGATCGGACGCGGCATCGGGGGCAGTCGTGGCGGCGGTGGACATGTGGGCAAAGGGGAATCAGATCGGCGCCAGCACGCCGGCGGCCAGCAGGGCCAGCACCCCAGCGCCCAGGGCCAACCGGTACAGCACGAAGGGCATGTAGCCCCGGGTCGAGACCAGCTTGAGGAACCAGACAATGACCGCATAGCCGACACCGAAAGCCACCACGGTGGCCAGCACGGTGGGTCCGGCCGGCGGTGCGGACGCGGCGCCCCAGCTGCGGTAGAGCTGGTAGAACCCGGACGCCAGCACGGCGGGAATGGCCAGCAGGAAGGAATAGCGCGCCGCCGCCTCACGGGTGTAGCCCATCAGCAGGCCGGCGGTGATGGTGCCGCCCGAGCGCGACACGCCGGGAATCAGCGCCATGGCCTGGGCCAGACCAAACAGCAGGCCGTGGGTCCAGGTCAGCTGCCCCAGGGTGCGCCGCCGCTGGCCGATCCGGTCGGCCCAGGCCAGGATGAGCGCAAACACGATCAGCATCGTGGCGGTGATGTACAGGTTGCGCAGCGAAGTCTCGATGGCGTCCTTGAACAGCAGGCCCAGCAAGGCGATCGGCAGCGTCCCGACAATGATCAGCCAGCCCATGCGGCTGTCGGGCGTCTGCGGCCCGAACGGCTGGCGCAGGGACTGCAGCCAGGCCAGGGCGATGCGCCAGATGTCCTTGCGGAAGTACAGCAGCACGGCCGCCTCTGTGCCGATCTGGGTGATGGCGGTGAAGGCCGCACCAGGATCGCCGCCCGAGGGCAGCAGGGGGCCGATGATGCGCAGGTGCGCGCTGGAGGAGACCGGCAGGAATTCGGTCAGGCCCTGGACGAGCCCGAGGATGACCGCTTCGGTCCAGGACATAGGGACACTCATGGAGCCGGCATTGTATCGGTCACCCCCTGCGCCTGCCGCCCGGCCGACTTATCATGAAGGGTTGCCCTGCCGATGCCCTTCGGGCCCTGCCGCCTTGAAATCCCACGACCTGCCCCCGTCCGTCCCCGTCGCCCCACCCCACGGCAGCCTGCTGTCGGTGCGTGGCGCCCGCACGCACAACCTCAAGAACATCGACCTGGACATCCCCAAGAATGCGCTGGTGGTCATCACCGGCCTGTCGGGGTCGGGCAAGTCCAGCCTGGCGTTCGATACGCTGTACGCCGAGGGGCAGCGCCGCTACGTGGAGAGCCTGTCCGCCTACGCGCGGCAGTTCCTGCAGCTGATGGACAAGCCCGACGTGGACCTGATCGAAGGCCTGTCACCCGCCATCGCCATCGAGCAGAAGGCCACCAGCCACAACCCGCGCTCGACCGTGGGCACGGTCACCGAGATCCACGACTATCTCCGCCTGCTCTATGCCCGCGCCGGCACCCCCCACTGCCCCGAGCATGACCTGCCCCTGTCTGCCCAGAGCGTGGCGCAGATGGTGGACACGGTGCTGGGCATGCCGGAAGGCACCCGGCTGATGATCCTGGCGCCGGTGGCGCGCGAGAAGAAGGGCGAGTTTGCGGACCTGTTTGCTGAGATGCAGGCCCAGGGCTACGTGCGCTTTCGCATCGGCGGCGAGGTGGTGGAAGCCGAGGCCCTGCCGGCCCTTAAAAAGACCGAGAAACACGACATCGACGTCGTGATCGACCGCATCAAGGTGCGCCCCGCCGACGAGGACGGTGCCCATCCGCTTCGGCAGCGCCTGGCGGAGAGCTTCGAGGCTGCGTTGCGACTGGCCCATGGCCGAGCCATCGCGCTGGACATGGACACCGGCCGCGAACAGGCGTTCTCGTCCCGCTACGCCTGCCCGGTCTGCCACCACAGCGTGGGCGAACTGGAACCCAGGCTCTTCTCGTTCAACTCGCCGCTGGGCGCCTGCCCCACCTGCGACGGCCTGGGCCACACCGAGTTCTTCGATCCGGCGCGGGTGGTGGCCTTCCCGACGCTGAGCCTGGCCAGCGGCGCCATCAAGGGCTGGGACCGGCGCAACGGCTATTACTTCGCCATGATCGAGAGTCTGGGTCAGCACTACGGCTTCAACCCCGACACCCCCTGGGAAGACCTGCCCGAACCGGTCCGTCAGGTGCTGCTGTATGGCTCGGGCGAAGAAGCGGTGAAGTTCAGCTACGCCCTGGAATCGGGCGAACGGGCGGGCAAGAAGATCAGCAAGAGTCACCCCTTCGAAGGCATCATCCGCAACTTCGAGCGGCGCTACCGCGAGACCGACTCGGCCACCGTGCGCGAGGAACTGGCCCGTTACCGGGCCATCCAGCCCTGCCCCGACTGCGGCGGCACCCGCCTGCGCAAGGAAGCACGCCACGTCTTCATCGGCGAAGGCGAACAGCGCGCCCCCATCTACCGCGTCAGCCACATCACCCTGGGCGAGGCACTGGCGTACTTCCAGCGGCTCGAACTCAAGGGCGCGAAGGCCGAGATCGCGGCCCGCGTGGTCAACGAGATCCGCCAGCGGCTGAAGTTCCTCAACGACGTCGGACTGAACTACCTGAGCCTGGACCGCAGCGCCGAAACCCTGTCGGGTGGCGAGGCGCAGCGTATCCGGCTGGCCAGCCAGATCGGCAGCGGCCTGTCCGGCGTGATGTACGTGCTGGACGAGCCCAGCATCGGCCTGCACCAGCGCGACAACGACCGCCTGATCGCCACGCTGCAGCACCTGCGCGACCTGGGCAACACGGTGCTGGTGGTCGAGCACGACGAGGACATGATCCGGCTGGCCGACCACGTGATCGACATCGGTCCCGGGGCCGGCGTGCATGGCGGCCGCATCATGGCCGAGGGCACCCCGGCGGCCGTCATGGCCCACCCGGATTCGCTGACGGGCCAGTACCTCAGCGGCGTGCGGCAGATTCCGGTGCCCGCCCGGCGCACGGCTCGCCTGCCGGTCCTGAAGGCACCCCCCAAGACGCCGGTGGCCAAGTCACGCTTCCCGCTGAGTCCGGCGGCCGAGCGGCGCGCAGAACGCCAGGCCGCGCACGAGGCCACACTGGGTGAGCTGCAGGAAATCCGCGTGGTCAACGCCCGCGGCCATAACCTCAAGGGCGTGAGCGTGGCCTTTCCGGTCGGGCTGCTGACCTGCGTGACCGGCGTTTCCGGCTCGGGCAAGTCGACGCTGGTCAACGATACGCTGTACGCGGCCGTGGCGCGCACCCTCTACCGCTCACACGACGAGCCGGCCGAGCACGACGCCATCGAAGGCATCGAGTTCTTCGACAAGGTCATCAACGTCGACCAGAGCCCCATCGGCCGCACTCCGCGGAGCAACCCGGCCACCTACACGGGGTTGTTCACCGGCATCCGCGAGCTGATGGCCGAGGTGCCGACGGCGCGCGAACGCGGCTACGGGCCAGGGCGCTTCAGCTTCAACGTGGGGTCATCGGGCGGAGGGGGCCGCTGCGAGGCCTGTCAGGGCGACGGCGTGGTCAAGGTGGAGATGCATTTCCTGCCCGATGTCTATGTGCCCTGCGAGGTGTGTCACGGCCAGCGCTACAACCGGGAGACGCTGGAGGTGCAGTACAAGGGGCGCAACATCGCCCAGATCCTGGACATGACGGTCGAGCAGGCGGCGGACTTCTTCGCCGCCGTACCCACGCTGCACCGCAAACTGCAGACCCTGCTGGATGTGGGCCTGTCCTACATCCGACTGGGGCAGAGCGCGACCACGCTCTCGGGGGGCGAGGCGCAACGGGTGAAGCTGGCGCAGGAACTGAGCAAACGCGACACCGGCCGCACGCTCTACATCCTCGACGAACCCACCACCGGCCTGCACTTTGCCGACATCGAGCTGCTGCTCAAGGTCTTGCACCAGTTGCGCGATGCCGGCAACACCATCGTGATCATCGAGCACAACCTGGACGTCATCAAGACCGCCGACTGGCTGATCGACATGGGTCCCGAGGGCGGCTCGGGCGGTGGCACGGTGGTGGCGCAGGGCACACCGGAAGACGTGGCGGCCTGTGAGGCCAGCCACACCGGCCGGTATCTCGCCCGGTTGCTGCGCCGCTGAAAATCAGCGGCTACTGCGCCAGGCCAGACCCACCGACATGCCGTAAGTGGATTTGCGGTCAATCAAGGGGCTGGCAGCAGCGGGACGCACCAGCCGGGAAAAACCGACCCCGCCAAAGGCCACCCAGTTTTCGCCCAAGGCATGGGTGTAGTCGATTCCCAGCTGGAGACTTTCCGGTCCACTGCCCGGTGTATAGGCCCGGGAGCCCACGAGGGCCGCCGATGGGCTGGAGATCCCATAGTGCGTCTGCATGTAGCGGCTGCTTCCCCAGCTGCCGCTGGCGGAAAAATCCCAGTGGGCCCGGTCGGATTGCGGCAGTCGGTAGCCCAAGCCAGCCAGAAGCCGTCCCCCACCGTCCTTGTCCAGCAGGTCGTGGTCAAAGCTCACGCTGGTGCTCCAGCGAGCGCCCAGGCTGCGCCGTGCGGACACCCGACCCCGAACCGTGTCCTGGATGTCCGGCAGCCCCTCCCAGCGGGGGTCTCCCTCGAAACTGCGCCCGTTGTCCAGGCGCAACGATGCACTCAGGGACCAGTTCTGCCGAGACAGCAGTTCGGTGCTGACACCGGTCTCAACGCCCTCGCCTCGCCCGGCGCTCATGATCACATTGGCCCGGGACCTGGATACCCGCAGACGCCCAAGTTGAAACGCAAACACGGGCTTGAGCCTCAGGTTGTTCTCCGTTTGCCCCATGTGCGCCGTGGATGACGTCAGCGCAGCGCCGATCAGGTAATCCTTGCCAAACTCCACCACCGCCGCCTGTTCAGCCAGAGCCGGGGCGACCACCCCGCATCCGGCCAGGCACCACCCTGCCATCTTGATCGCTTTTCTCATTCGATCATGATAGCTTCCCGTCCTGTGTTCCCGCCTCAGAACCCGGGTAAGTCCGGGGTCAAGCCGCATCCCTCTTTGCCATGCCCCAGGAAACCGAACTGAAACTGCTGATCCGGCCGGAGGATCTGCCCCGCCTGCTCTCACATCCTGCGCTGCAAGCCGCCAGCGCGACAAGGGAGCGGCTGTACAACACCTATCTCGACACGCCGGACCTGCAGCTCAAGGCCCGTCGGATGGCCGTGCGCGAACGCCGCATCGGTCGCCGCACCTGGCTGACCGTCAAGACCGCCGGCAGCTCCACCGGCGGCATGTCGGTCCGTGGCGAGTGGGAAGCCCCGACCCGCCCCGGCGAGCCCGATTTCCGTGCCCTGCTGGGCGACCACCCGCTGGCAGACGTGCTCAGCAGACTGGCGGGCCGGCTGGTACCGGTGTTCCAGACCGACTTCGTGCGCCGAAGCTGGACGCTCGACCACGAGGGCGCCGTGATTGAAATGGCGCTGGACGACGGTCAGATCAGCGCCGGGACCGGACAGGGCGGGCGATCCGAGCGCCTGCAGGAAATCGAACTGGAGCTCAAGGCAGGTCCTGTGACCGCCCTGTTCAGCCTGGCCATGGATCTGGCACTGCCTGTACAGGGCGAGCCGAACCCCGGAATCTGGCTCATGCCGTCCGACCTGAGCAAGGCCCAGCGCGGCCTGGCATTGTTCGAAGGGGGACCGCTGCAGGCGGCTCGCGCAGGCGCACCCGTGATCACGCCGGACATGGCACCCAGGGCGGCCTTTGTGACGACGGCATGGTCCTGCCTGTCACCGCTGCAGACCAACCTGGGGCGGCTGGTGCTCGATGCGCAGGCCTGGACCCAGCCGGAAATCGTGCACCAGAGTCGTGTGGCTTTGCGCCGGCTTCGGACCTCGCTGCGCCTGTTCCGGCCCTGGCTGCCCGAGCGGTTTGCCCGCCACTGGGACCGGCAATGCCAACAGCTGGCCGCGCTGCTCGGCGAGGTGCGCGAATGGGATGTGCTGGAAACGGACTGGCTGCCTCGCCTGCTGAGAGACGGTCGAGATCTGGCGATCTGCCAGCCCTGGGTCCATGGCCAGCGGGAAGCCGCCTGGGCACGCGCTCGGGCTGCACTGTCCAACCCAACACAGGCCCAGATGCTGCTGGCCTTGGCCCGCGGTCTTCACGGCCTGCCGGTCGACGCGCCGAACGGACGGCCCACCCGCCTGGACCGGTGGGCACGCCAGGTGATGGCCAAGGCACATCAGGACCTGCGCCGGGAGGCCTCGCAGGCCTTGCGCAGCGGTCCCGAGGCCCGGCATGAACTGCGTCTGTCCCTCAAGAAAGAACGCTACACCCTGGAAAGCCTGGCCTGCCTGCTGCCCCCAGACGAAGTCCGCCAGGCCACTCGCGCGCTGGCACGCGCCCAGGACGTGCTGGGTTGGCTCAACGATCTTGCCACCGCGCGGGAGCGGCTGGCTCCAGCCCCCGTGGAGGTGCGCGATCGCCTCCTCGGCCGTATCGATGCCCAGGAACGCCAGGAGATGCGCCGACTGCCCGGCATCGAGCGCTCGCTGAGGGATCTGGCCATGTTCGATCACTGATACAGCCGTAACCCAGTGCAACAAGCGCTTGGCCGGTACGGTGGAGCTGCAGACAATACCCTCACGGTGCGCACTGCCGCGCCGCAAGGGAGTGGCGATGTCGACGATCACCCTGCGCTTTCCGGTAGACGGCTCACATGTGGAGGGCGGTGCAGCCGTCAGCGGCGGCATCCTCATGAAGTGGATCGACCAGGCCGGTCACGCCTGTGCCACGCGGTGGGCCGCCGGCCCCTGCCTGGCGGTGTACGCCAGCAGCATCCGCTTTCGCCGAGCCGTGCGGCTGGGTGATCTGGTGGAAGTTCAGGCCCGTCTGGCCTTCACCGGACAATCCAACATGAACATCGCCGTCGAGCTGCGCAGCGGCCCGATGACCGGACGCCGCATGCTGCCCACCGCCGAGTGCCTGATGGTCTACCTGGCCGTGGATGAGCAGGGCGAACCGGTACCCGTCAGCCAGTGGACACCGGAGACACCCGGCGAGATGGCACTGGCCAGCACCGCCCGGGCTCAGTTCGAGAGCACACGCCCGGGGCCGCTCGAATAGCTGGCGGATCAGATCCCGGCGGACGGCCGTGCGGCCACTCGGTCGCGCCAGGCCTGCAGCGCGTTCAACCCCTCGTCAGCGGGCTTGAAGCGCATGAGGCGCGCGAACTCGAGCGCACAGAAGGCGGTGATGTCGGCGATGGTGAACCGGTCGCCGGCGATCCAGGGCTGGCGCTGCAGTTCGCCGTCGAGCCAGGCCGCCGTCTCGCGCGCCTTGCCGGCCTGCGAAAGGCCGAACTCGGGAAACTGAGGTTGTTCCAGCGGCGCAAGTCCGGGATGGGTGTGCCGCACCGCATGGGCAATCGGCAGCATGAAATACCACTCGATACGGCGGTCGGCCATCTCGATGAAAGCCCGCTCGGTGGCGTCCCGTCCCATCAGGTTGGGCTCGGGGTGCAGGCCTTCCAGGTAGGTGCAGATGGCCCGGGTTTCGGTCAGCACGCGCCCATCATCAAACTCCAGCGCTGGCACGCGAGCCAGCGGGCTCTTGGCGCGGAACGACTCGGACTTGTGCTCCTGGGCATTCAGGTCGACCTCGATCTGATCCAGGTCATGGACGCCCTTCTCGGCCAGGAACATCTGCACCCGCCGGGGGTTGGGCGCACGGGCCGCGACATAGAGCTTCATGTCAGCCCGCCTTGGCCGAGTCGAGCAACGCTCGGGTGCGTTCGGCCTCCCGGCGCGCGGCTGCAGCAAAGTCATCGCCCGGGGAGGCGTAGAGCACCGCCCGCGAGGAATTGACGATCACCGGCCCGGTCGTGTTGCCACTGGCGGCACGGTAGCCGGCGCGGATGGTGGCCACCGCATCACCGCCCTGCGCGCCCACCCCCGGAATCAGCAGGGGCAGCGTGGGCGCCAGCTCGCGCACGCGCTCGATCTCGGCCGGGTAGGTGGCGCCCACCACCAGACCGAGCTGGCCATTGAGGTTCCAGGGACCCTGCGCGAGGCGGGCGATGTGCTCGTACACGCGCGGCAGACCATCGACCGAGGCCAGGTGCTGGTTCTGCAAGTCGTCCCCGCCCGGGTTGGACGTGCGGCAGAGCAGAAAGGCGCCCTTGCCCTGGTACTTGAGATAAGGCTGGACCGAGTCGAAACCCATGAAGGGAGACAGCGTGACCGCGTCCGCACCATAGCGCTCGAAAGCCTCGATCGCATACTGCTCGGCGGTGCTGCCGATGTCACCGCGCTTGGCGTCCAGAATCACCGGCACATGCGGCGCCACCGCACGCATGTGGGCCATCAGGCGTTCGAGCTGGTCTTCGGCGCGGTGCGCGGCGAAATAGGCGATCTGCGGCTTGAAGGCAATGACCAGATCGGCCGTGGCCTCGACGATGGCCGCGCAGAAGTCGTAGATGCGCGAGGCATCGCCCTTCATGCCGGCGGGAAACTTGCCCGGGTCAGGATCGAGCCCCACACACAGCAGGGAACGGTTCTGGCGCTCGGCGCCGCGCAGCATGTCAAGGAAGGTCATGCGCCGGATTTTAGTGGTCGCCTTGCCACAGGGCGGTGCGCCCTGCCCCTAAGATGCGTGCATGCATGCCCTTTCGCGTCAACAGCTGGTCCTGCTGGTGCTCCTCACCGTGGTGTGGGGGCTGAACTGGCCGATCATGAAATTCGGCGTCACCGGCTACCCGCCGCTGACCTTCCGCACCATCTGCATGTGGCTGGGCCTGCCGCTGCTGTGGCTGTTCCTGGCCTGGCGGCGCGTGCCGCTGCGCATCGGGCGCGAACACTGGCGCGAGCTGGGCGTGCTCACGGTGTTCAACATGTTTTTCTGGCACACCCTGGCCATTCTGGCGATCCAGTCGCTGTCCAGTGGACGGGCGGCGATCCTGGGCTACACCATGCCGGTGTTTTCGGCGGTGATCGGCTCGATCTGGTTCAACCAGCGGCTGGCCGCCCGGGCATGGACCGGCGTGGCCGCCGCCGCCGCCGGCGTGGTCCTGCTGCTGTGGCACGAAATCACCGCGCTGTCCGGCAAACCGATGGGTGTGGCGATGATGCTGGTGGCCGCCGCGACCTGGGCACTGGGCACCCAGCAGATGCGCCGCACGCAGATACCGGCACCGACGCTGGCCATCTCGTTCTGGATGACCCTGCTGACCACGGTGTGGATGAGCCTGCTGTCCGTGCTGTTCGAGCGCGACGCCTGGGCCGTGCCGCCCGCCCCGGTCTGGGGCGCCATCGTCTACAACGCGGTCGGCGTGTTTGCCTTTGCCCAGGTGGTGTGGCTGATGATGGCGCGAGAGCTGCCGCCGATCGCCTCCACCCTATCGGTGATGATGATCCCGGTGCTGGGTGTCTTCAGCGGTGCCTGGTGGCTGGGTGAGGTGCTGCACTGGCAGGACTGGACCGCCGTGCTGCTGGTGATGGCCGCCATTTCGCTGGTGTTATGGCCGGCGCGCAAGGCGGCAGCGATTCACTGAGTGTCCACCGTGTCCATGGCCAGACACAGGTCGGCCCAGGACTTGGCCTTGTCGGCCGGGTTGCGCAGCAGGTAGGCCGGGTGGTAGGTGACGATCACCGGCACACCCTCATAGCGATGCACCCGGCCGCGCAGACGCCCGATCGGCTCGTCGGTGCGCAGCAGGGACTGCACCGCGAAACGGCCCATGGCCAGGATGATCTTCGGCTGGACCAGGGCCACCTGCCGACGCAGGTAGGGCTCGCAGCGCACCACCTCCTCGGGCTGCGGGTTGCGGTTGGCCGGAGGGCGGCACTTGAGGACGTTGGCGATGTAGACACCCCGCTCGCCGCCTTCGGTGCGGCTGCGTCCGACCGCGTGCAGCATCCGGTCGAGCAACTGGCCCGCTGGCCCGACAAAAGGCTCGCCCTTGAGATCTTCCTGCTCGCCCGGCGCTTCACCGATCACCATCCAGTCAGCCTGAGAATCACCGACACCGAAAACGGTGTGTCGCCGGCTGCGGCACAGGCCGCACGCCTCGCAGGCCGCCACCGTCTCCTGCAGTGATGGCCAATCCAGCGCGGCGATGCGGGCCGCGCGGTCATCGGGCAACACCGGGTCGGCAGGCGCGGGAAGCGGCGCCGGCACGGCCTCGGCAGGAGATGTCACGGGGCGCGGCACTGCCACCGGCGTTGCTGGCGCGCGCGCTGGGGCTCCCTCATCAGCACGGGTGGGCGTGTCATCGGTGGATGCCTGCGCGGCAGGGGCGGGCGCCGACTTGGGTGCCCAGACCTTCACCCCCATCTCGGCCAGCATGGCGCGCTGGCGGGCATCCAGCCCACTGACCCAGGAGGGCTCGTCGACCACGCTCATGCCGCAGACTCCTCGGAGGCCTTCAGGTTCAAGCACATCACCACGGCATCCTCGCGCTGCCCGTGGGCCGCCGGGTAATAGGCCCTTCGCACCCCGGCAGTGGCAAAGCCGTAGCGCTCATACAGCCGGCGCGCAGGCGCGTTGCCCTGTCGCACCTCCAGCCACAGCGAGTGGGCACCCTGCCCGCTCGACCAGAGCGCGAGCGCATCCAGCAGGAAGCGGCCCCAGCCCTGGTGCTGGTGCGCTGGCGCCACCGTGATGTTCAGCAGATGCACCTCTTCGTAGCCCGACATCGCCACCAGATAGCCCAGCAGGACACGCGGTGGCACCAGCCCGGGCGTGGGGGTTTCGCCAGGCATGAGCTCCCCCTGCAGCATGACCGCCTGATAGCCCGCCGCGATGGAGTCGGCGAAATGCCGCCGGGACCAGGGCATCGGATAGGCCTGCTTCTCCAGTTCGTGAACCGCTTCCAGGTCGCCGTCGCTCATGGGCTGGAACGTGACCCGGCGGGAGGCATGGGCCCCCAGATCCTGCGGCCAGGGCACACCGGCGCCCGCCAGGGCAGAAGATACCGTGGCTGCCGTCACCGCTGCCCCTCGCGTTCGGCGGTGGTCAGGGCCACCTTGTCTCGCACATACAGGGGCAAGGCTTCCCGGGCATCCACGGCGCAGCCTGCCTGCCAGGCTCCAGGGGCCAGCCGCAGCAGGGCCGACGCGGTCGGCAGCGCAGCTTGCCGCTCACCAGCGAGCTGGGCCAGCGGCTCGGCATAGGGGCCGAACACATTGCCCGCGAGCAGCACCGGCCGATGGGCGTCGGGCAGGGCTGCTGCGAGGTGCGCCGCGAGGGCATCCGGAGCACACAGTCGAGGCTTGGCCAGCTCAGGCAGACCCCGCGCCTCGATGGCCAGATAGATCTCGTCCATGCGCGCGTCCAGCATGGCCACCACCACTTCCGGCACGGGCAGGCCGGCCTGACGCCGCAGCCCGCGCGCCTCTTCTGCCACCGCGGCCAGGGTGTCCAGAGGCAACAAAGGCAGACCCCGGGGATGGCGCGCGCTGCGCACGCCATAGGCCAGCCCCTGCGCCACGGCGCAAGCGGTTCGCAGCCCCGTGAAGGAACCCGGCCCGCGACCGAACACGATGGCGTCCAGGTCATCCAGCCGCCAGCCGGCCTGGGCCAGCAGGGTCTTGATCACCGGCAGCAGGGTGGCCGACGACTGCGCCGCGCCGGGTCCGCTGTGCCCGTGCACCGGGTCACCGGGACGACCGGTACCCACCGCCACCGACAGGGTGTCGGTGCTGGCATCGATGCACAGGAAGCGGTGGGGCATTGTCATGCACCCGATTATCGGCCAGCCCCACCGATAATCAGGGCCATGGTCTCTAGGCTGATGTTTCTCATGCGCAGGCACGTGGGTGCCGCTCTGGCTCTGACCCTGCTGACGGGGCTACCGGCCTGCGCCCAGAGTCCGGAGCGCCCGGCGGCCCTGCCCGCGCCGGTGGCACAGGCCCTCCAGCGTGCCCAGATTCCGGACAACGCCCTGTCGGCCCTGGTGGTGCCTGTCGACCCACGCGCAGCTGATCGCATTCGTCATCGCGCGGAGACCGAGGTCAATCCTGCATCGGTGATGAAACTGGTGACCACCTACGCCGCCATCGATCTGCTGGGGCCGGATTTCACCTGGACCACCCGCTTCTACACCGATGGCCGGGTCCATCAGGGCGCACTGCGGGGCAACCTTTATGTGCGCGGCGACGGCGACCCCAAGCTGGTCATCGAACGGCTGCAGGAAGCGTTCGCCGCGCTGCAGGCGCGTGGCGTGCAGGTGATCGTGGGCGACATGGTGCTGGATCACAGCGCCTTCGAATTGCCTCCCCGGGACCCGGGTGAATTCGACGGTGAGGCGCTGCGCCCCTACAACGCCGCGCCCGATGCCCTGCTGGTGAACTTCAAGTCGGTGATCCTTCGCTTCACCCCGGACGACGGCCAGGCCAGGGTCAGCAGCGAACCGCCCCTGCAGGGGCTGACCATCGACACCACGGTGCCGCTGGCGCGAGGTGCCTGCGGCGACTGGCGGGGTGCGCTGCGCGCGCGCTTCGATCAGGCAGACCGTATCCGCTTCGAAGGTCGCTACCCGGCGGCCTGCGGCGAACGCACCTGGCCAGTCGCCTACCAGGACCCCGGAAGCTACGCGGCGAGGGCCTTCGAAGGCGTGTGGCGGGCCAGTGGTGGCATCCTCACCGGGCAGGTTCGCGCGGGCCTGACCCCGCCGGGCGTCCAACTGCTGCACGAGGCCCGGTCACTGCCACTGCTGGACATCATCACGGACGTCAACCAGTGGAGCAACAATGTCATGGCGCAACAGGTCTTCCTGACGCTGGGTCGCCTGCCCCCGCTGGCGATGGATGCGGTGACCCAGGGTCGTCCCGGACCGGCGGCCGCTCCGGCGCGCACCGGTCGCTTCGAGCGGTCACGTGAGGTAATGCGCCAGTGGTGGGTCCGCACCTTCGGCGTGAAGGTGGCCCCCCCGGTGGTGGACAACGGATCGGGCCTGTCGCGCACCGAACGCCTGACACCCGAGGCGCTGGCCAACCTGCTGCGGCACGCCGCCGCGCACCCCAAAGGCGAGCAGTTCGTTCAGTCCCTGTCGGTGGCGGGGATCACCGGGACCGCCGCCCGCATCGGACAGCGGCCCGACAGCGCGGCCAGGGGCAACGCTTGGCTCAAGACCGGCACCTTGCGCGACGTCACTGGCATTGCCGGCTACGTGAATGCCCTGGACGGGCAACGCTACATCGTCATCGGATTCGTGAATCACCCCAATGCGGGTGCGGCACGCCCTGCGCTGGACGCCCTGGTGGAGTGGACAGCAGCGCTCCGGCCCTGACCGGAAGGGTCACCCTACCCGTAACCCGACCGTAACCGGGGTGAACGGCGGCCCCTATCATCGGGCCATGGCCCTGCAAGACTTCATCGGCTACATCGCCGCCAGCCTGACCACCTTCAGCTTCCTGCCCCAGGCGCTGCACACCTTCCGCACGAGGGACGTGAGCGGCATCTCGCTGGGCATGTACAGCACTTTCACGCTGGGCATCGCCATGTGGCTGGCCTACGGCCTGATGATCCAGGCGTGGCCAGTGGTCGCCGCCAATGCGATCACCCTGCTGCTGGCCAGCGCCATCCTGATCATGAAGCTGCGCTACGGTCGGCGCTGAAGTCGCTGTTCAGGCCGCCGCGCGCTGCAGGCGGTCGCGCACGCCGTCCCAGTCGGCACCTTCGGGTGGGTTTTCCACCCAGATCAATTTGACGCCGGTGGCGTCCAGTTCGCGCAGCACGGCGAACAGTTCCTGGGCGCAGGTGGCCGCATCGGCCGGCATGCGCCGCTGCACCACCGTTCGGGCTGCACGCAGCGTGGTCCGCGCATATACCGCAATGTGTTTCGCATCCGCCCCCAGCACATCCAGCGCCGACTGCAACTGCTTGCCGTCCATCAGTCGCACCTTTGCCCTCGGCGCATAGTGCGACTCCAGCGTGCCCGAGGCCCGGGGTGCCGCTTCGTCACGCGCACGCAGCGGCTGGCCGCATACGGCTTCGATCTGCGCTGGCGTGATCATGCCCGGACGCATCAGCACCGGCATACCCCGCGAGCAGTCGACGATGGTCGATTCGATGCCCACCGGGCATGGCCCGCCATCGAGAATCAGCAACTGCTCGTCACCCAGATCCGCAAATTCTTCGGCCACATGCGCCGCTGTGGTCGGGCTGACGCGGCCGAAACGGTTGGCACTGGGCGCCGCAACTCCCGGTACGCCAAGCGCGCGGGCCGCCACGAGCAGCGCCTGCGACACCGGGTGCGCGGGACAGCGAACGCCCACCGAGTCCTGGCCGCCAGCAGCGACGGCCGCCACTTCCGGCCGACGCGGGAGGATGAGGGTCAGCGGGCCTGGCCAGAAGGCCTGCATGAGGGCCACGGCGAAGTCGGGCACCTCGCGGGCCAGAGGCGCCACGGCGGCCCGCCAGTCGCCGCCCTCGGCGGGCGGGATGTGCACGATCAGCGGGTGGTCGCTGGGCCGGCCCTTGGCCTCGAAGATGCTGCGCACCGCACTGGCGTTGCCGGCATCGGCCGCCAGGCCATAAACGGTTTCGGTCGGCATGCCCACCAGGCCGCCTTCCGCGAGGCACCGGGCGGCGGCCTCGATGGCGCCAAGATCACTGGCGTTCAGGGTCAGGGGCACGGCGTCAATCCAGTGCCGGAAGCCCGAGCAGCGCGAGGACCCTGGTCGCCGTCTCGCGCACCTGCGCCACCGAGTCGCCGGTGATGTTCAGGTGCCCCATCTTGCGGCCCTTGCGGGCGCTGAGCTTGCCGTACAGGTGCAGGTGCGTCCCCGGCAGCGCCAGCACCTGCGCCCAGGGGGGCGGGACCGGCTGCTCGGAGGCCTGGGCGCGCACGCCATTGGCGTTGAACCAGAGGTCGCCCAGCAGGTTGACCATGATGGCCGGGCTGTGCTGACGCGGGGTGGGCAGCGGCAGGCCCGCCAGAGCCCGCACCTGCGCCTCGAACTGGGACATGTCGCAGGCGTTCTGTGTGTAGTGGCCGCTGTTGTGCGGGCGCGGCGCCATCTCGTTGACGATCAGGTCGGAACCGCCCTGGCCGTTGTCGACCACGAAGTACTCGACGCAGAGCACGCCGACGTAGTTCAGGTGGTTCGCGATGGCCACGGTGGAAGCCTGCGCGCGCGCCGCCAGATCGGCCGGAACCGCACCCTCGTACACCTCGGTGATGGCCAGGATGCCGTCGTGGTGCGTGTTCTTCTGCACAGGAAAAGCCACCACCTGGCCGTCGGCGCCGCGCGCCACGATGACCGAGCACTCGCTTTGCAGCGGCATCAGCTTTTCCAGCACGCAGGGCACCTTGCCCAGCTGTTCCCACGCAGCGGCCAGCTCGGCCCGGTCCTTGACACGGATCTGGCCCTTGCCGTCGTAGCCCAGGCGCGCGGTCTTCAGGATGCCGGGCAGCAGATCGGCCGGCACCGCGGCCAGCAAGGCGTCGGTCTCGATCGCGGCATAGGGCGCGGGGTAGACGCCGCTGACAGGGCCGCACTGCACGAAGTGGGCCTTCTCCTGGATGCGATCCTGCGCCACGGCCACGCAACTGGCCGACGGGGCCACCGGACGGTGCGCCCCCAAGGTGATCAGCGCGGGGGCAGGCACGTTCTCGAACTCGGTGGTGATGGCGTCGCAGCGCTGCATCAGCTGGGCCAGGCCCTGTTCGTCGTCGTAGGCGGTCTCGATGTGCCAGTGCGCCACCAGGCCGGCCGGGCTGGCCGGATCGGGGTCGAGCACCGCGGTGAAGTAACCCATGGCCTGTGCGGCCTGCACGAACATGCGGCCGAGCTGGCCACCGCCCATTACGCCCAGGGTCATCTGCTGGCCACGGTCGGACAGGGCACCGGGCAGGAGGGGTTTGAGGCTCATGGGATTCAGACAGGCAGGGTCATGGCGCGCGCGGCTTCGGTCTGCGCGGCGCGGAAATCTTCCAGCTGCTTTCGCAGGGCCGGGTTCTCGTTGGCCAGCAGCGCCACGGCAAACAGCGCCGCGTTGGCGGCCCCGGCCGCGCCAATGGCAAAGGTGGCCACCGGCACGCCCTTGGGCATCTGCACGATGGAATGCAGCGAGTCCACACCCGACAGGGCCTTTGACTGCACCGGTACCCCCAGCACCGGCACCACCGTCTTGGCCGCGATCATGCCCGGCAGGTGGGCCGCGCCACCGGCACCGGCAATGATGGCCTTCAGGCCCCGGCCGACAGCGGCCTCGGCATAGGCGAACATGTCGTCGGGCATGCGGTGTGCCGAGACCACGCGCGCCTCGTGGGCGATGCCAAAGTCCTTGAGGATCTGCACGGCATGCTGCATGGTGTCCCAGTCGCTGCTGGAACCCATGACCACGCCAACCTGGATGGTGCTCATGAGGGAAGGGCTCTCGTGGACGCCGGACGGCACCGGCGGGTCGGAGAACGCGACGGCATGCGCCGCTCTCCGGTAAAGTGTCGATTTTACGATTGATGCCCCGACCCCGCTGTCGCCGGCACCCGCACACCCAGGTCAGCACCATGATCAACGTCACCATCGAAACCTTTGAAGCCGAAGTCCTGCAGGCGTCCATGCACACCCCCGTGCTGGTCGATTTCTGGGCCCCCTGGTGCGGCCCGTGCAAGGTGATCGGCCCCATTCTGGAGAAGGTCGAAGCCGAGTACGGCGGCCGTTTCAAGCTGGTCAAGATCGATTCCGACCAGGAGCAGCAGCTGGCCTCGATGTTCGGCATCCGCAGCATTCCCACCTGTGTCCTGCTCATGGGCGGCCAGCCGGTGGACGGCTTCATGGGGGCGTTGCCCGAGGGGCAGATCAAGGCTTTCCTGGACAAGCACCTGCCCAGCGAGGAAGAACTGGCGGCCCATGCGCAAGCCCAGGAAGCCCAGCAGATGCTGGCCCAGCCCGACAGCGCGGACGCCGGCGATGCGCTGGAGAAGCTGGCCCAGGCGGTGGCCCAGGCGCCGGACAACCACGACCTGCGCTTCGAACTGGTCAAGCAGTACATCAGCCACGGACGCTTCCCGGAAGCGGCCGGTGCCCTCGCCCCCGCCCTGGCCCAGATCCCGGTGCAGCTGCGCTTCGAGGCGCTGGCCCAGTGGCTCAACGCGCTGGAGTTTGTGGCCACCGACCCGCGCGGCCAGTGGCCGCTGGAGAAGTTTGACGAGCTCATCGGCCAGAACAAGCGCGATTTCGAGACCCGTTTTGCCAAGAGCCGGGTCCTGATCGCGATGGGTGAATGGCCCGACGCGCTGGATGAGCTGCTGGAGATCATCATGCGCGACAAGAAGTGGGACGACGAGGCCCCGCGCAAGACCTATGTGGGCCTGCTCGAACTGATGACCCCGCCCAGGCCCAAGGCCGACCCCGCCGCGGCCGGCAAGAGCGCCGGCGGCATCGAGCTGGCCGGCAAGGCCGCCGTGCAGGAAGACCCGCAGGCGCAGCTGGTTTCGCAGTACCGCCGCAAGCTGAGCATGGCGTTGAACTAGGCCCCCCCTGCGCCGCGCCTGCGGCGCGTCACCCCCTCAAGGGGGCATCACGTGCGGCCTGGCAAAGAAGCAGCGTGCTTACTTTGCGGTAGGCATCACGAACTCGGCGCCGTTACCGATGCTCTCGGGCCAGCGCTGCATGATGGACTTCTGCTTCGTGTAGAAACGCACGCCCTCTTCGCCGTAGGCGTGCATGTCGCCGAACAGGCTTTTCTTCCAGCCGCCGAATCCCTGCCAGGCCATGGGCACGGGAATCGGCACGTTGATGCCGACCATGCCCACCTGGATGCGGCGGGCGAACTCGCGCGCCACGTTGCCGTCGCGGGTGAAGCAGCTGGTGCCGTTGCCGAACTCGTGATCGTTGATCAGCTGCACGGCGGTGGCGAAATCCGGCACGCGCACACAGGACAGGACCGGGCCGAAGATCTCTTCTTTGTAGATCTTCATGTCGGGCGTCACGTGGTCGAACAGCGTGCCGCCCAGCCAGAAACCCTGGCCACAGCCATCACCGGCCACCTTGCCGTCAAAGCCGCGTCCGTCCACCAGCAGTTTCGCGCCCTCTTTCTCGCCCGCCTCGATGTAACCCGTGATGCGCTGGCGCGCCGCCTCGGTCACGATCGGCCCCATCTCGGCGGCCAGGTTCATGCCATCCAGCACCTTGAGCTGCCGCGTGCGCTCGATCAGCTTGGGCATGATGCGGTCGCCCACATCGCCCACCAGCACCGCCACCGAGATGGCCATGCAGCGCTCGCCAGCCGAACCATAGGCCGAACCGATCAGGGCGTCGACGGCCTGGTCCAGATCGGCGTCGGGCATCACCACCATGTGGTTCTTGGCGCCGCCCAGGGCCTGCACGCGCTTGCCGTGGTGGGCACCGGTTTCGTAGATGTAGTTCGCGATCGGGGTGGAGCCGACGAAGCTGATGGCCTTCACATCCGGGTGCACCAGCAGCGCGTCCACGGCTTCCTTGTCGCCCTGCACCACGTTGAACACACCATCGGGCAGGCCGGCCTGCTTGAGCAGGTCGGCGATCAGCAGGCTGGGCGTGGGGTCGATGGGGCTGGGCTTGAGCACGAAGGTGTTGCCCGCGGCGATGGCCAGCGGGAACATCCACATGGGCACCATGACCGGGAAGTTGAACGGCGTGATGCCGGCCACCACGCCCAGCGGCTGGCGGATCGTCCAGTTGTCCATGCCGGTGGAGACCTGGTCGGTGAAGTCCCCCTTGAGCAGTTGGGGGATACCGCAGGCAAATTCGATGATGTCGATGCCGCGGGCCACTTCGCCCTGCGCGTCGGTGAACACCTTGCCGTGCTCGACCGTGATGGCGCGGGCCAGGTCGTCCTTGTGCTGGTTGACCAGCTCCAGGAACTTGAACATGACGCGTGCGCGGCGGATGGGTGGCGTGTCGGCCCAGGCCGGGAACGCGGCCTGGGCGGCGGCCACGGCGGTATCCACATCCGCCGCGTTGGCCAGCAATACCCGGCCCGTGACCGCACCGGTGGCCGGGTTGGTGACGGACTGATGCCGGGAGGAGCCGCCGGCGCTGCGCGCGCCGCCGATGAAATGCGGAATGTCGGTGATCATGGAAAAGCCTTTGTCAGAAACCTGAGGGTGATGGTTTCAGTGTAGGAATGCACCTTGCTCGCCACAAGACCGATTCCGCGAACTGATTGTTCAATCTGGTGAACAATCGCGCCATGAAAGATCCGAACCACGCCGAACTCTGGGGCCATGTCCACTGGCTCACCGTCCTGGCCCAGCAGGGCAGCTACACGGCCGCTGCCACCCGGCTGGGGGTCAGCAAAGCCGCCATGAGCCAGCGCATCGCCGATCTGGAGCGGATGGCGGGTATTGCCCTGGTCCAGCGCACCACCCGAAGCGTGCGCCTGACCGAGGCCGGTCAACGGCTGGTGGACCAGACACGCGCGTCCTTTGAACAGATCGAGCAGAGCTTCGCGCAGGTGCGGGACCTGGCGGGCAGCCCGCAAGGCTTGCTGCGGATCACCGCCCCCGTGGCCCTGGCCCGCCAACAGCTGGTGCCCCATCTGGCCGGGTTCCTGCGCCGTCATCCGGAGGTTCGCCTTGAGCTGGACATGTCCGACCGCCTGGTGAACCTGGCCACCGAAGGTTTCGACCTTGCGGTGCGTCACACCTCCACCCCACCCGACACCCATGTGGCGTCGACCTTGTGCAGCACCCGGTCGGTGCTGGTCGCCAGCAAGGCCTACCTGCGCCGCACCGGCACACCGAAGGCGCCGGCGGACCTCGCGAATCACAACTGCCTGCATTACCCCAGGGGCCACGACATCCCGGCATGGACACTTGAACGGGCCACGAACGCAGCACTCCCCGAGCGCATCACCCTGCAGGTCCACGGCGCGCTGGCCGCGAACAACAGCGAAGCCCTGCGGGATGCCGCCCTCAGTGGCCTGGGCATTGCCCTGCTGCCGGATTTCAGCGCCCAGGCGGCCCTGGACAGCGGCCGCCTGGTCACGGTGTTGCCCGACTGGAAGCCGGTGGGCTCCTTTGCCGACCACATCTACGCCATTCGCCCTTACTCGGCCCACACCCCCCTGGCGGTCAGGGCCCTGGTCACTTACCTGAGGTCGGCCTTTGCCGGCGGTTTTTCACCGACAGAAGACGGGGAAAAGCCCACCCAGGCGACCTAGAATGCCAAAGGCCGATCCATCATGGCCGGCCACGACAGAGGAGGAAAACCATGCTGACTTTGCGAACCACCGCCCTGGCAGCGGCGCTGGCGGCCGCCGCCTTCATGACCGCCTGCGGCAGCGACGACGACACCTACGGCGCCATTGCCTTCAGTTACAACACCACCCGTGCCGCCATCGTCACCGGGGGATGGACCCAATCCGAAGCCAACGAAGAGGCGCGTGACCGCTGCAATGCCGGCGATTGCACGGTGGTGCTGCAGTTCCGTGAATGCGGTGCGCTCTCGGCTGGCACGCTGCCCAGCGGACGCCTGATCATCGGCGTCGCCGAAGGCCGGTCCACCCTGGAAGCGCAGACCGCAGCCAACAGCGCCTGCACCACCAACGGCGGCGTCTCCTGCCGGGACGTTCCGGGCCTGCCGCCCCAGTGCAACTGAAGCGGACGCTCAGCCCAGCAGGCGCGTCAGCGCTTCCTGGTACTTCGCGGCCGTTTTCTCGATGACCTCCCTGGGCAGACGCGGCGCCGGGGGCGCCTTGTCCCAGGGCTGGCCATTGACCTTGGCGGTTTCCAGCCAGTCGCGCAGAAACTGCTTGTCGAAGCTCGGCGGATTGCTGCCCACGGCGTACTGGTCGGCCGGCCAGTAGCGCGAGGAATCGGGGGTCAGGACCTCGTCCATCAGCACCACGGCGCCGTTCTTGTCCAGGCCGAACTCGAACTTGGTGTCCGCGATGATGATGCCCTTCTTCAGCGCAATCTCGGCCGCGGCCTTGTACAGGGCAATCGCCTTGTCGCGGATCTGCGCCGCGATGTCGGCCCCCACCATCTCGACCGTGCGCTCGTAGGTGATGTTCTCGTCGTGCTCGCCCACCGCGGCCTTGGCGGCCGGTGTATAGATGGGCTCGGGCAGCTTGGACGCATTCTGCAGGCCCTCGGGCAGCGGCACGCCGCAGACCGACCGGCTCTCCTGGTACTCCTTCCAGCCGCTGCCAGCCAGGTAGCCACGCACCACCGCCTCGACCGGGATGGGCTTGAGGCGCTGCACCAGCATGGAGCGGCCCTCAATCTGGCCCACCTCCTCCGCCGACACCACGCTCTCGGGCGCCTCGCCGGTCAGGTGGATGGGGCAGATGTTCAGCCCCCGCGGGCCGAGTTGTTCGAACCACCACAGGGACAGCTGCGTCAGCAGGCGCCCTTTGCCCGGAATGGGCTCGCCCATGATGACGTCGAAGGCGCTGATGCGGTCCGATGCCACCATCAGGATGCGGTCATCGCCCACGGCGTAGTTGTCGCGCACCTTGCCGCGCGCCAGCAACGGCAGGGACTTCAGGGCGGAGGTGTGCAGGGCATCAGTCATGGGATGTGGGCGGCAAAGGGCTATGCGCAAGAAAAAAGCCCGCCGACCGAACAGTCAGCGGGCTCCGAACCATTCCGCGTGATTATCGCAGGCTCACTTGACCTGCTGGGCAAGTTCGCCGGCCGCGTACTTCTGCGCCATGACCGACAGGGGAACACCCTTGATCTTGGCACCCTGGCCCTCGCAGCCGAACTCCAGATAACGCTGCTTGCAGACCTGCTTGGCGGCTTCCCGGGCCGGCTTCATCCACTCGCGCATGTCGAACTTGTCCGGGTTCTCGGTCATGAACTTGCGCACGGCGCCGGTCATGGCCATGCGGATGTCGGTGTCGATGTTGATCTTGCGCACGCCGTACTTGATGGCTTCCTGGATCTCGGCCACCGGCACGCCGTAGGTCTGCTTCATCTTGCCGCCATACTGGTTGATGATGTCCAGCAGGTCCTGCGGCACGCTGGAGCTGCCGTGCATCACCAGGTGGGTGTTGGGGATGCGGGCGTGGATTTCCTTGACACGGCTGATGGCCAGGATGTCGCCGGTGGGCTTGCGACTGAACTTGTAGGCGCCGTGGCTGGTGCCGATCGCAATCGCCAGGGCGTCCAGCTGGGTGGCCTTGACGAAGACAGCGGCCTCTTCCGGGTCGGTCAGCATCTGGCTGTGGTCCAGCTTGCCCTCGGCACCGATGCCGTCTTCCTCGCCGGCCTCGCCGGTTTCCAGGTTGCCCAGGCAGCCCAGTTCGCCCTCGACCGTGGCGCCGACCTTGTGAGCCATCTCCACCACCTGGCGGGTCACGTTGACGTTGTAGTCGAAACTGGCCGGGGTCTTGCCGTCTTCCATCAGCGAACCGTCCATCATGACCGAGCCGAAGCCCAGGTCCAGCGCGCCCTGGCAGACCTTCGGACTGGTGCCATGATCCTGATGCATGACCAGGGGAATGTGGGGGTAGGCTTCGGTGGCGGCCTGGATCAGGTGCTTGATGAAGCTTTCGCCGGCGTACTTGCGGGCACCGGCAGAGGCCTGCAGGATCACGGGCGCGCCGACTTCGTCGGCCGCGGCCATCACGGCCTGCACCTGCTCAAGGTTGTTGACGTTGAACGCCGGAATGCCGTAGCCATTGGCGGCAGCGTGGTCGAGCAGTTCGCGCATGGAAACGAGAGCCATGGTTTTTCCTCTGGGGCAAAGTTGGTAACCGGTATGTAACCGCCAATTTTAACGTCCAGACCCAACTGATCCGGACCGCCCCGGGGGAATCCACCCGACCCCATGCGAAACGGCCCCGGAAGGGCCGTTTTCGGGAGACGAGAAGCCGGCGATCAGTCGATTTGCAGACGCTGCCCTGCCAGGGAAGCCTTCTTGGGCAGGGTCAGGGTGAGCACGCCGTTCTCATACCGGGCCTTGGCCTTGTCGCTGTCGATGTCCGACGCCAGCTGGAAACTGCGGGCCACCGAACCGTAGTACCGCTCGGTGCGCAACACCTTTTCGTCCTGGGTCTGGCTGTCCTGTTGCTTGACCTCGGCGCGCAGGGTCACCACCGGGCCGTCGATCACCACGTGGATGTCCTCCTTGGTGACGCCGGGAATCTCGGCCTGCACCGTGTAGGCGTCGGCCGCCTCTTTCACATCGATCCGGATCTGCGCGGGAGACGGCAGCGGATCACCATGCAGGGGTTTGACAAAAAAGCCGGGGGCGACGTCCTTGAAGAAATCGTCGAACAAACCGGAGCGGGCAATCAGACTGTTCATGGAAGACTCTCCTGTGCTTCAGGTGGGACATACGGGCCAGAGCTCTCCTGCACCCATGCAAATTACATGGCGATCCGCCCCCGGATTTCAAGCCCCGGCGCTTGACGCAGGTCAATCGCCCTCATGCCGGGCTGAAAGATTCTTCAATCCGTCCGCCGCCCCCTTGTCCTACACTGGTCGCGATGAATACCGCCACCGCCCCCGCCGAAGTCACCCGCACCGAACGCGCTGCCCGCCAGGCCGAGGTGGTGGGCGCCCTGCAGACCGTGCTGCCCGCCCATGCGCTGCTCTGGCAGGCCGAAGACACCGTCCCCTACGAATGTGACGGGCTGACCGCCTACCGTGAACGCCCGCTGGTGGTGGCGCTGCCGGAAACCGAAACCCAGGTGGCGGCGGTGCTCAAGGCCTGTCATGCCCTGGGCGTCCCGGTGGTGGCGCGTGGCGCGGGCACCGGCCTGTCCGGCGGTGCCATGCCCCACCCACTGGGCGTGACCCTGTCGCTGGCGAAGTTCAACCGCATCCTGTCCATCGATCCGCGCTCGCGGACCGCCGTCGTGCAGGCTGGCGTGCGCAATCTGGCCATCAGCGAGGCGGCGGCACCCTATGGCCTGTACTACGCACCCGACCCGAGCAGCCAGATCGCCTGCACCATCGGTGGCAACGTGGCCGAAAACTCCGGCGGCGTGCATTGCCTGAAGTACGGGCTGACGGTGCACAACGTGCTGCAGGTGCGCGGTTTCAGCATCGAAGGCGAACCGGTGACGTTTGGCGGCACAGCCTTGGACACGCCGGGGCTGGACCTGCTGTCCCTGATCATCGGCAGCGAGGGCATGCTGGCAGTGACCATGGAAGTCACCGTCAAGCTGGTGCCCAAGCCCCAGCTGGCGCGCTGCATCATGGCCAGCTTCGACGACATCCAGAAGGCCGGCGACGCGGTGGCCGCGGTGATCGCGGCCGGCATCATCCCGGCCGGACTGGAAATGATGGACAAGCCCATGACCGCAGCGGTCGAGGACTTCGTCAAGGCCGGCTATGACCTCAATGCAGAGGCCATCCTGCTGTGCGAAAGCGATGGCACGCCCGAAGAGGTGGAAGAAGAGATCGGCCGCATGAGCGCCGTGCTGCGCGGCTGCGGCGCCACGGCGATTGCCGTCAGCCGGGACGAGGCGGAGCGCCTGCGTTTCTGGAGCGGCCGAAAGAACGCCTTCCCGGCCTCGGGTCGTATCAGCCCTGACTACATGTGTATGGACTCGACCATCCCGCGCAAGCGGCTGGCAGATATCCTGTTTGCCATTGCCGAGATGGAGAAGAAGTACGGCCTGCGCTGCGCCAACGTGTTCCACGCCGGCGACGGCAACCTGCACCCGCTGATCCTGTTCGATGCCAACGATCCGGACCAGTTGCGCCGCTGCGAACTGTTCGGCGCCGACATCCTGGAGACCAGCGTGGCCATGGGCGGCACCGTCACGGGCGAGCACGGCGTGGGCGTCGAGAAACTCAGCAGCATGTGCGTGCAGTTCAGCGCCGAGGAAAACGCGCTGATGTTCGGGGTCAAGCGGGCGTTCGATACCGGCGAGCTGCTCAACCCCGGCAAGGTCATCCCGACGCTGCAGCGCTGCGCCGAGTACGGCAAGATGCTGGTGCGCGGCGGCCAGCTCTCGCATCCGGATCTGCCCCGCTTCTGACCGCCTTTTCCCCTCAGCTCGGCCGGGTGCCTGCGGTACAGTACGAGCAATGAGTGCTCGTGAGCCGCAGTCCCCTGCTCGCCAGGAACACCCGGAACCCACCCGGGAGGTTTCTGCACGTGAGCTTGAGTTGCAGGCACGCATTGCCCAGCTGGAGCAAGAGGTTGCCCGACTGACCGCGCGTCCGACCCCGCCCCACGGCGAACAGGCAGGCCCGCTCAAGGCGGTCAGCCGATACCGTCGGCGCCAGCCGCCCGGCGGATCGGACGACGCGCTGGTCGAGTACCAGGCCTTGTCGGAAGCGCTGTCGCAGGTGTTTCCGATCGGCGTCTTCCGCCTGCAGGCCGACGGCACCCTGTCTCACGTCGACCAGTCCCTGTCGACCATGTTCGGCCTGGCCCCCGACGAATTTGTCGGCTACGGCTGGTTCCGCCGGATTCATCCGGATGATCTGCCCGAGGTGAAAGAGTATTGGGACCGGGCGATTTCAGAGGGCGAAACTCTAAGCCTGGAGTTCAGGATCCGGTTGCCCGACGGCGAGCAGAAATACCTGCTGGCCCGCAACTTTCCCCGCCGAGACGCCGATGGCCAGGTCATCGGTACCCTGGGATTTGTGCAGGATCTCACCTGGCAGCGCGAGCTCAAGACCGAAGCCGACACCAAGGGCAACCTCAGCCAGCAGATCATCGACAGCAGCCCGGACTGCCACAAGGTGCTGGATCTTCAAGGCCGGCTCATGGACATCACGCCCCAGGGCCGACGTCTGGTCGAACTCGATGACATCGAGTCCGTCCGTGGGACAGAGTGGGCCACCTGGTGGCCCGCTGAATCCCAGGCCGTTGTCCGCAATGCCATCGAACGAGCCCGCCAAGGTGAACGCGTGCGGTTCACCCTCAGCGGTCCCACCTTCAAAGGCAACCCGCGCTGGTGGGACAACTTCCTGACCCCCATCACCGATTCGCTGGGCAAGCCGTCCATGCTGCTGCTGGTGTCGCGCGACATCACCGAGCAGCGCCGGCAGCAGGACGAGATCCGCGAACTCAACGCCGAGCTGGAGCGCCGGGTTCAGGAGCGCACCGAGGCCCTGGCCGACACCAATGCCCGGCTGCTTCGCACCCTTGGCGAGGTCAACGCCCTGTACAACCAGGCACCATGCGGGTACCACTCTGTCCGTGCCGATGGTCTCATCGACCGCATGAACCAGACCGAGCTGGACTGGCTCGGCTACCAGCGCGACGAGGTGATCGGCCGCCTCAAGCTGAGCGACATCGTGGAGCCGGGCGATCTTGCGGAGCAAAAGCTGCGGCTGGCCGATCTGGTCGCCGGCAAGCCCGTACCGCCTGTGGCCTTGCGGCTGGTGGGCAAGCACGGTCATCGGCGCGAAGTGCTCATTTCCACGATTGGCGTCTTCGATTCCGACGGTCGATTCGTCTGCACCAACAGCACCGTTCTGGACGTCAGCCAGCAGCGGTCGGCAGAACGCCAGCGCGACGAGCAGACACAGCTGCTGCAACGCATCAGTGATGTGATTCCCGTCCAGATCGCGCTGTTCGATGAGCAGCTGATCTGCCGTTTTGCCAACGCCAGCTATGCACGGTGGCTGCGGAGTACGCCCGAGAAAGTCGTCGGTCTTCACCTGAGCCAGATTGCCCGGCCCCAGGACTACGAGAGCAGTCTGGGACGCCTGGAGGCCGCCCTGGCGGGCGAGGCCCAGCAGTTTGAGGGCCGCCGACAGTTCCCGGACGGACATGCCTTCTACGCATCGATCACCTACACGCCGTATTTAGAAGACGGGATGTTGAGGGGACTGATCATCCAGATCGTGGACATCACAGCCCGCAAGGCGTCGGAAGACGCGGTGTCCAGCGCAAACCAGCAGCTGCAGTCCGCCCTGGACCGCGCACAGTCGCTCTACAACAACGCGCCTTGCGGGTACCACTCACTGGATGCCAACGGCACCTATGTGACGATCAACGACACGGAACTCCGGTGGCTGGGCTACCAGCGGGACGAAGTGGTGGGGCGCATGGGATTTCGCGACTTCATCAGCGACATCGACCGGGAGAAGCTTGCGACACGCCTGCACCAGCTGATCGACAACACCGATCTGCCTCCGGCCGAATACGAGATGCGTCGCAAGGATGGCACCATCTTTCATGCGCTGCTGTCGTCATCGGCCGTGCGGGATGAGTCTGGCCGCTTCCTCGAGAGCAACTCCACGGTGGTCGACATCACCCAGCGCAAGGCGGCTGAAGCGGCGCTGCGCGAGCAGCAGCACCTGCTCCAGACGGTGGCCGACCACATGCCAGGCCTGGTCGCGTATCTGGATGTGATGCAGCGATTCCGGTTTGCCAACATCGAGTATCAACAGATCTACGGACTCGATCCCGGCGCGCTCATCGGCATGCATGCCGGCGAGGTCCTGCCGGCGGGCGTCTGGGAGGAAGTTCAACCCCGTCTCGTGACCGCCCTGCAGGGTCAGCCCCAGCAGTTCGAAAGCTGGCGCAAAACCATCGACGGCCGACCCATCTTCATGCAGTCCCGGTACATCCCGGACCTGCAGAACGGCACGATCCAGGGCGTTTTCGTACAAGCGATCGACATCACCGATCGCAAGCAGATCGAGGAGCGCGCCCGCCACCTCAACGATGAACTCGAGCGGAAGGTCCAGGAGCGGTCCGCCGAACTGCTGGAAAGCGAACAGCGCTTTCGCCTGATGGTCGACAACCTGCGCGACTACTGCATCTATTTCATGGACCCCGCCGGCCGGATCACCGACTGGACCGACAGCGCACAGCGCATGGAAGGCTATTCCCCCAGCGAGGTGCTGGGTCAGCATTTTTCAATGCTGTTCGACTTGCCCGGTTCGCAGGACGCCCGGGAGCAGGGGGATCAGCTGTTGCGCCGGGCCGCTTCGCGCGGGCAGGTGGACCGCAACAGCTGGCACCGGCGCAAGGACGCCTCGATCTACTGGTGCGCCTCGGTCCTGATTGCCTTGCGGGATGAGACCGGTGAACTGCTGGGTTATGCCGGAGTGAACCGGGACATGACCGATGCCAAGCGCCTCGAAGACCTGATGCGCAACATCAACGAAGAGCTGGAGAACCGGGTCGTGGAACGCACCGCCCAGCTGGTGGCCGCCAACAAGGATCTGGAGTCGTTCTCCTATTCGGTCTCGCACGACCTGCGCTCACCCCTGCGTCACATTTCCAGCTTCGTGAGCCTGCTGGAAGAGCACCTGGGCGAGCGGCTGGACGAGACCGGACACAAGTATCTGGGCACCATCGCCAACTCCACCCGCCACATGAGCCAGCTCATTGACGGGCTGCTGCATTTCTCCCGAACCGGCCGTGCGGCGATCTCGCCCAGCCCAGTGGATTTCGGCCTGTTGGTGGAGGCGGTGGTCCATCAGATCGACCACGGATCGAGCCAGCGGATCGTCGATTGGGTGATCCCGTCCGACCTGCCCGTGGTCCAGTGCGACGCGGTCCTGATGCGCGAGGTCTGGACCAATCTGTTGGGAAATGCCTACAAATACACCCGCCCGCGGGAGCGCAGCCGCATCGAAGTCGGCTGGAGTGTGGATCCTGCCGTGGGATACACCTTCTTCGTCCGTGACAACGGTGTCGGTTTTGACACACAATACGCACAGAAACTGTTCGGGGTATTCCAGCGTCTTCACCGTGCGTCCGAGTTCGAAGGCACCGGCATCGGTCTGGCGCTGACGCGCCGCATCATCGAGCGACACGGCGGCAGCATTTGGGCAGACAGTCAGGTGGGGACAGGAAGCACATTCCATTTTTCGTTGCCTTTTGACGGCCTGATGGCCTCCGATACCGGCCGGGACACCATCCCCTCGACTCTCGACTAAGACATGAACAAAAGCGCCGATCCCATCCTGCTGGTGGAAGACAACCCCGACGATGCCGAGCTGACGCGTCTGGCGCTGGCCAGGCATGGCCTGGATCAGCGGGTCGTGCACGTGTCTGACGGTATCCAGGCGCTCGACTATCTGCACCGTCGCGGCGGCTTCAGTGACCGCAGCGGAGGCAATCCCCAGCTCGTGCTGCTGGACCTGAAGATGCCCCTGCTCGACGGCATTGGCGTGCTCAAGGAAATCAAGGGCTCCGATGTCCTGCACAACATCCCGGTGGTGATCCTGACCTCGTCCACCGAGCCGAGCGACCTGCAACGCGCCTACGACGCCGGCACCAACGCCTACATCGCCAAGCCCACCGAGTTCGCCCAGTTCCTCAACGCGATGAAGCACGTGTGCGAGTTCTGGGTCAACATCAACCAGACCGCCCCACAGTCGGCCTCTGCCGGTGTCCGGGCCACCAACTTCGGCGAACTGCACTGAGCGGCGTCTGCCCGCCTTCGGCGCGGGCGGGTCTTACCAGGTATCGATGAATCGGCCTGGCGCCGGGTCCCGCACCCTGGCACCCGCGAGACCGCGCGCCAGCCACGCGCGCGTGTGGGCTGGATCGATCACGGCATCGATCTCCAGGCCGCTGGCCATGGACAACGCCGATCCCTTTTCGTACTCCCTGGCCAGCAGTTCCTGGAAGAGCGCCTCGCGCTCGGGGCCTTCGGGCCGCGATTCCAGTTCCTTGCGGTAGCCCAGGCGAACAGCCCCCTCCAGACCCATGGCGCCGAATTCGGCCGTGGGCCAGGCCACGGTGAACACCGGGGCGTGAAAGCCGCCGGCCGTCATGCCCATGGCGCCCAGGCCGTAGCCCTTGCGAAGCACCACCGAGAACACCGGCACCCGCAGCTTGGCGGCCGTCACGAACAGCCGGCTCACATGCCGGACCTGTGCCTGCGCTTCGGTCTCGGGGCCGACCATGAAACCCGGCGTGTCCACCAGGGTGATAACCGGCAGACCATGCGCATCACACAACTGCAGAAAGCGCGCTGCCTTGTCCGCGGCGTCCGCGTCGATGGCGCCGCCCAGGTGCTGGGGATTGCTTGCCAACAGGCCCACCGGTCGGCCTTCCATCCTGGCCAGCGCAGTGTGGATGCCCACCCCGAAGCCGGTGCGCAGGTGCAGGACGCTGCCCAGGTCCGCCAACCCCTCGATCACGCGGCGACTGTCATAGACCCGCAGCCGGTTCTCCGGCACCACCTCGCGCAGACCGTCGGCGGAAGGTGCCTGCCACCCGGGCAGGCTGCCCTGGAAGTAGGCCAGATACTGCCTGGCCACTGCAATGGCCTGAGCCTCGTCATCCACCAGCACGTCGATCACGCCGTTGGCGTGTTGCACATCGGCCGGGCCAATCTCCTCCGGCCGATAGACCCCCAGCCCCCCGCCCTCGACCATGGCAGGCCCACCCATGCCCAGGTTGCTGCTCCGGGTAGCAATGATCGCGTCGCAGCAACCGGCCAGCGCGGCGTTGCCTGCGAAGCAGCGCCCGGCCACGACACCCACCACCGGCACCACCCCGGACAGGCGGGCAAACGCCGCAAAGGTGCCCACATGCAGGCCGGCCACCACCGGCATGTCCGTGTCGCCCGGCCGACCGCCCCCGCCCTCGGCCAGCAACACGACCGGCAGGCGCTGGTCATGCGCAATCCCGAGCAAGCGGTCGGTCTTGGCGTGGTTTCGCATGCCCTGGGTGCCCGCCAGCACCGTGGCGTCGTAGGCCATCACCACGGTGCGTGACCGTTGGGGCCCGAACACCGGTCCGTTGACCGACCCGATGCCCGTGACCATGCCATCGGCCGGGGTGTTCGCCATCAGGTCCTCTTCGGTGCGGCGACTGCGCTGCGCGGCCACCGCCAAGGCCCCGTACTCGATGAAGCTGTCCTCATCGCACAGATCGGCAATGTTCTCCCGGGCCGTGCGCATGCCCATGGCGTGGCGCCGGGCCACCGCCTGGGGGCGGGCCTCGTCGGCCAGATAGCGCTCCCGATCCCGCAGCCGCCTGAGATCGGCCCGTTCGCCTGCCGGTGCGGCGACCACGCCGACCGCCGGCGTCGGCGATGAAGCCGCATTGCCTTCCGCCACGCACAGCAACAGATCCCCCTCATGGACGACATCCCCGGCCACACAATCCAGGCGGATCACCACACCGTCCGACGGCGCCCGCAACTCGTGCTCCATCTTCATCGCTTCAACGATGAGCAGCACGTCGCCTGCCCGGACGGCATCGCCGGCGGACACGGCACATTCAACCACCTGGGCCTGCATGGGGGAGCGAATTTCGATCATGCGCCCGATTGTTGTGTGGAGGCCGGGCAATTCCGGTCAAGCGTGGGACAGCAGGTCAGCCACTATCCTGTGCCCCCGTCCGGACGCACAATGGCATCCTGATCAACCCCATGGGAGTTTTCGATGCGTCTGTCTTCTCGCCTGCTGAGCCTCGGGCTGATGGCCCTGCTGTCGTCTGTCGCGCATGCCCAATCCACCAAGCCCGGCCTCTGGGAGATCAACCAGAAGGTCGGCGGCAACCCGGAGATGGACAAGGCCATGGCCGAGATGCAGCAGCAACTGGCCAGCATGCCGCCGGCGCAGCGCAAGCAGATGGAACAGATGATGGCGGCGCAGGGGGTCAAGCTGGGCCAGGGAGGCGGGATGAGCGTGCAGGTCTGCGTCACCCCGGAGATGGCCGCGCAGCAGGAGGTCCCGGTCCAGAAGGAGGGCGACTGCACGACCAAGGTTCAGAGCCGCAGCGGCAACACCATGAAAGTGGCGTTCAGCTGCAAGAACCCGCCCTCTTCCGGCGAAGGCACCTATGTCTTTCGTGGAGACACCGGCTACGACATGAAGATGCTGGTCAAGACCACCGAGGGGGGCAAGCCGGTCACGACCACCATGGAGGGCACCGGACGCTGGCTCGGCGCCGATTGCGGCAAGGTCAAACCGATCACGCTGCCCCCCGGCAAGAAGTGATGCGTGACCGGCGCGCCGGTCACGCCGCCGGTTTCCGGGGCCGGTGACCGAACACGCCCCGCCCCACACGCACCAGGGTCGAACCGGCCGCCACCGCCGCCTCCAGGTCGTCGCTCATGCCCATCGACAGGGTATCCAGCGGCATGCCGCGGGCGCGCAGCTGGTCAAAGAGCTCGCGCGCCCGCAAAAACACCGCCATCTGCTCGGCCGGGTCATCGCTGGGCTCGGGAATACACATGAGCCCCCGCAATTGCAGGCGGGGCAGTTGCCGAACGGCGTCGGCCAACGCCGGCAACTCGTGCGGTGCCACCCCCGATTTGTTCGCCCCGCCATCGATATTGACTTGCAGGCAGACCTGAAGGTCCGGCAGCCCGTCGGGCCGCTGCTCGGACAGGCGCTGGGCAATCTTGAGCCGGTCCACCGACTGAACCCAATCGAAGTGAGCAGCCACCAACCTGGTCTTGTTGCTCTGCAAGGGTCCGATGCAGTGCCAGCTCACCGCATGCCCCGGTCGCAGCGCGCGCAGCGCCTGGATCTTCTCCACACCCTCCTGGACGTAGTTCTCGCCAAAGGCCATCTGCCCGGCCTTCATCGCCTCGATCACGGCGTCGACGTCAAAAGTCTTGGACACCGCCAGCAGCGTCACACCGGATGCCTCCCGTCCGCTGGCAGCACACGCCTGTGTGATCCGTGCACGCACTTGCTGGAGATTGGCACCAATCGTGGTCATAATCAAAACGTTTCACCAACAGAGGATGGGATTTCGGGATGGACATCACCCAGCTGCTGGCGTTCAGCGTCAAGAACAAGGCCTCCGATCTGCACCTGTCGGCCGGGTTGCCGCCGATGATACGGGTGCACGGCGACGTTCGCCGCATCAACGTGGAGGCCTTGGACCACAAGACGGTGCATGCGATGGTCTACGACATCATGAACGATGCGCAGCGCAAGCACTACGAAGAGTTCCTGGAGGTGGATTTCTCCTTCGAGATCGAGGGTTTGTCGCGTTTTCGCGTCAACGCCTTCAACCAGAACCGCGGTGCCGGCGCCGTGTTCCGGACCATTCCCAGCAAGATCCTCACGCTGGAGCAGCTCAACGCGCCCAAGATCTTCGGCGACCTGGCCCTGCGCCCACGCGGCCTGGTGCTGGTGACCGGGCCGACCGGCTCGGGCAAGTCAACCACCCTGGCGGGCATGGTCAACCACCTCAACGAATCGGAATACGGTCACATCCTGACCATCGAGGACCCGGTGGAATTCGTGCACGAATCGAAGAAGTGTCTGGTCAACCAGCGCGAGGTCGGCCCGCACACCCTCAGCTTCGCCAACGCCCTGCGCTCGGCCCTGCGGGAAGACCCGGACGCCATCCTGGTGGGCGAAATGCGTGACCTGGAAACCATCCGTCTGGCCATGACCGCGGCCGAGACCGGCCACCTGGTGTTCGGCACCCTGCACACCTCCAGCGCGGCCAAGACCATCGACCGGATCATCGACGTGTTTCCGGCCGAGGAAAAGGACATGGTGCGCGCCATGCTGTCGGAATCGCTGGTGGCCGTGATCTCGCAGACCCTGTGCAAGCTCAAGGACGGCAGCGGCCGCGTGGCGGCACATGAGATCATGATCGGCACCAGCGCCATCCGCAACCTGATCCGCGAGGCCAAGGTGGCGCAGATGTACTCGGCCATCCAGACCGGCAACAACGTGGGCATGCAGACCCTGGACCAGAACCTGGCGGATCTGGTGCGCCGCAACGTGATCAGTGCGGCTGAAGCCCGGAGCAAAGCCAAGATCCCAGAAAACTTCCCAGGGTAAGTCATCATGGAACGCGATCAGGCATCGAAATTCATCAACGACCTGCTCAAGCTGATGCTCAGCCGCAATGGCAGCGACCTGTTCCTGACGGCCGACTTCCCGCCGGCCATCAAGGTGGACGGCAAGGTGGTCAAGGTGTCGCCCCAGCCGCTCAACGGCACGCACACCCTGGCCCTGGCGCGTGCCATCATGAATGACAAGCAGGCGGCCGAGTTCGAGCGGACCAAGGAGTGCAACTTCGCCATCTCGCCGCCCGCGATCGGACGCTTCCGGGTCAGTGCCTTCGTGCAGCAGGGCAAGATCGGCATGGTGCTGCGGACCATCCCTGCGGTGCTGCCCACCATCGACACCCTGGGCCTGCCGCAGGTGCTCAAGGATGTGGCCCTGACCAAACGCGGCCTGTGCATCCTGGTGGGTGCGACCGGCTCGGGCAAGTCCACCTCGCTGGCGGCGATGGTCGACTGGCGCAACGAAAACACCCACGGCCACATCATCACCATCGAGGATCCGGTCGAGTTCGTGCACCCGCACAAGAACTGCGTGATCACCCAGCGCGAGGTCGGCATCGACACCGACAGCTGGGAGGCGGCGCTGAAGAACACTTTGCGGCAGGCGCCCGATGTGATCCTGATGGGCGAAATCCGGGACCGTGAAACCATGGAGCATGCGATCCAGTTTGCGGAAACCGGGCACCTGTGTCTGGCCACGCTGCACGCCAACAGCGCCAACCAGGCCCTGGACCGGATCATCAACTTCTTCCCCGAGGACCGCCGGGCCCAGCTGCTGATGGACCTGTCGCTGAACCTGCGTGGCCTGGTCTCCCAGCGTCTGGTGCCCCGCCAGGACAACAAGGGGCGATTTGCCGCGGTGGAGGTGATGCTCAACTCCCCCCTGATCTCCGACCTGATCTTCAAAGGCGAGGTGGCCGAGATCAAGGAGATCATGAAGAAGAGCACCAACATCGGCATGCAGACCTTCGATCAGGCCCTGTTCAACGCGTTCGAGGCGAACATCATCAGCTACGAGGATGCCCTGCGCAACGCCGACTCGGTCAACGACCTGCGCTTGCAGATCAAGCTCAACAGCCAGCGAGCCAAGACTCAGGATCTGGCCCACGGCACCGAGCACCTGACGATCGTCTGAACGGCCGCATCCATCTGGGCAGGGAGCCGGCGTCAGCCGGCGAATCCCTGTGACCAAGGACCCTGCGCATGCCGGCTTGGCATGGGCGCAGGGAACGCTTGTTGGTCAGTTCAACGACACAGCGCCCACCAGTGGCCGCTTCTCGAGGGTCCACTGGTGCAGCGAACCGTCGAACTGCTTTGCGCTCTGGTTGCCCAGCACTTCCGACAGGATGAACCACGGCAGGCTCGACTGGGCGCCGCTGTTGCAGTAGACCACGCTCGGCGCGGCCGGGTCGATGCCCTGGGCCTGAAGCACGCCGCGGTAGGTGTTGGCGCTCAGCAGCTTGATGGCCGAACCGTCCTTCTTGTAGGTGGTGTCCGGCGACAGGGGCTTGGCGGTGTCGATGTGACCGTAGGCATACACGTAGTCACGCTTCATCAGCCCATGGAACTGGGGCAGCTCGCGACCATCGATCAGCTGGGCGCTCTTCTTCTCGACGATGGCGGCCACGTCGGTCGAATCGGCGAACAGCTGGGCCGTGCGGTCGGCGGCCGACTTCCAGTTGCCTACCTTGGCCACCAGCGCGTCCTTCACGTAAGGGCGGCCTTCCTGCAGCCAGGCGGCCATGCCACCGTCGAGCATGGCGACCTTGTCTTCGCCGTAGAGCTTGAACTGCCAGTACAGGCGCATGCCGTCATTCACGTCCGACAGGCTCAAACCCACCGGCACGATCACGATGGGCTTGTCACCGTCGATGCCGGCATCCTGCACCATCTTCTCGAACACGGCACGCTCGGGCACCATGTACTTGACCTTGTTGCCATTGATCTCGCGCTCGACGCGGATGGTCTTGAACTCCATCAGGCGCGAACCGGCGATGTGGCCACCGACCTCATCGACCACCTTCTTGCCCTTGACTTCATCGAACTCCGGGTCGGTGGTGAAGGACTTGGCGCTGCCGCGCAGGTCAAGCACCTGCACCTTGTCCAGGTTGGCCGCCAGCCAGGCGGTGTTTACCACGGGCCCGGGCAGTGCCTGGGCCAGGGCGGACGCAGCGGCCAGGCCCCAGGCCAGGGTAGTCGCAGCCACTTGTTTCCACAGTCTCATGGGTATCTCCTCAGGTTGATGATCGATCCGCCACCCGCAGCGGGTCAGTGGACCAGTTGGGCAATCTTGGGCGCCAGCAGCGCCGGACAATCACTGATCACGTCCAGCGAACGGTCTTCAAAGATCGCTTCACGTTCGGCGAGGGAGCGGCCTTGGAGCCGTGGCGCCAGGCGTGCATCGCGCGCATGCAGCAATTGCACGAGTTCGTCACGGTACAGCGTCACCATGGCGCTGAGCCAGCGGGCTACCGGCGCAAGGCGGCCACCGGTCTGCACCTGCCAGCGCCGCAGCCGGGGCAGCAGCTGCGCAGCCGACCGCCAGTGTTCGCCGGTGACCCAGCGGTTGGTGGTGAACCAGCGCAGCGGCTGACCGTTCACGTCCAGCGACAGCGCCGCCAGGTGCATGAACTCGCCCGGCTGCTCGCCGTGCACAAACAGATGGAAGTGCCCGTGCTCGGGCTCATCCAGGCGGTGGGCGTGGTAATAAAAGCGCGTGCCCGCGTCCGCGTCGACCACATCGCGCGCGGGGTAGTGGCGAAGCACCTCGAACGCGCGGGCACCTGCCAGAGCCGCGTACGCCAGGCTGCTGCCGGCCTGGGCATAGCGCAGCGGCACCGCCAGCGCGGTCTGCGCGCTGGCATGCAGATCACTCATGCCCAGCGGCGCCATTCAGGGCCTCACTTCTTGGGCGCGCAGGGGTTGGCTGGGCCGCAGGGGTTGGCGCCGTCAGCGGTCTTTTTCTTTTTCTTCTTGGCCGGACCGCAGGGGTTGCTCGGGCCACAGGGGTTGCCGGCCTGTGCGGTAGTGACGGCAGCACCGGACGCAGTGGGCGTGGCCGCCTGGGCGGCCGGGGCCACGAGGGCGCTGGCCACCATCAGGGCCGACAGGGTCTGGGCAAGGGTATTGGCAGCAGTTTTGGCCATGGGTGGAACTCCAGATTGAAAAAGGGGTTGGACATCAGACGGAGTCGGCGCTGCCGGCGCCGGCCAGGGCCTCGTCGGCCTGCACCGGGCCGCGGCCGCGGCGTTCAAACCAGCTGCCGGCGTAGAACACGCCGATCAGCGCGGCAAACAGGATGGCGATCAGCAGCCCCTGCGGAATGCCCCAGGCATCCATGAAGGTGTCACCGGTCTCGACTTCCCACATCGACATGACGGCCTCGATGGCCGGACCGTACAGACCGGCGAACACCCAGGTGCCCAGCAGCAGGCCGACGATGAACACCAGCGCGTCGAGGCGGCCAGAGAAGAAACCCACCACCGAAGTACCCGGGCAATAACCGCCGATGGCAAAGCCGGCGCCCACCAGCACGCCGCCGACCGCCGAGGCCATGACCAGCGAGGTCGGCACGAACAGGTTGTCGATGGCCAGCAGGCCGGCAAGTTCGAGGGCGTACAGGCCGGTGGCGGCCACCACGATGGCGGTGAACATCACCTTGAACACCGACCAGTCGCGCATGGAGAACTGCGCCGTCAGCTTGCAGGGGCTGCCGAAGCCGGCGTTCTCCAGCACGTAGCCGAAGAGCACGCCACAGACCAACCCGGACATCGCACCCGCGTCATTGAGTGGCCACATGTCAGACTCCCTTGATGATGCGGTGCATGATCAGTCCGCTGGCGAAGAAGGTCGCCAGGAACACAAAGGCGGCGATGCCCAGCGTGGCGGCGCCCGACAGGCCCAGGCCGCTGGTGCAGCCGGCCGCCACGCGGGCACCGAAGCCCGACAGCAGCCCGCCGATGAGCGCCGTGGCAATGCGCTTGCCCGAACCGATGCTCTTCGCGCCATCGAGCTGCACGCGCAGCCGCCCGCCCATGAAGGCCGCGAACAGCGCACCGATGGCCACACCCACCACCTGCCAGGTGATCCAGGACGGCAGCGGGTTCGCGCCGTCCTCGACCATTCCGCCCAGGTAGTCGTTGGCCTGCGTGACCGCAGGCGCCACTTCGTTGCCCAGCCAGGCCGCCAGGCGGGTGGAGGCCCCGGTAGCACCCAGGCCATGGCCAGTCCAGACGAACGTCAGCAAGAGCACCAGGCCGAGCGCGATGCCCGCCACCAGCGGATTCCAGAAAGGTTTGACGGGCCGGCCGTCGGCCGCCGATGCAGGGGCGTTCATCTTGGGTTTGTCTCCTGAAAAAATACCCTTACTAGTATATCTATCGACCGCGCATGCGCAAGAATCCTGACGCGTCGGTTTTCTGCGGGGAATCCCTGACCGTCGACACATCACCATGCCTGCCACCACCCTTCTGCTGACCGGACTTGTCGTGGGCACCAGCCTGCTCGGCGCTCGCCACTGGCTACATCGGGGCCTGACGCCGGTCGCCGACACCAGCGGCCCGACGCCCGCGTCGATCGGTCTGACGGCAGAAACCGTGTGGATACCGGCTGCCCAGGGATCACGCCTGTTTGCCTGGTACCTGCCGTCACGCGATCCTGCACCCGCCCCCGCCGCCGTCCTCCTGCACGGCTGGGGCGGCAACGCCAGCCACCTGCTGCCCGCCGCGGAGGCACTGCACGCCGCCGGCTATGCCGTGCTGCTGCCCGAGGCACGTAATCACGGCAGAAGCAGCCGCAGCGACCACAGTTCGCTGCCGCGATTTGCCCAGGACCTTGACGCTGCGCTCGACTGGCTGGCCGCCGCACCTGGTGTGGACACGGGACGGCTGGTGGCGCTGGGCCACTCGGTGGGTGCGGCCGCCACACTGTTGGTGGCCTCCCGCCGGCCGGGACTGGCGGCCGCGGTGGGTGTGAGCGCCTTTGCCCACCCCGAATGGGTGATGCGCCGCTGGCTGGCGGCACGGCGCGTGCCCTACTGGCCCCTGGGCTGGCTGGTCAACCGCTATGTCGAGCGCGTCATCGGTGCCCGGTTCGACACCATCGCTCCGCTGGCCACTCTGCCACAGGCACGTTGCCCGGTCCTGCTGTTGCACGGCAGGCAGGACGTGACGGTACCCCTGTCGGATGCGCATGCCCTGGTCGACCAGGCAGGTGCAAGTCGGGCGCACCTGCAGGTATTGGACGGCGGGCACGAGGGCTTTGACGATCCGGTCGCGGCCGAAAAGGCCGTGCTGGAGTTTTTGACATCGGCTCTGCGCACCGATTGACTGGCGAAGTCGCATACAGGTGCCGGGTGACCGCAACAGCCCCTGAGGCCAACGCCTGCATGCTTCCACGCTATTCTTGGGGTTTCTGAACCCACAGGAGACAGCATTGAGCAGCATTGGAGCCAAGTCGTACGAACCGGCCACACCGAAGAAGGTGGCCTTTCTCGGTCTGGGTGTCATGGGTTACCCCATGGCAGGACACCTGGCCAAGGCCGGCCACTCGGTCACGGTCTACAACCGGACCCCCGCCAAGGGCGAGGCCTGGGTGGCCGAATTCGGTGGCAGCGCCCGGCAGACCCCGCGCGAGGCGGCCACGGGCGCCGACATCGTGTTTGCCTGCGTGGGCAATGACGACGACCTTCGGGCCATCGTGCTGGGCGCCGACGGGGCCCTGGCGGGCATGCAGCCAGGAGCCATCTTTGTGGACCACACCACCGCGTCGGCCGATGTCGCGCGCGAGCTGTATGGCGCGGCAAAGAACCTGGGCATCGCTTTCGTGGATGCCCCGGTATCGGGTGGCCAGGCGGGTGCGCAGAACGGTCTGCTCACCGTGATGTGCGGAGGCGATCAGGCCGCCTTTGATGTCGCCAGGCCTGTGGCCATGGCCTTCTCACGGGCGTTCACCCTGATGGGTGCACCCGGCGCCGGACAGCTGACCAAGATGGTCAACCAGATCTGCATTGCCGGTCTGGTGCAGGGCCTGTCCGAGGCGATTGCCTTCGGCCAGAAGGCGGGGCTGGACATGAACCTGGTGCTCGACGTGATTGGCAAAGGCGCCGCCCAGAGCTGGCAGATGGACAACCGCGGCAAGACCATGGTGGCCGACAAGTTCGATTTCGGGTTTGCCGTCGACTGGATGCGCAAGGACCTGGGGCTGGTGCTGGACGAGGCCAAGCGCAATGGCGCACGCCTGCCCGTGACGGCGCTGGTCGATCAGTTCTATGCCGACGTGCAGTCCATGGGTGGCAACCGCCTGGACACGTCCAGCCTGATCAAGCGTTTGCGCTGAACGACGGGCCAGGCCGGCGGGCGAGCAGCCACGCCGGCCCGAGGAATCACTGGCTGGACCCTGCCGGGGTAGGCGATGACGTCGATGCGGTGGCTGCCTGCAGGCGGGCAATCTCCTGGTCGGACAGCACCTCGAACACGCGCACCACCTTCTGCACGCCCTGCGTGGTCCGCGCGACCTCGGTGGCCCGGTCGGCCTCTTTCTGGGTGACCAGACCCATCAGGTACACCGTGCCGCGCTCGGTCACGACCTTGATGGCGCTGGCGGGCACGTCCTTGGCGTCGATCATGGCCGCCTTGACCCGGCCGGTGATCAGGCTGTCGTTCGCTTGTTCCCGCAGTCCCGGGCTGTTGGCAATGCCCACCTCGTTGAAGACCCCGGCGACGTTGGTCGTCTTGCGCACGGCTTCCTCGACCAGTTGCTTGTCGCGCTCGGTGGCGGCTTCGCCGGTGATCAGGGCCTTGCGGTTGTAGCTGGTGATGTTGACGCGCACGCGGGAACCGACGGTCTCGCGCACGTTACTGGCCGCACGCAATTCGATGCCCTGGTCATCGAGCTGGGCGCCCGAGCTGCGGCGGTCGGTGGCCACCATGGCGCCGGTGACGGCTGCGCCGCCGATGACCAGGGGCGTGCAGGCGGGCAGGACGGTGGCCGCCACGGTCAGTGGAAGGGCAAGGCAGGCCAGGCGGCGGGCAGACATGGGCAGGCTCATGACGGGGTCTCCGTTTCAGGGGTCAGGGAATCGGGCAGTCCCAGCAGCTGGGCATCAACGCCATCGCAGATGCTGTGCAGGACCAGGTGATGCACTTCGAGAATGCGGGCGGGCACATCGCTGGGGACACAGACGTGGACATCGGTGTCGCGCAGTTGCTGCGCCAGGCGCCCGCCGCGGCCGCCGGTCAAGGCCACGACCGTCATCTCGCGTTCGTGGGCGGCTTCGACCGCCGCCAGCACATTGGCCGAATTGCCACTGGTCGACAGGGCCAGCAGCACATCGCCGGCCTGCCCGAGGGCGCGGACCTGGCGGGCAAACATGGCGCGGGGATCAAAATCGTTGGCCACCCCCGTGAGCACGGCGGCGTCGGCCGACAGCGACAGGGCCGCGAGTTCCGGCCGCTCGCGCTCATGCCGGCCGATGAAGCTGGCGGCGAAATGCTGGGCGGCCGCTGCCGAAGCGCCATTGCCACAGGCCAGCACCTTGCCACCGCCGGTGACACTGGCCAGCACGGCGTGCGTGGCCGCCTCGACCACCGGTGCCAGGGCCTGGGCACACTGGTACTTGAGGTCGGCACTGTCGATGAACTGTTGCTGGATGCGTTGCAGAAGCATGGCTCGATGATAGCGGCGCGATCGGGTATCAAAAGGTAGCGCCTGCATCAAAAGCAGCGCGCAGCCAGTCGAGTTGCGGGCCTTCGCCGCCCCCCAGGGCGCCCTGGACGACCACCACATCGAACCGGCATGGGGGCTCTGACCGCATCTGGAGCAGAAAGTGCCGGGCGGCAAACACGATGCGCCGCTGCTTGACGCCGGTGACGCTGGCCGCCGCGCCCCCGGCCCGCGTGCTGGCCCGCTGGCGAACCTCGACAAACACCACCGTGCCATCGGGCTCCCGCATAATCAGGTCGATCTCGCCACCGCCTTGGCCGGGGGTGCGGAAGTTGCGCCGCAGCAGGCGCAGGCCCCTGCCCTGCAGGAAGTCCAGCGCCAGGTCCTCGGCCCGGTCGCCGCGCTGTTTGGTCGTGCCCGCGGACACACCGGCACCCCTGCCTTCACGAAAGCCATCCATTGTCTGTGTTCTCTCCATCCCTGATGACCGCAGCGCAGGACGCGGCGGGCCAGCAGCATTATCCGCAGGGCGCCCTCTACCTGGTCGCCACGCCCATCGGCAATCTGGCGGACATCGGCCTGCGCGCGCTGCAGGTGCTGGGTCTGGCGGACACGGTGGCCTGCGAAGACACACGGCACACCGCCAGCCTGCTCAAGGCCTACGGGCTTCACAAGCCCCTGCTGGCGGTGCACCAGCACAACGAGGCAGAGGCCGCCCAGGCGGTGATCGCGCGCCTGCGCGAGGGCCAGCGGGTGGCGTATGTCAGTGACGCAGGCACTCCCGGCGTCAGCGACCCTGGGGCGCGGCTGGTGGATGCGGCGGTCGCGGCGGGACTACGATGCGTGCCCATTCCGGGGCCCAGCAGCCTGACCAGCCTGCTGAGCGTGACCGGCCACGCAGGCTGGGATGGCCGCTTTGTTTTTCTGGGTTTCCTGTCCGCCCGCGCCACCGAGCGCCAGCGCGAGATCGGGGCGATGGCCACATCATCGATGGCGACCTTGATCCTGGAGGCACCACACCGCATCGAGGCGCTGGCGCGGGATCTGGCGGTGCTGGGTGAGCGGCCGGTAACCGTCGGGCGGGAACTGACCAAGCAGTTCGAGGAGGTGGCCCGGGTGTCCGCTGCCGGACTGGCCAGCTGGCTTGGCCAGGAACCTCACCGGACCCGGGGCGAGTTCGTGCTGCTGGTGCACCCGCCGGCAGCCGCCGCGCCCGATGAAGAGGGCCTGGATGCCGCCACGTTGCGCACGCTCGACCTTTTGCTGGCAGAGTTGCCGGTGAAGGCGGCCGTGAAGCTCTGCGCCGAGATCACGGGTGCCGCGCGCAATGCCCTGTACGCCTGCGCGCTGGAGCGACGGCAGAAGGACTGAGCGTCCAGCGTCAGCGCGACGGCCGGTCGATGGGCGTCAATGGGCGGGCGACCCCGGACGGCCGGATTTCCGTGGCCTCGACATCGACCACGTCGGCTGTGGATGTCGCCGCGCCAGCAGACCATGCGCCGGCCGTGTAGCGGCGCGAGCGTTCCCGCATCTGGCTGAACAGGACCAGCGGCGCGGGTTTGCGGCCCGTCAGCAGCGACCAGAGCGACATACCGAGCACCACGACGATGGCAGCCGCCAGAAAGCTCAGCACGAACAGAAGCCCTGCGAGAAACAGGACCACGCGGAACACGCCCCGCAACAGGGCGGACAACAGATCGGAAAGTGCGTTCATCAAGTGAATGGAGGCCACAGACCTCCGGGAGTTCCCGAAACCACTCGGGCGGACTGACAGCATATGGGGGGCTGGCGCCATCACGCAAGTCCCTGGTGCGTGAAAACCGACCGCCGGCAGGTCACGGTGGACTGCTATGCTGGTGCCGGACCTTGTGACTGCCTTCCCTTGCTGCCCATGACCCGACTGACCCAGTACTTTTTCCGCGGACTCATCACCTTCCTGCCCTTGGCGCTGACCGTGTACGTGCTGGTGATCTTCGTCACCTGGACCGAGCGGACCGCGATGCAGCTGATCCGGCCACTGGTGGGTGATTTCTACCTGCCCGGCTTGGGCATCGCACTGGGTGCCCTGCTGATCCTGGCATTGGGTTTCCTGGTGTCGCAGAAGTTCACCTCACGCCTGTTCTCGCTGGTGGAGCTGCCTTTCACCAACCTGCCGGTGGTCAAGAGCATCTATTCGTCGCTGAAGAACTTCGCCGACTACTTCGCGCCGCACGAACAGGATGCCCAGCAGGTGGTGCTGCTCAAACCGCCCGGCACGGAACTGTCGACGGTCGGGCTGGTGACCCGCCAGAGCATGCGCGGCCTGCCGCGCGGCCTGTCCGAGCTGCACGACCAGGTCGCGGTGTACCTGCCCATGGGCTACATGATCGGCGGCTACACGGTGTTCGTGCCGCGCAGCTGGATCGTCCCGGTGGACATGTCGGTGGAGGAAGCCATGCGCATGGCCCTGATCGCCTTCATGTCGTCGAACAAGCCGGGACCGGGCACCCCGCCCCAAGCCTGAGACCCGAACCACCTGCCTGAAGCCCATGAGCATCCGACACCTCGACACTCTGTTCGCCCCGGCATCGGTCGCCGTGTTCGGCGCCTCCGAACGTCCGTCCAGCGTGGGCGCGACCGTGTGGCGGAACCTGCGCGAAGGCGGCTACCAGGGGCGCCTGTACCCGGTCAACCCCAAGCACCGTGAGATCGGAGGGGTGAAAACCTTCCGCCACGTGCGGGACCTGCCCGAGGCCCCGGACCTGGCGGTGATCTGCACCCCGCCCGCCACGGTGGTGGACCTCATCCGGGAACTGGGCGCGCGGGGAACGCGCGCCGCGGTGGTGGTGACCGCCGGTCTGGACAAGACCACCAAACAGGCCATGCTGGATGCCGCGAGGGCACATACGCTGCGCATCCTGGGCCCCAACTGCATCGGCATGCTGGTGCCGCATCTGGGGCTGAACGCCAGCTTCGCCCACATCGGCGCCCGCCCCGGCGAACTGGCCTTCGTGTCGCAGTCCGGCGCATTGGTGACCGCCATGCTGGACTGGGCGGCCTCGCGCGGCATCGGGTTTTCGCACTTTGTCTCACTGGGCGAGCGGGCGGACGTGGACTTCGGGGACATGCTGGATTTCCTGGGCAGCGATCCGAAGACGCGGGCCATCCTGCTCTACATCGAGAGCATCGAAGAAAGCCGCAAATTCATGTCGGCCGCCCGTGCGGCCGCGCGCAACAAGCCGGTGATCGTGGTCAAGGCTGGCCGTTCGGCGGCTGGTCAGGCCGCCGCCGCCTCGCACACAGGGGCCCTGGCTGGGTCGGACGCGGTGTTTGACGCGGCCATTGCCCGCTCGGGCATGCTGCGCGTGCTGACCCTGCACGACCTGTTCCTGGCGGCCGAAACCCTGGCCCGCTTCCGGGACGGTCGGTCCAACCAGCTGATCGTGCTGACCAACGGCGGCGGCGCCGGCGTGATGGCCGCCGATGAGGCGGCGGCGCTGGGCGTGCCCCTGGCCAGGCTGGACGAGGCCACACTGACCCGCCTGGACCAGGTGCTGCCGGCCAACTGGTCGCGCGGCAACCCGGTGGACATCATTGGCGACGCCCCCGCGCAGAGGTACCTCGATGCCATCGACGTGCTGTCCAGGGACACGGGCAGCGCGATCCTGTTCATCCATGCGCCCACCGCCATCGTCCCGAGCCTGGAAATCGCCCAGGCCATGCTGCCCCGCATCAGCGCCGGACCACAACATCTGCTGGGCTGCTGGCTGGGTGACAGCGCCGTGGCGCAGGCCCGCCAGACCTTCCGCGAGGCGGGGGTCCCCGACTTCAACACCCCCGAAGAGGCGGTGCGGGCCTTTTCATTCCTGCGGACCTATCGCCTGCACCAGGAAGAACTGCTGGAGACGCCACCGGCGCGCAGCGCGGCCCATGCCATCGATCTGCAGGCCATCCGCGCCATCATCGACCAGGTGCTGGCCGAACAGCGGGAGATCCTCACCGAGCCCGAGGCCAAGGCGCTGCTGGATGCGGCAGGTCTGCCCGTGGTGCCCACACGCGTGGTCGGTCCGGATCCCGACGAGGCCTGCGTCGCCGCGCAGTCGCTGGGATACCCGGTGGTGCTCAAGATCCTGTCACAGGCGATCAGCCACAAGAGCGATGTCGGGGGCGTGCGGCTCAACATCGCCGATGAGCAGGAACTGCGGCAGGTCTGCGCGACCATGCTGGCCCGCGTGCGGGAACTGCGGCCCGACGCGGACGTGCAGGGATTCACAGTGCAGCCGATGGTCCGCAAGAAGCACGCCCACGAACTGATCGTGGGTGCGAGCGTGGACGCGGTTTTCGGCCCGGTGATCCTGTTCGGGGCCGGGGGCACCGCGGTGGAGGTGCTGGCCGATCGCGCACTGGCCCTACCACCGCTGAACATGCCGCTGGCCCTGGCGCAGATCCGCCGCACCCGCATCCACCAGCTGCTCAAGGGCTATCGGGATGAACCGGCCGCCGACATCCACGGGATTGCGGGGGTGCTGGTGGCGGTGTCGCAGCTGCTGGCCGAGGTGCCCGAAATTACCGAGCTGGACATCAATCCGCTGCTGGCCAACCACGACGGGGCCGTGGCCCTGGACGCGCGAGTGCGGGTCTCGGCCAGCCGGCCGGCGGGCGCCGATCATTTCGCCATCGCGCCCTACCCGGCCGAACTGGTGGAGTTCTGCGACTGGCAAGGCCAGGCGCTGACGATCCGGCCAATCCGCCCCGAGGACGAGGCCCAGCACCTGGCGTTTCTCCAGCGGCTGGATCCGGAGGACATCCGCCTGCGGGTGTTCTACAGCCGCCGCAGCATCGAGCACACCGAACTGGCCCGCCTGACCCAGATCGACTATGCGCGCGAAATGGCCTTCATCGCCACGCGTGGCCATGGCAGCAGCGAGGAGACCCTGGGCACCGTCCGCGCCACCGTCGATCCGGACAACGACACGGCCGAGTTCGGGGTGATCGTGCGCTCGGACCTCAAGGGAACCGGGCTGGGACACCGGCTGATGCGCAAGATGATCGGGCACCTGCGGGCCCGGGGCACACGGCAGCTGGTCGGCACCGTGTTGCGCGAGAACACCGGCATGCTGGAACTTGCCCGCTCGCTCGGGTTCGAAGAAAGGGCCAATCCCCATGATCCCGACGACCACGCCACCCGGTTCGTGGTCCTGCCTCTTCAGCCCGGGCACTGATCGCGCGGGCAGAGGCTGCCGGAGACCCACACCATGCCTTTGCCCGCTTCACGCCGCACCCTGCTGACCCGAGGCGCCACTCTGGTGGCCATGACCGCTGCCCCGGGCTGGTTGACACCCGCCCTGGCCCAGACGTCCCTGCGTCCGACGCCCTCACAGACCGAAGGCCCTTTCTACCCGGTCAGCCTGCCGGCGGATCGCGACTTCGACCTGCTGCGCAACGGCCAGGTCGCCTACGGGCAGGGACAGGTCGCCTGGATCGAGGGCACGGTGACCGACACGCGGGGCGTCCCGCTGGGCGGCGGGGTGTTCGAGATCTGGCAATGCGACCACAATGGCCGCTACCACCACCCGGGCGACGGCGACCGCGCGGACCCGGCGTTCCAGGGCTTCGGGCAGGTGACGCTGGGCCGGGACGGTCGCTACCGCTTCCGCACCATCCGGCCGGTGGCCTACAGCGGACGCACCCCGCACATCCATGTGAAGGTCCGTCTGGATGGCCAGGACCTCCTGACCACCCAAATGTACGTCGACGGGGACCCGCACAACGAGCGGGACTTCCTATGGCGCAGGCTCAACGCCGAGGGCCGGGCCGCCCTGACCCGGCGCTTTCGTGCGGGCGCCGATGGCCAGCGGGCCGATTTTCCGATCGTGGTGCAGGCCTGAACCGGAGCGCGTAAGCTGTCCCCATGGATTCCTTGACGCAGATTGCCCTGGGTTCGGCCGTCACCGTGGCCGTGATGGGACAGCGCACCGCCGCCTGGAAGGCCGCCCTGTGGGGTGGCGTGGCCGGCACCCTGCCCGATCTGGATGCCCTGATCGACCACGGCGACGCCATCCTGAACATGGTGCTGCACCGGGCCGAGAGCCATTCGTTGCTGTTCCTGACGCTGCTGTCGCCACTGCTGGCCTGGCTGGTCAGCCGGGTCCACGGCGAGCAGCCCCTGTGGCGTCGCTGGTGGCTGGCGCTGTGGCTGACCCTGTTCACCCACCCGTTGCTGGACAACATGACGGTCTATGGGACGCAATTGCTGCAGCCGTTCACCGACCATCCGTTCGGCGTGGGGAGCATGTTCATCATCGACCCGGCCTACACATTGCCGCTGCTGGCCGGAGTGATCGCTGCCCTGGTGATGCGCGGCCAGGGCCGCAGCCTGCGGTGGAACCTGGCCGGTCTGGTGCTGTCCACGGCGTATCTGGGCTGGAGCGTCGCGGCCCAGCAAGTGGCCACCAGCGTGGCCCGGACCTCTCTGGCTCAGGAAGGGGTGGTCGCCGAGCGCCTGCTGGTGACCCCGGCGCCCTTCAACACGGTGTTGTGGCGCCTGGTGGCCATCACACCCACCCACTACCACGAGGGTTACTACAGCCTGCTGGACGGGCGTGTGGCCGTGCGCTGGACCCGTCATGAGCGAGGTGCCGATCTGATCACCCGGCATGGCCAGGCCGACCCTGTGGCCCGCATTGCCCGCTTCAGCCATGGTTTCTACCGCATGAGCCAGACCCCGGACGGACGGGTCCTGGTGGCGGACCTGCGCATGGGGCAGGAACCCCACTACGTGTTCGAATTTGACGTCGGCGATGCCACCACCGTCGGCCAGGTGACCGCCACCCAACGGAGCAGTCGCCCGGACACCGACGCCGCCCTCGCCTGGCTGTGGCAACGCGCCCGCGGCGCCGACCTGCTGCCCATGGGCGCAGCGCTGGCGGCACCGCGCTGAACGGTGCGGCCCTGGCTCAGGCCATCAGCAGCGTGATGGCGATGATGATCACGCCGATGGCCAGGTTGACGCTGACCCAGGTGCGGATGGATGCCAGTGCGGTGCCACCGGCCGGCCAGTCCTGATCGGCCACCGCACGCGACAGCCGCTTGAACAGCGCAAAGCGGATGTGACCGAAGATGGCCATCATCACGATGCCCAGCGTGGCCATGATGGTCCAGTTCAGCGGCATGTTGAACGACAGGCCAGCCTGCACCGTTTCCTTGGCCACCCGGCCGATCATCCAGAGGCCGCTGGCCAGCACCACCACCACGGCCACCAGCACCGCCGAGAAAAAGCGTTGCAACGCGCCGTGCATCAGGGGGATGCGCTGGGGCGGCGGCAGCTGCATGGCGGCAGGACGCAGGAAAAAGTGGGCAAACACCATGCCGCCGATCCAGACGACGATGGCCAGCACGTGTAGCAGCTTGAGGGTGGCGTAGAGCATGGATCTTCCAGAGCAAAGCGTTTCGGCGCCGGGCCGCCCCAAGCCGAAACAGCCCACTTGGGGGGCAGCGACCCGCACAGCGGCGGAGCGTGGGGGCATTAGCGCACATCTGTCAGCATACCGTCGGATTCGCGCCGCTGCAGGCGATAGGGTGGCAATCCCTTGAGCATGCGCCGGCCATACGACTGGCGCAGCAGCCGAGCGTCGTAGCAGATCACCACCGCCTGGTCGTCCTCGGTGCGCAAGGCCCGCCCGGTCCATTGCAGCAGCCGCGCACCGGTGGCCGGCACCACCAGTTCGATGAACGGGTCGCGGCCCTGAGCCTTGAGCCAGTCGGCGCGCGCCTGGCCCACCGGATCGCTGGGCGAGGCAAACGGCAGCTTGGTGATGAACACCCACTCGCACAGCTCGCCCGGCAGGTCCAGTCCCTCGCCGAACGATTGCAGACCGAACAGGATGGAAGCCTGCCCCGCCGCGACGCGGTCGGCATGGCGACGCAGCAACTGGGTGCGCGCCGACTCCCCCTGCACCAACACCGACTCGCGCAGGCGCCGGTGCTCGCCACGCTCGAGCAGGTCCTGCGCGCGCTTCATCTGGGCGCGCGAGGTGAACAGCACGAGGGCGCCGCGCTCGACCTGCTGCAGGTCCTCCAGCAGCAGCCCCAGCATCTCGGCGGTGTAGCCCTCGACGTCCTTGGGGTCGTGGCGGGTCTGGACCACCACCAGCCGGCCCTGCCGTGCATGGTCGAAGGGACTGAGCACCTCGCGCACCTGCACATCGTCGTCCTGGGCCAGGCCGCATTCGTACAGAAAGTGGTCGAAGCTGCCACAGGTGACCAGCGACGCCGAGGTAGCCACGGCCGCCCGCACACGGCTCCAGAGCTGGCTGCGCAGCAGGCCACCCGGGTTGAGCGGACAGGCATGCGCCGTGAGGGTGACCAGCCCGTTGTCGATACCCGCTTCCAGCCACTTGGCCAGCGGGGGCTGGCCCGCCTGCGGCTGCTGCAGCCAGAGCTCTGCGGTGGCCGCCATGTGTTGCAGCCGGGGAGCGAAGGTGCCAATGCGGCTGTAGAGCTGCGCGCAGCGGGTGGCCTCGGAAGGTTCTTCACGGGCCAGGGACCGCAGCCGCACGGCAATGGCCTCCAGCTCCTTGAGCAGGGCGGTCGAGCGGCTGGCGATCTGGCCCACGGTCTCGGACCAGTCCTCGGGCAGCACGCCGCCGCTCAGTCGTTCGTTGGTCGCAGGCACGCTGAACTCGAAACCGGCCGCCCCGTCGCGCCCGTTGCGTGGGCGCATGCCACCTTGCCGGCCAGTGATCGCCAGCCATTCGGGCGACTCGGCCAGGCGCGCCATGGCGCGGCGGGCCAGATCGCCCTGGGCGGCCTTGAGCTCGCGCGCCAGCGTCGCTGCGTCCACGCCCATCACGTGGGAGATGGCCCCGGCCACATCGCTGACCGCGCGGGGCAGCTTGTCAAGCCAGCCCCCCCGCATCAGGTCCATGCTCTCGGTGAACTGGGCCTGCGCAATGCTGCCGAGGTGATGGGCCTCGTCAAACACCAGGTAGCAATCGGACGGATCCGGCAGGGCGTGCAGGCCGAGCGTCGAGAGCAGCAGGTCGTGGTTGACCACGATCACCTGGGCTTGCGCCAGGCGGGCACGGGCCTGGTAGTAGCTGCAACTGTGGTAGCTGGGGCAATGGCGGGCGGTGCAGGTGTGGCGCTCGGCGGCCACCGGGCTCCAGAGTTCGCCGGCCGGCGGTTCGGCCAGCCGGTCCCTGTCACCATCCCAGTCACCGGCGTCGAGCATCTGGCTCCATTGGGTGTAGGTGCGCGACTGCTCGGCCCAGGCGCGCGCCAGCGCGTCCGACGGGACGGGCGCGGCTGCCGGGGCTTCCTCGTCACCAAACAGGTCGGTGCTGACCGGGTCACCGCCGGCCATCTGTTCCAGCTTGAGGCGGCACACATAGCGCCCGCGTCCCTTGGCCAGCGCAAAGGCAAAGGGCTGTGGCAGCGCCGCGGACAGGGCCGGCAGGTCCTTGCCGATCAGCTGTTCCTGCAGCGCCACGGTGGCCGTGGAAATCATCACCCGCTTGCCCTGCGCCAGCGCCAGAGGGATCACGGTGGCCGCGTACGCGGCGGATTTGCCCACCCCGGTGCCGGCCTGCACCACCGCAATCGCCCGGGGGCCGGCCATGACCTCATCGGCCGCTTTCTCGGCCCCTTTTTCGGGCCGCGATGGCCAATCGACGGGGGACAGGGTGGCGGCAATGTGGGCGGCCATCTCGCGCTGGCCCTCGCGCAGGCGAAAGCCCGGCAGGCGGGAGACCACATGGTCGAAAGCGCCCAATGCCAGGGCTTCGCGGGCCAGCGGGCCGGCGGGCAGATCGGCGGTGGACATGGGCTCGGTCATGGATGGCGCGGGCAAACGCGCATTGTCCCAGAAGGTGCCGTGTCTGCCCCTGCTGCCTCAGCTCCTGGCTCAGGCATGGTCCCGGTTTTTCGCAGACAAGTTGCCCCTTGAAGCCACACAATGGCGGACATGTCAGGCAAGATCATGCTCTGCCGTTTTCAACCACCGCAACACGCTCCATGACCATTCTGATGTTTCTGGCGGGCCTGGCAGGCCTGATCGCCGGCGCCGAACTGCTGGTGCGCGGCGCCTCCAAGCTGGCGCTGTCGTTCGGGATCTCTCCCCTGGTGGTGGGGCTGACCATCGTGGCCTTTGGCACCAGCTCGCCGGAGATGGCGGTATCGGTGGGCGCGGTGATGGACGGCCGCACCGACATCGCCATCGGCAACGTGGTGGGCAGCAACATCTTCAACGTGCTGTTCATCCTGGGCCTGTCGGCCATCATCACGCCGCTGGTGGTGCACATCCAGCTGATCCGGCAGGAGGTCCCCATCATGCTGGGTGCTTCGCTGCTGCTGCTCGTGCTGGCGTTCGATGGACGGGTGGGGCTGTGGGACGGGGCGATCCTGGTCGGCCTGATGCTGGCCTACACGGTGTTCCTGATTGTGCAGTCAAGACGCGAAACGCAGGATGCCCAGGATGAGTACGCGGCCGAGGTCAAGCCTGCGGAGGCGGGTGGCTGGGACGCATCGCTGCCGGTGCAACTGATCCTCATCGTGGCCGGTCTGGGTCTGCTGGTTCTGGGATCGGACTGGCTGGTGGATGCCGCCATCGTCTTTGCCAAGGCCCTTGGCGTGAGCGACGTGGTGATCGGCCTGACCATCGTGGCGGCGGGCACCTCCATGCCCGAGGTGGCCACCTCGGTGATGGCCGCATTCAAAGGCGAGCGGGACATTGCGGTGGGCAACGTGGTGGGCAGCAACACCTTCAACATCCTGGGTTGCGTGGGCCTGTCGGGCATCGCGGCCGGCTCGGCCGGACTGGGGGTGCCACCGTCGGTGCTGAACTTCGACATCTGGGTGATGCTGGCGGTGGCGCTGGCCTGCCTGCCCGTGTTCATGACGGGCCGCGAGATCGCCCGCTGGGAAGGTGGGGTGTTCCTGCTGTACTACGTGGCCTACGTGGCCTACCTGATCCTGGCCGCTCAGGCTCACGACGCGCTGGGCACCTTCTCGGCGGTGATGATGGGCTTTGTGGTTCCGATCACGGTGATCACCCTGGTGGTGGTGCTGCTGCGCGGGCGCCCAGCCGAGACGCGATGATCAGGATGTCACCGGTGTGTCAGGCTTGAGCGACCAGCCACTGGTCGCGCAGGTGCTGCAGGAGACGTCGACCCGATGAGGCACGGCCGGCGGCAAACAGACCTTCGTCCAGCAACAGGCGCCCTTCTGGCACCGAACGGACGATGGATTCGGTGGGCTCGATAAAGCCCATCGCCCAGCCGCTGCAGCTGCGAGCCGCGATCGGACCATCCCACATCTTGTAGATCTGCTGGTGACGCCTATCGCTTTCGATATGGGCGTACAACTGCATGACGGCGTCGCGCTCACCTTCAATGAGCTGCATGAATTCCCTATCGCGATAGATCAGCAGCCCGGTGATGCCGCATTCCAGATTGTGGCGGCGGGCCTGCCCCAGCAAATCGCCAAGCTCCTCCCGGGACATGGGGTGCTCGGCCAGGCTCACGTAGACCAGTTCGTACAAAGACATCGTGACCTCTCCGAGTCGACAGATTAGAGGACTCAGGCTAACACGGTGCACGAATCCCCCGGGTTGACCAATGTCAGGGCATGAAGTCGGGGACTATCGCCACAGCTGAGCCACCGGAGTGACGGACGAGAAACGGTCGGCCACCTGTGCCTGCAGCAATTCGGCCGAGGCCAAGGCGTCGGTCAGCGCATGGTGCAGGCGGTAGCGGGGCAGCCCGTAGCGGGCGCGACTGGCTGCCAGCCGGATGGATATCGCGGGCGCTGTCGGCGCCCACCAGCGGCGCCAGCCAGTGATCGGCTGGCGATACAGCCGCGCCTCCAGCTCCATGGTGTCAATGACCGGGAACGAGATGCCCTCGCCCAGGCGCCGCCGCAAGGCATTGTCCAGAAACTGCCGTTCAATATCGCGGCAATGCACCACCATGACGTGGCCGGCCATCGTCGAGAGCACGTCATCAAGGACATCGTCCAGATCAGGTGCATGCAGGAGCTGCTGATGGGTGATGCCATGAACCACCACCGCGTCGTCGCGCAAAGGCACGCGGGGTTTGAGCAGCCAGTGCCTGGAGCGCGAGGTGTGGATGCGCTCGAGCGTCAATGGCACAGCGCCAATGCTCACGATGCCGTCGCGCACCGGGTCCAGCCCGGTGGTCTCCACATCGAGTGCGAGCAGGGGAACGTCCTGCAGCGGCGTGGAACCCGGCACACCACCTGCCTGATAGAAGGCACTCAGGCGGGGATCCCGCGCCTGACGGGCCAGCCGCGAGAGCCAGGCCTCCCAGTCGATGGGACCCCGCTTGTCCGCATCTGGCGATGGACAGGGCGGATCGCGCAACAGTCCGGCGTGCAGCATGGTGTTCAGCGTCCCCTCACCGACTGGTAGCGGTACCGCAGGTAATCCTGCGCATGGCTGAGCACGGTGAAGGCATCCCGCAGGCTCTTGCGCTCGAACTCGGACAGACGATCAGGTTCCACCGTGTTGCCGGGCTCTCGTCCTGACCGCAGGTCATCGGCCTGGGTCCGCCAGCGGACAAAGGCGATGAACTCCAGGGCGTCGTGCAGGTCCGGCCCCCGGCCCGCGGGCAGCACACCGGCCCGGATGATGTCGTCGAGCCGCTCGAAGGAATTGAGCGCCTGCGATCCCACCGCCAGGGCATGCACGCGGATCAGATCGGTCAGCGGGGCAGTACCCCTGCGCTTGAGGTTGATGCCCGCGCTGTGCTGACCATCGGCCTCCAGCACAAAGCCCTTGAAGAATCCCAGGGGTGGCGTGCGCTGCAGGGCATTGCGCGCCATGCTGGCCAGAAACCGGGGATGCCGTCCCGCCTGTCGGGCAATCTGGCGGCGCAGGAGATCGGCCCAGCGCGTCTGCCCGTGAACCCCGTCGAGGTCAAAGAACACACTGCTGTGCAGCAGCCCCTCGGGCGTGGGCTGGGTCATCCAGTCGGCAAAGCGAGCCTGCCACTCCGACAAGGTCATGCGCCAGCGCGGATTGGAGGCCATGATCCCGCCACTGCAAAGCGGATAGCCGCAACGCGCAAGCCCATCGGAGACCCAGGAAGCCAGCCGTGCGAAATAGTCGTCGTGACGCGCCGGATCGAACGCGTTGTCCAAGATCATCGCGTGGTCCTGATCGGTGACCACCCCCTGCTCCTGCCGGGCCATCGAGCCCAGCGCCAGAAAGCAGTAAGGCACCGGCGGCGGTCCCAGCGTCGACTCCGCCAGTTCCAGCAGCCGCTGCTTGAAGGAGCGCCCGATGGCCGCCATGGTGCTGCCCACCACGCGGGCACTGCTGTCCTGTCCGACCAGGTGCAGGAAGCTGGAGCGGACGTCGGGTGCCAGCAGTTCGAGTTCGTCCACCGAGCTGGCCCGGTTGATGCGGCTGACCACCAGCAGGCTGTGGCTGGACTCGTGACGGATGATGTCCTGCAAGGCGACCACCCCGACCGGTGTCTGCTCCCGCATCACCGGCAGATGGTGCACGTTGTGCCTGAGCATCAGCATCATGGCCTCGAAGACGGTGCGGTGGTGATCGATACTGATCACCTCGCGCGTGGCGATCTCACCCGCGCCGGTGGACAGCGGCAAGCCCGGCGCCAGCAGCCGGGTACGCAGGTCGCGGTCGGTCAGGATGCCCGCCAGTGGTGATGAATCCTCCACGCCCCCCGTGTCGTCGACCAGCAGGAGACAGGACACACCGGTCTCGGTCATGTGCCTGGCAGCGGCCTGGACGGTGACCCGCACCGGGAGGGTGACCGGCTCACGTTGCACCAGACTCATGACTGTGGCAGACAGCCGATCGTTGTCGGCCTGCTGGCGCGACACCACCTTCTGCAGGCGCGTGCGGTCCTCGATCTCGACGTGGTCGGCAAAGCCCTCGTGGTTCTCGAACAGATCGGTGAACACCGGCTCGGGCAGCAGATACAGCAAGGTGTCTTCCAGCGCCGCGGCCGGAAAACGCACCTTCTTGCGGTGCAGCAGTCCGAACTCGCCGAAGTAGCCACCTTCGGTCAGGCGGTTGTAGAGCGTCCCGTCGCGCCGGAAGACCTCGACGACGCCGCTGCGAACGATGTGCCAGAAGCGGGCCTCCTGGCCAAACTCGACGATCCGCGTCCCTGCCTTGCAGTAGCGCACATCGACCGAGCGCGCCGCACGCTGCAAGGTCTCCTCGTCCAGCTCGCGAAAAGGTTCGAGCTGGCGCAGGAAACCGGTGATTTCGATCTGCTCGTCTTCCATCAGCGTGGACGTGGCTCGGAGGCCAGCCCCTTGATCACCGCCACCGAGGACATCAGCAGCACCAGGGCAAAGGGCAAGCCAGTGGACACCGCCATCGCCTGCAGGGCGACCAGTCCGCCACCCAGGATCAGTGCGATGGCGACCAGCCCCTGGAACACCGCCCAGAACACCCGCTGCGGGACGGGAGCGTCGACCTTGCCCCCCGCAGAGATCACGTCGATCACGAGCGATCCGGAGTCGGACGAGGTGACGAAGAACACCACCACCAGAACGATGGCGATGAACGAGGTCACCTGCGCCAGCGGCAAGGCGTCCAGCATGGCAAACAGCTGCAGGGGAAGTTCTGCCTTGACCGCCGCGTCGTAGCCGTCACGCACGTACTGGCCGATGGCCGTCTCGCCGAAGACCGTCATCCACAGCACACAGGCCAGCGAGGGAATGATCAGCACCGAGATGATGAACTCGCGCACCGTCCGGCCACGGGAGACACGCGCGATGAACATGCCCACGAACGGCGACCAGGAAATCCACCAGGCCCAATAGAAGGCGGTCCAGCCCTGCGAATAGTTCAGGTCTTCGCGACCCACCGGGTTCGACAGCGCCGGCAGGTACTGGACATAGGCGCCGAGATTGGAGAAGAAACCACCCAGGATGTCCAGTGTCGGGCCCACGGCGATCACGAACAGCATCAGCAGCAGCGCCAGCGCCATGTTGATCTCAGACAGACGCTTGACGCCTGCATCCAGACCCGCCACGACCGACGCCAGCGCAACGGCGGTGATGCCCAGGACCAGCAGCACCTGCGTGGTGGTGCCCAGGGGTACACCAAAGAGGTAGTTCAGGCCTGAACTGGCCTGGGATGCCCCATAACCCAGCGACGTGGCCAGGCCGAACAGGGTGGCCAGCACCGCCAGAATGTCGATGCAGTGTCCGGGCCAGCCCCACACCCGTTCGCCGAGGAGCGGGTAGAAGACCGAGCGGATCGTCAGCGGCAGTCCCTTGTTGAATGAGAACAGCGCCAGACCCAAGGCGAGGGTGGCGTACATGGCCCAGGGATGCAACGCCCAGTGATAGATGGTGGCGGCCATGCCCAGGCGTGTGGCCGCTTCGGCATCACCAGCCGCCCCACCCAGGGGGGCCCAGTCGGTGCGCACGCCGTTCTCGACGGTGGTGCCACCCATGGCGCTGCCGAAGTGGGACAGCGGTTCGGACACGCCGAAGAACATCAGTCCGATGCCCATGCCTGCGGCAAACAGCATCGAGAACCAGCCCAGGTAGCTGTAGTCGGGGGTGGCCTCGGTGCCGCCCAGTCGCACGCGGCCCAGCGGCGAGACGGCCAGTCCGACACAGACCAGGATGAACACATTGCCGGCGGCAATGAAGAAACCGTCCAGGTTGGCGGTGAGCCAGTGGCGCAGACCGCTGAACAGGGGCTCGACCTGGTTCTGGAAGGCCAGTGTCAGCACCACAAAGGCCACGACCATCAGGCCGGAGATCGCGAACACGCGGTTGTGGATGTCCAGACCCAGCGGTCCGACCTTGACCACGATGTTGTCCTGGCCGACCTTGTAGTCGGTGTTGATGGGATTGACTGCTCCGTCCGGGACCATGGGGTCCGGCTTCCTGTCAGACATGGGAACCTCCTCTCTCTGTCGATCGGTACCCGCCTTCGGGCCATCCGGTCGAACAAGCGTCGACAATGCCCCCCGGTCCAGTTACGCCACAAGGGTGGCGCCGGGGAAGATTCAAGGGATATCCGGTCGATACCCGTTCAGGGGGCGAGGACGTGGCGACACGAAGCGAAGCGATGTGTCAGTGAAGCCGGTCGTCCGGACCCGAAGGGTGCACGGAAGGGTACGCGCTGCAACGCATTGCAGCACAGGACCGGGCTGGACAGCAAGTTCCGCTGATGCCAGTACGCGAAAGACGCACCTGCAAGCCACGGTGCGATTATCCGTGGCCAGGGCAACTTCTGCACTCACTGACCGACTTACCCGAGCCGACGGGTGCGGTATCCCGCCAGCGCAGGCACTCAGGCCTGGTCTTCCGTGGCCGCCGCCGCGTCCGGCAAGGAAAACCAGAAACTGGCGCCCTGGCCCACCGCGCCCTCACCGCGCACCTGACCACCGTGCCGTTCGATGATGCGCCTGACCGTGGCCAAACCCACGCCCGACCCCTCGAACTCGTGGTGCGCGTGCAGCCGCCGGAAGGGCTGGAACAGCTGAGCGGCGTAGGTCATGTCAAAGCCTGCCCCGTTGTCGCTCACGCGGAACGTCTGGGTCCCATCGTCGCGTGACTCCCGCACCAGCGAGATCCTGGGCTGCGCTGTCTGGCTGGTGTACTTCCAGGCGTTGCCCAGCAGGTTCTGCAAGACCGCACGGATCAGCACAGGGTCGGCCGTCACCTTCATGTCCTCACCGATGTCCCACTGGACCTGCCGAGACGGTTCGCTGCGCTGAAGATCGTCGATGATGGACCGCGCCATCTCGCCCAGATCCAGTGGTACCCGCTTGACGGCGGCCCGGTTGAGGTGGGCCATGGACAGCAGGTCGGTGATCAGCTGTCCCATTCGCCGGGTGGCGCCCTGGATGCGGCGCACATAGGTGTGCCCGGTCTCGGTGAGCGTGCCCGCATCGTCGTCTTCGAGCAGGGCGGCAAACCCGTGGATGCTTCGCAGCGGTGTCCGCAGGTCGTGCGACACGCTGTAGGCAAACGCTTCGAGCTCGGCATTGAGTTCGGCGAGTTCCTGGGTGCGCTCCTCGATGCGATGCTCCAGAGCGGCGGCCAGCTCATGCAACTGTTCCTGGCTGCGGCCGACGCGCCCGAGCAGCACGATGATCAGGGTCGCTCCGCCCAGCAGCATCGCGGTCAGGCCAACCGTCATGTCCTGCTCCCGGTCGAATATCGGGCGCAGGGGCTCCAGCACCATGTCATCGGACAGGGCCACCACCGTCACCAGTCCGGTGTCGAAGTGGCGTCGCCAACCTGCGGTTCGCCAGCGCTGGTCCAGCGGGCTGATGTAGCGAAACACGCCACCACCGGCCACGCGATCCGCCATGAAGGGGCGATCAGCAGGCACCTTGCGCGACAGCGCACCGGCGTTGTATCGGCTGTGGGCCAGCAAGTCGCCGCTGTGGTGCACCAGGGACACCACGTCCTGATCGCTCAGACGCAGTTCGGCCAGACGGCCCGCCACGTAGTCCGAAGACACCAGCAAGTGCACGGTGCCGTCGAAGCGGCTCTCTCGCAGAATGGGGCGGCTGACCACGAAAACCCATCGCCCGGACAGGCGGGAGCGCACCGGCGTCCCCACCAGCAGCTGATCGCCGCCCGTGCGATGGGCCTGGAAGTGCGGACGGTCTCCGACGTAGACACCCGCCTCGGCGCCATAACTGTTGAAGACGATGTGGCCAGAGGCATCCACCACCGACACGTAGTCGACAAATCCATCGGGCAGCGTGCCCAGCGTCTCCTGCACCAGGCGAGCGAAGGTGTCGCTGCGGCCGTGCGCCAGCCAGTCGCGCCGCAGGCCCTGCAATGCCGCGTCCAGCGACCCCAGCACGCCCTCGATCTGTCCACCCATGGCGTCGGCCAGGTTCAGACTGCGCTGGTGTGCCAGATCGAATGCCTGGCGCCGCAACTGCTCGCGCGACTGGTCCGATTGCCACCACAAGCCCGCCAGCGCCAGCGTGGTGAGCACCGCCACCAGCAGCATGAGGCCGCGCAGGCGCTTCATTCAACAGTCTCCATCGGTGTTTGAAATCCTTACCCAAGGTGACGTCCATTCTGCGCGACTTTCCTGGGCGCCCGCCCTGTGCGAATGACCGGACGGGTGATTCCTGTCACGACCGGACATCCTTGTCGCAGGTTCCCCACAGTACCAGGATTCTGGGCACTACCATCTGGCTCCATGCACTTCATCGACTCGGACGCCACCCGCCAGGCCCTGCCCTTTGACCGCCTGATTCCCGCCCTGCGCGAACGCTTTGCCGGCGGCTGCGAGGCCCCAGCCCGCCACGTCCACGAGATTGCCAACCCGCTGGCGGACGCCAGCGCGGATGCCCATGGCCGGAAGATGACCTCGCTGATCATGCCCGCCTGGATTCCGGGCCGTTACTACGGCGTGAAGATCATCAACATCGCGCCCGGCAACGCACGCAGCGCTCTGCCTGGCCTGCATGCAAGCTACCTGTTGTTCGATGCGCGCACCGGGGTTCCTCTGGCGCAGATCGACGGCGATCAGCTGACGGCCCGGCGCACCGCCGCCACATCGGCCCTGGCCGGATCCTTCCTGGCACGCGAGGACGCCAGCCACCTGCTGGTGGTCGGCGCCGGACGGATCGCCGATCTGCTGCCCGAGGCCTGGGGCGCGGTCCGATCCATCCGGACCGTCAGCCTGTGGGCCCGCCGCAGCGACGCGGCCGAGGCCACAGCCCGCCGCTGGCGCGAACGCGGCTGGAACGTCCAGGTGGTCACCGACCTGGCCGAGGCCTGCGGGACAGCGGACATCGTCAGTTGTGCGACGCTGGCCACCGAGCCCGTGGTCCGCGGCGAATGGCTGAGTCCGGGCACCCATCTCGACCTGATCGGCAGCTTCACGCCCGCCATGCGCGAGGCGGACGACGCCTGCTTCGTAGGCGCCCGCCTGTTTGTGGACACCGACGAGGCCCTGAAGAAAAGCGGGGACCTGCTGCACCCGATGGCCGCGGGCGTCCTGCACGCCGATGACCTCAAGGGCACGCTGACCACCTTGTGCAAGGGGGTGGCCACGGGTCGACGCAGCGACCAGGAGCGGACGGTATTCAAGTCGGTCGGCCATGCGCTGGAGGACCTGGCGGCGGCGATCCTGGTGCACGAGGCCACCACCGGCTGACATCGCGGGTTCCAGAGGTGTCGCCGGAAAGTTCGCTGGTTTTTTGGGAAGGACCGTCCAACCGGTTTGCCTTGAAGCGGGGGTCTGGTCGCCTCATCCTGAGGGTTCCGATCACCGAAGGAGTACGCCATGCAAGTCCTGTTCAAGTCGATGAATCCCGATGCCCGCGACATCAGCGGATGGGCACACGAGCGCGTGCGCTTTGTCATGCGCCGTCTGGCACCCCGGCTCTCGCGCACCACCGTGCAACTGCAGGACCTGGACGGTCTGCGTCACGGGATCGACAAGCGGTGCACCGTGGAAGTGGTCTCGCAGGATGGACAGCGCGTGGTCGCCAAGGCCCAGGCGCGGGACTGGAAGGCCGCGCTGGTCCTGGCGCTGGACAAGTGCATCGAAGCCCTCAAGCGGACCACGGCCAAGCGGCGTGTCCGGCAGAAACTGCCGGCGGCCGCACTGGCCCTGGGGGAATGAGGGTGTCGTGAGTCACATCAGGAACACCCTGCGCCGGTGGATTGGCACCGTGGGGCTCGGGCTGGTCGCGGGACCGGTGCTGGCGGGCGCAACGATGGACGACACCGAGGTGACCATCGGGGCATTCCGTGAGTTTGTCAGGGCGACCGGACTGGTCACACAGGCCGAACGATCCGGTGGCGGACAAACCTATGAAGGCGGGTGGCAGCAGCGCCCGGGTTGGGTATGGCATTCACCCTACGGATGGCCCGGCGCTGCGGACGAGCCCGTGACCCACGTCACCCATGCCGAGGCCACCGCCTTTTGCCGGTGGTCCGGCAAGCGTTTGCCCACCGAGGCCGAATGGCGCCAGGCCGCCTACACCGAACAGCGCAACCCGCCTCCGCCGGGCTGGGTGAGCGGGCGCACCTATCCCTACCCGACGGGCGAGAGTCCGCGAGGAGCGCATTGCCTGGAGGACTGCGCCAGCACCACGCCCGCGGTGCCGCACGCGCAAACGGGTCGCGGCGCGGGACATGCACCCGTGGGGAAGTCGGCCAGAGGCGTCAACGGCCTGTTCGACATGGGAGGCAACGTCTGGGAATGGGCAGACGGCGGGCCTGACACCGAGCAACCCACCCTGGGCGGGTCTTGGTGGTACGGCGCCGCCCAGATGCACCGGCATCACCGCGCCACCAAGCCCGCCGACACGGCCGTGGTCTACATCGGGTTTCGCTGCATCCGCCCCTGATGCCGGGCCACCGTGGCGGCCAGGCGGGCGGCTACCCGGGCCGTCAGACCGTCGCGGTCCATCGGCGGATTGAGCTCGGCAATGTCGGCCGCCACCAGCTTGCCACTGGCGAGTACCGGTTGAATCAGCGCGAGGACGGTTGCCAGCGGTACGCCCAGCGCGGCCGGGGCCGACACCCCCGGCGCCTGACCACCCGGCAGCACATCCAGACACACCGTCAGGTAGACCGCATCGCAGGCGGCCAGATCCTGCACCAACCGGTCGCGGGCGGTCTGAACACCGTTTTCGGTCTGCAAGTCCTCATCCAGGGCATACCGGACGCCCAAGGCCTGCGCGCGATCGAACAGGACGCGCGTGTTACCCAAAGGGCTGATGCCCAGCACGTGGTAGTCGAACGGTCGACCCTGGTCCGCGCACCAGTCGGCGATCTGGCGAAACGGTGTGCCCGAGTTGCCCATCGGCGCCTGACGCAGATCGAAGTGGGCATCGAAGTTGACGATCAGCAGTCGCCTGAGCGCCGGGCGTCCCTGCACGATGCCCTGGAAGGTCCCCCAGGCCACCTCGTGTCCGCCACCGAGCACCAGCGGCAGGGCGCCCTGCGAGAGCACCCTGGCCACCTGGTCGGCCAGGGCCGATTGCGCGGACTCCAGATCGTCCCCCGCCACCAGGACATCACCGGCGTCCCAGAGGGCCGGTTCATCCAGCACGGGAAGACTGGCCAGCGCGCGGCGCAGGGCCTGCGGGCCTTCCGACGCGCCGGCACGGCCACCATTGCGCTGCACGCCGGCATCGGACGCAAACCCGATCAGCGCGACCCCTTCGCGGGCATGGCTGCCCCAGGGCTGGATGCGCTGGTGCCAACGGGTGGTGTCACCGGCTTCGTCGGCATCCACACGGCCCGTCCAGACGAAGGGGGTGGACGGCATGCTCATGGTCGCTCCTGTGCGCCCACCACCACTCGGTGGCAGGGGTTGTGGCCAAACCAGTAGGTCAGCTCGTTGGGGTGCTCAAGGTCCCAGGCGACGAAGTCGGCGCGCTGCCCTGCCGACAGCTGGCCCCGATCTCGCAGACCCAGGGCCCGGGCCGCATGCGCCGTGATGCCCCGCACGGCCTCCAGCGGCGTGAGACGGAAGAAGGTGCAGGCCATGTGCGCCGCCAGCAGCAGCGACAGGCCGGGCGAGGTGCCCGGGTTGTGGTCGGTGGACACGGCCATGGGGACGCCCGCCTCGCGCAGCGCGGCGATGGGCGGCAGGCGGGTCTCGCGCAGCATGTAGAACGCGCCGGGCAACAGCACCGCGACGGTGCCGGCGGTCTTCATGGCCCGAATGCCGTCGGCGCTGAGGTGTTCCAGGTGATCGCACGACAACGCGCCGAACGAGGCCGCCAGCGCGGCGCCGCCCTGATCGGAAAGCTGCTCGGCGTGCAGCTTGACCGGCAGGCCCAGCACTTGCGCAGCCTCGAACACGCGCCGCGTCTGCGCCGGGGTGAAACCGATGCCCTCGCAGAAGGCATCCACCGCATCCACCAGCCCCTGGGCATGCAGCGCCGGCAGCCAGTCGCAGACGGCACGGATGTAGTCGTCGGACCTGCCCTCGAACTCGGGCGGCAGGGCATGGGCACCGAGGAAGGTGGTGCGCACGTCGATGCGTCTGTCGGCACCCAGCGCACGGGCGACACGCAGGCAGCGCGCCTCGGCTTCCAGCGACAGGCCGTAGCCGGACTTGATCTCCAGCGTGGTCACGCCTTCGGCCATCAGCGCGTCCAGGCGCCGGGCGGCGCTGGCCAGCAGTTCGCCCTCGGACGCCGCACGGGTGGCCGCGACGGTGGACCGGATGCCGCCGCCTGCGCGGGCGATGGCCTCGTAGCTGGCACCGTTCAGCCGCATCTCTGCCTCCCGCGCACGGTGGCCGCCATAGACCAGATGGGTATGGCAGTCGATGAGGCCGGGGGTGACGAGCCGTCCGCCGAGGTCGTGCGCCTGCGCGTGGCGGCCTGCCTCGGGCAGGGCGGACATCGGGCCGACCCAGGTGATCCGGTCGCCCTCGGTGAGCAGGGCGCCGTCGTCCACCAGTCCCCAATCGTCACCGGTCAGGGTGGCGAGGCGGGCATGACGCCAGAGTTGCAGAGGATTCATGGGACAGCGCTGAGAGCGGCGCAGGGCAGCTGGCCGCTCAGGGCCGCCAGAGCTCGGCGAGAACGTCGCCATTGCCGTCGGCGGCGTGACCCTGCAGCACCAGGCTGCGGGCGGCCTCGATGTCTGGAGCGAACAGGCGGTCCTGGTCGTAGAACGGCACTTGCGCGCGCAACGTGGCGTGCGTGGCCTGCAGGCGCGGCGAGGTGGCCAGCGGACGGTGAAAGTCCACGCCCTGGGCCGCGGCCAGCCATTCGATACCGAGGATGGTGGCGGTGTTGTCGGCCATCTCGGCCAGACGGCGGCCCGCGTAGGTGGCCATGCTCACGTGGTCTTCCTGGTTGGCGCTGGTGGGCAGGCTGTCCACGCTGGCCGGGTGGGCATGCGACTTGTTTTCCGAGGCCAGCGCGGCGGCGGTGACGTGGGCGATCATGAAGCCGCTGTTCAGGCCCGGGTTGTCCACCAGGAAGGGCGGCAGGCCCGAGAGCGTGCTGTCGATCAGCAGCGCGATGCGGCGTTCGGAAATGGCACCGATCTCGCTGATGGCCAGCGCCAGCGTGTCGGCGGCGAAGGCGACCGGCTCGGCGTGGAAGTTGCCACCCGAGAGCACCTCGTTGGTGTCGATGAACACCAGCGGGTTGTCGGTCACGGCGTTGGCCTCGGTCAGCAGCGTGCGCGCGGCGTTGGCGATCAGGTCACGGCAGGCGCCCATGACCTGTGGCTGGCAGCGCAGGCTGTAGGGGTCCTGCACGCGCTCGTCGTTCTCCATGTGGGAGAGGCGGATCTGGCTGCCCTGCAGCAGCGTGCGCGTGACGGCGGCCTGGGCAATCTGGCCGGGCTGGCCGCGCGCGGCGTGGATGCGCAGATCGAAGGGCGCGTCGCTGCCCTTGGCCGCGTCGACACAAAGTGCGCCGATGGTGGTGCCAGCCTCTAGCAGTCGCTCGGCCATGAACAGGCCATGCAGTGCGAGTGCGGTCGAGACCTGCGTGCCGTTGATCAGGGCCAGGCCCTCCTTGGCGGCGAGTGTCAGCGGCGCGATGCCGGCGGCCTTGAGCGCTTCGGCGGCCGACCGGATCTCGCCTTGGACACGCACCGGGCCTTCGCCCATCAGCGCCAGCGTCATGTGCGACAGCGGCGCGAGGTCGCCCGAGGCACCCACGGAGCCCTTGACAGGGATCACCGGCATCACGCCCGCATTTAGCAAGGCCAGCAAGGTGTCGATCACCACCGGACGGACGCCCGAAAAGCCGCGTGCCAGGCTGGCGGCCTTCATCAGCATCACCAGGCGCACGGTGGCGTCGCTCATCGGTTCGCCGGTGCCGACCGAATGCGAGAGGATCAGGTTGCGCTGAAGCTGCTCCAGCTGCTCGTCGGGGATGCGGGTCTTGGCGAGCTTGCCGAAGCCCGTGTTGATGCCGTAGGCCGCGTCGCCCTTGGCGACGATGGCGTGGATCGCGGCGGCCGAGGCATCGATGGCGGCGCGCGCGCCGGCATCCAGTTGCACGGTGACCGGCTGCTGCCAGACCGCGCGCAGGTCGACCAGGCTCATCTGGCCGGGATGGAGGGTCAGTGAAGGGTTCATGGTGTCCAGTATCTCGTCAAAGGCTCAGCCGATCATCGGCAGCTTCAGGCCGTGCTTCTTTGCCGTGGCCATCGCCAGCTCGTAGCCCGCATCGGCGTGGCGCATCACGCCCGAGCCGCAGTCGTTCACCAGCACGCGCGCCAGACGCTCGGCCGCCGCATCCGTGCCGTCGGCCACGATCACCATGCCCGAGTGCTGCGAGTAACCCATGCCCACGCCGCCACCATGGTGCAGGCTGACCCAGCTGGCGCCGCCGGCGGTGTTGAGCAGGGCATTGAGCAGCGGCCAGTCGGACACGGCGTCGGTACCGTCCTTCATGGCTTCGGTTTCGCGGTTGGGACTGGCCACCGAGCCGGTGTCCAGGTGGTCGCGGCCGATGACGATGGGTGCCTTGAGCTCACCCTTGCGCACCATCTCGTTGAAGGCCAGGCCAGCGATGTGGCGCTCGCCCAGCCCCAGCCAGCAGATGCGCGCGGGCAGCCCCTGGAAGGCGATGCGCTCACGCGCCATGTCCAGCCAGCGGTGGGTGTGTTTGTTGGCCGGGAACAGTTCCTTGATCTTGGCGTCGGTCTTGTAGATGTCCTCCGGATCTCCGGAGAGCGCGACCCAGCGGAACGGTCCCTTGCCCTCGCAGAACATGGGGCGGATGTAGGCGGGCACGAAGCCGGGGAAATCGAAGGCGTTCTTCACGCCCTGGTCGAACGCCACCTGGCGGATGTTGTTGCCGTAGTCCACCGTGGGAATGCCCATGGCCTGGAAGTCCAGCATGGCCTGCACGTGCACCGCACAGCTCTTCGCTGCGGCGTCCTTGAGCACGGCGTGCTGCGACGGGTCATGCTGCGCGGCCTTCCACTGCGCCACGGTCCAGCCCGCCGGCAAGTAGCCGTTGATGAGGTCGTGCGCGGAGGTCTGGTCGGTCACCAGGTCGGGCTTGATGGCGCCGGCCCCGCCCGATTTCACGCGATTGACCAGTTCGGGCAGGACCTCGGCCGCGTTGCCCAGCAGGGCGATGGAGACGGCTTCCTTTTTGCCGGTGTGCTCCTGGATGAGTGCCAGCGCGTGGTCGATGTCACGCGCCTGCTTGTCGACGTAGCGCGTGCGCAGGCGGAAGTCGATGCTGCTCTGCTGGCACTCGATGTTGAGCGAGCAGGCACCGGCCAGCGTGGCGGCCAGCGGCTGTGCGCCACCCATGCCACCCAGGCCGGCGGTGAGGATCCACTTGCCGGAGAGATCGTTGTTGTAGTGCTGTTTGCCGGCCTCGACGAAGGTCTCGAAGGTGCCCTGCACGATGCCCTGGCTGCCGATGTAGATCCAGCTGCCGGCGGTCATCTGCCCGTACATGAACAGGCCCTTGCGGTCGAGTTCGTTGAAGTGCTCCCAGGTCGCCCACTTGGGCACCAGGTTGCTGTTGGCCAGCAGCACGCGCGGGGCATTCGCATGCGTCTTGAACACGCCCACCGGCTTGCCCGACTGCACCAGCAGGGTCTCGTCCTCGTTCAGGTCCCTGAGCGAGGCCAGGATCTGGTCGAAGCAGGCCCAGTCGCGCGCGGCGCGGCCGATGCCGCCGTACACCACCAAGTGCTGCGGGTTTTCGGCCACCTCGGGGTCGAGGTTGTTCTGGATCATGCGGAACGCGGCTTCGGCGATCCAGTTCTTGCAGTGCAACTGGCTGCCGCGCGGGGCGCGGATGACGCGGGTGGGGTCAAGGCGGGGATCGGGAGAGGGCGACATGTGATGCTCCGGGGTCATGGCTTATTGACCAGACATTTAGTCTATTTAACAGTCCAAATGTATATACAACTCTATGAGCCAAAATCCGAGTTGTCAATACCTGCCCACCCGAACGCCGGGATCCTCGATGTCCGACAAACTGCCGGCTTACCAGACGATCAAGCGCCATGTGCTCTCCCGCATCCAGGACGGTACCTGGCGCGAAGGCGATGCCATCCCCACCGAAGAGGCCTTGGCGCGCGAGTTCGGGGTCTCCCGCATGACGGTCAACCGCGCCATCCGCGAACTCAGCGACGAGCAGATCGTCGAGCGGGTGCAGGGTTCGGGGACCTTTGTGGCGCAGCAGAAATACCGGGCCACACTGGTCGAGATCCGCAACATCGCCGACGAGATCGCAGCGCGTGGCCACCGCCACCGCAGCGAACTGCAACTGCTCGAGCGCACCCGGGCCACCGAGTCACTGGCCCGGCGCTTTGGCATCCGCGCCGGTGATCCCCTCTTCCACTCGGTGGTCGTGCACCTGGAGAACGAGCTGCCCATCCAGGTCGAGGACCGCCATGTCAATCCGCAGGTGGCGCCGGACTACCTGAGCCAGGACTTCACCAACCAGACCCCGAACGCCTACCTGATGCGTGTCGCCCCGCTGCAGGGGGTGAGCTTCGAGATTGAGGCCTGCACACCGCCGGCGTCGGTGGGCGAGTTGCTGCAGATGCGCAGCGGAGAACCCTGCCTGGTGCTCCACCGGCAGACCCATTCACGGGGCCAGGTGGCCTCGGTGGCCTCGCTGTGGCACCCAGCCTCGCGCTACCGCTTCGCCGGCAGTTTCTGAGCCGCCGGGATCAGGCGCCGGGCGCCGCCAGATAGGGGCGCACCCAGCCCAGGCCGGCACGGGTGCCCGCACGCGGGCGGTACTCACAGCCGACAAAGCCCTGGTAGCCGAGCTGGTCCAGCCGCTCGAAGAGGTGCGGGAAATGGACCTCGCCGGTGTCGGGTTCGTGGCGGTCGGGCACGCCCGCAATCTGGATGTGCCCCACGCCCGCCAGATGCCGTTCCAGCCGGCGGGTCAGGTCCCCTTCCATGATCTGGCAGTGGTAGAGGTCCATCTGTACCTTTAGGTTGGCCGCGCCGACCTCGGCCACGATGTCGTGGGCCTGCTGCTGCAGGCTCAGGTAATAGCCCGGCATGTCGCGCTGGTTGATCGGCTCGATCAGCAGCGTGATGCCCAGAGGCGCCAGCCGGGCGGCGGCGGCCCGCAGGTTGCCCACGTAGGTGGCGCGCAGGGCCGCCGCATCGACCCCGGACGGCACGAGACCCGCCATGGCGTGCAGCCGCTGGCAACCGGTGACCCGGGCATAGTCGATGGCCTGGCTCAGGCCCGTGGCAAACGCTTCCTCACGGCCGGGGTGACAGGCCATGCCACGTTCACCGGCCGACCAATCGCCCGGTGGCAGATTGAACAGCACCTGGGTCAAGCCATGGGCCTGCAGCTGGCTCGCGATGGCCTGGGCGTCGTGTTCATACGGAAAGAGGAACTCGACCGCCCGAAAGCCGTCACCGGCCGCCGCCGCGAACCGCTCCAGAAACGGCAGCTCGGTGTACATCATCGACAGGTTGGCGGCAAAGCGGGGCATGACGGGTCCTGGGGGTGGGTGGTCGGGGGCCATCATACAAACCGCGCGGCACCCCGCAGGCTCCAGAAATTACACCGATGGACATTTTCTGGTCCCAGCTGTAATCTTTGTGCATGAATCCCAGCCCGCGTGCACTGATCCTCAGCCTCATGCTCGGCGCCGAGTCGCGTGGCGACGGGGTGCTGGGCGCGCGCGAGCTGCTGGCCGCCTGCGCCCTGTTCGGCGTCCCCGAAAGCACCGTGCGGGTGACCCTGACCCGGGCGGTGGCGGGCGGCCTGATGCGGGTCCCGCGACGGGGCAGCTATGCCCTGGGACCGTCGGCCCGGGCCCTGGCCGACGAGGTCCATCGCTGGCGCGGGACCGCATCGCTGATGACGCCCTGGGCCGGGGACTGGATCGCCGTGCATGTGGGGGCCACCGGGCGCAGCGACCGGGTCGCCTTGCGTGCCCGTGAGCGTGCCTTCGGCCTGCTGGGCATGGCCGAGTTCGAGCGCGGCCTGCACCTGCGGCCCAACAACCTGTGTGGTGGCGCCGGCTCACTGCGGCAACGCCTGCAGGCCCTGGTGCCGGCGGGCACCGACATCGGCACCGTATTCCTGCTGCAGGACCTGTCGGACGCCGACACGCAGCGCGCCCACGGGCTGTGGGACACATCGGCGCTGGACCACGCGTACCGTGACACCACCGCACGTCTGTGCGCCTGGCTGGACGACTACAGCCGCCTGGCGCTGGACCGGGCCGCGCGCGAATCGTTCACGCTGGGTCACGACGCGATCCGCCAGCTGATGTTCGACCCGCTGCTGCCAGCCCCCCTCATCGACCATGGGGCGCGGGAGCGCTTCATGCAGGCGGTCGTCCGCTTCGACGACGCCGGTCAGGCCATCTGGCAGCGCTTTCTGACCGCGGCCCGTCAGCAGGACCCGCGCGACCGATCACCCGTCACCCCTCACCCACTGGATCAGGAGACCGCCCCATGAACCTGCGCGACATGCTGCCACCCCACCACGCCTACCTGGCCGACACCCACGAGGTGCAAAACACCGGCAGCGAACTGGTGGACTACAACATGTACCGTGCGGACCGGGCGCTGGTGGAAGCGGTGCACCGGGAAGGCGCCGGGTGGGCCGATGCGTCGCTGGCCGATTTCGGGCGCCTGACAGGGTCGGCTGATTACATGGAGCTGGGCGCACTGGCCAACCGGCATGCACCCGAGCTGGACACCCACGACCGCTTTGGCCGCCGCGTGGATCTGGTGCGGTTCCATCCGGCCTACCACCAGCTCATGCGCACCGCCATCGAGCGCGGCCTGCACGCCTCGCCCTGGACCGCACCCGGGACCGGTGCCCATGTGGCGCGGGCCGCCCACTACTACCTGCAAACCCAGGTGGAGGCTGGCCACGGCTGCCCCCTGACCATGACCTTTGCCAGTGTCCCCGCACTGCAGACCACACCCGCCCTGGCGGCCGCCTGGGTACCCCGCATCACGGCCCGGGAGTATGACCCGCGCAACGTCCCCGATGCGGCGAAGCCGGGCGTGACCATCGGCATGGCCATGACCGAGAAGCAGGGTGGCTCCGACGTGCGCGCCAACACCACGCGGGCCTACCCGGCGGGTACCGCCACCGGGCCGGGCGCCGCCTATGAACTGGTGGGTCACAAGTACTTTGTGTCCGCCCCCATGTGCGATGCCTTCCTGGTGCTGGCGCAGACGCCGGGCGGCCTGTCCTGTTTCCTGCTGCCCCGCTGGCGCCCCGACGGCACCAAGAACCCGATGCAGGTGCTGCGCCTCAAGCGCAAGATGGGCAATGTGTCCAACGCCAGCAGTGAGACCGAGCTGCGTGGCGCACTGGCCTGGATGGTGGGCGAGGAAGGCCGCGGCGTACGTACCATCATCGAAATGGTCGCCATGACGCGCTACGACTGCATGATCGGCTCCAGCGCAGGCCAGCGCATGGCCGTCTCGCTGGCACTGCACCACTGTGCCCGGCGTTCGGCCTTTGGCCAGGTGCTCAACCAGCAGCCCCTGATGCAGAACGTGCTGGCCGACCTGGTGCTGGAGCAGGAGGGGTCGCTGGCGCTGACCATGCGCATGGCCCGGGCCCTGGACCACCGCACCGATCCGCATGAGGATGCGCTGGTGCGGCTGGTGACCGCCGTGGGCAAGTACTGGATCTGCAAGCGCACGCCGCAGCACGCCTACGAGGCCATGGAGTGCATCGGCGGCAGTGGCGTGATGGAGGACAGTCCGTTTCCGCGCCTGTACCGGGAAGCCCCGGTCAACGCCATCTGGGAAGGCAGCGGCAACGTGCAGTGCCTGGACGTGCTGCGCGCGATGCAGAAATCGCCGGCGGTGGTCGGGGCCTTCTTCGATGAGCTGGGCAAGGCGCGCGGGGGGAACACGCTCCTTGACCGCGCCGTCGCGGCGCTGAAGGCCGAGTTCGCCGATCTGGCCGACCTGGAGTACCGGGCGCGGCAGGTGGTCGACCGGATGGCCCTGACGATCCAGGCGGCACTGCTGGTGCAGCATGCCCCCACTGCCGTGGCCGATGCCTTCTGTGCCTCGCGGCTGGACGGGACGGCCGACCGGCAGTACGGCACGCTGCCGCGCGGCGTGGATTGCCGGTTCATCATCGACCGCGCCACGCCGCAGGTCTGAACATGTCAGGCGATGGCCGCCGCCCCTTGCTGCAGCACGTCCAGCATCGACTGCATGGCCGGGTGCTTGAGCGACTCCGGCGTGGCCAGCAGACCGATGCCCTCCAGGGCGCTCACGTCGGTGACGTCCAGGGCACAGGCCAACCCCCAGGCGCACAAGGAATATCCGAGGCTTCGCGGGATCAGCACCAGCGTCTCGTTGTCTTTCAGGATTTCCACCAGAAACGCCAGTGAGGTGGTGGTCACCGGATGGATGTGAAGCGACGCGTCGGCCGTCGCCGAAAACCGGTCCATCAGGTCCCGCACCCGCATGCCGGCGGGCGCCAGCAGCCACCGCGCCTGCACCAGATCGGCCATGCGCAGACCCGGCTGTCCAGCCAGCGGATGCTGCCGACCGGCCAGCACCACCGCCTCGTCCTGCAGCAAAGGATGAAACGTCACCAGGGCTGGCAGGGGCGAAGGTTGGCGGCTGAGTACGGCATCCAGGCCACCGGAGATCAGCGACTCCATCAGATGCTCGCCCTTGTCTTCACGAACCTCCAGTCGGATGCCGGGATGGCGGGAAACAAAGTCCCGCACCACAAGGCGGGCCAGCGACGATGCCGCCGCCGGGATCATCCCGATCCGCAGCAGGCCCTCTCCCTGCTGCAAGGCGCTCAGTGATTCGGTGGAGGCCTGGAGGGCCGCGAGCATCTGGCGGACTACCGGGATCAGCAACTGTCCGGCCGCGGTGGTGCGCATCCCCCGCGCGTGCCGCTCAAAGAGCGGCGTGTCGATCAGCTGCTCCAGTTCGGCCAATGCCTGGGTGGCCGCTGGCTGGGTAACACCCACCTGCTCGGCCGCCCGCCGCAGATTGCCCTGGTCGGCGATCGCCACCATCAACTGCAGGTGACGCAAGCGCGCACGCCCCAGCAATCGGGCATAGAGAACGGCTGACGCGGGGGCGGATGGCATGGCAGCGATGTCCGAACAGCAATAAGCAAAGCTTATCACCAAGTCAAAAAGCGATTGGTGCGTCTGTGCCCGACCCGGGACAATCCCATCAGCTGAGGCTCTGCATCGTCCAAGCTCCCATATGTGAAAGGTATCGCCATGCACCGTTTCTTCCCCACCCTTCCGATGTCGCGCCGCCGCAGCCTGATGGCGCTGGCTCTGGCCGCGGCCAGCGTGGCGCCTGGTCTGGCGAGCGCACAGGCCTATCCCCAGCGTGCCATCAAGCTGGTGGTGCCGTTTGCGCCGGGCGGCTCCACCGACATCGTGGCCCGACTGGTGGCCGAGAAGATGCGCGCCAGCCTGGGACAGGCGGTGGTGGTCGAGAACAAGGCGGGTGCAGGCGGCATGGTGGGGGCCGAAGCCGTGGCCAAGGCCGCACCGGATGGTTACACCATCGGCGTGGGCACAGTGAGCACGCTGACCGTCAATCCCCTGTTGCTCAAGGCCAGCCGGGTGGATCCCTTGAAGGATTTCACCCCCATCACGACCCTGGCCAGCATCCCGTCGGTGATCTCGATGTCCCCCTCGTTCCCGGGCAAGAGCTTTGCCGAGTTCCAGGCCGAGGTGCGCCGCAAACCCGACTTCTATACCGCCGGTTCGCCCGGCATCGGCTCCATCGGCCACCTCATTATCGAAGCGATGAACGAGGACATGAAGATCGACATCCGCCATGTGCCTTACCGGGGCATGGGACCGGCCATCACCTCAGCGCTGTCCGGCGAGACCCAGATCCTCAGCGACCAGTACCCCTCTTCGGCCGCCCACATCAAGGCGGGCAAGCTGCTTCCGGTGGCCGTGGCTGCGGGCAAGCGCCTGGCCGACCTTCCGCAGGTCCCCACCCTCAAGGAGCTGGGCTATGCCGACCTGAATGACCTGGCCATCACCTGGTTTGGCCTGGTGGCGCCTCCCGGACTGCCCGCTGACATCCAGAAGAAGTTGCACGCCGCGGCGCTGGACGCGCTCAAGGACCCAGGCTTGCTGTCCAGGCTCAAGGACATGGGGGTGGAGCCGGTCGGCAACACCGCCGAAGAGTTCCGGCAGCTGATGGCCCAGGGACTGGCGCGTAACCAGCGGATCATCCAGTCGCGCCGCATCACCGCCGAGTGAGCCAGCCCATGACCCACACTGTCCCAGCCACCCGGACGACCCGCATCGATATGATCGCGCGTGCGCAGCACGAGCGCGTGGTTCAGTGGCGGCGGCGCATGCACCGCCATCCCGAGCTGTCCTTCCAGGAGTTCGACACCGCAGACTTTCTCGAGCAGGAGTTGCGTCAGATTCCAGGCCTGTCCGTCACGCGCCCCACGCGCACCAGCCTGGTGGCCAGCTTGCGCGGGGCACAGCCGGGTCGGACACTGGCCATCCGCGCCGACATCGACGCCCTGCCGATCCAGGACCAGAAAACCTGCGACTATGCCTCGGCCAACCCCGGTGCCATGCATGCCTGCGGCCATGACGGCCACGCCGCCATGCTGCTCGGGGCCGCGCATGTGCTGAGCGCCCTGCGGGACGAGCTGCCCGGTCAGGTGCGGTTCTTTTTTCAGCACGCCGAGGAACAGCACCCCGGCGGTGCCCAGGAAATGGTCGACGCTGGCGTGATGGCGGGGGTGGACCGAATCATCTCGGCCCACGTGATGTCCACCGAGGACACCGGGCAGATCACGGTACTCGATGGCCCCGCGCTGGCCAGTTCGGACCGCTTCGTGCTGAAAATTCTGGGCAAGGGCGGCCACGCCGCCAACCCCGACCGCTGCATCGACCCGGTCTGGATCGCCTCGCAGGTGGTGGCCAACCTGCAGGCCGTGGTGGCCCGCAACACCGATCCGCACCAGGCCCTCATCGTGTCGGTCACCCGCTTTCATGCCGGTGAGGCGTTCAATGTCATTCCCGATACCGCCGAGCTTGGCGGCTCGGTCCGGTGCTTCAGCGATACCGTTCGTCAGGGCGTGCCCGGGCTGATCGAAAGGATCGCGCAAGGGGTGGCGATCGCCCACGGCGCGACCTGCGAACTGCAGTACATCCGCGGATACAGCCCCGTGGTCAACGATCCGGTGGTGGCTGGCGCGCTGCGACAGGTCGTGCAGCAGGCCATGCCCCAGGTCCGGCTGACCACCATCCCGCCACTGCCCAACAGCGAGGACTTCAGTGCGTTTCTGCCGCATGCGCCCGGGGCCTACGCCTTCATTGGCGCGCGCAGCGCTGCCAAGGGCATCCGGCACCCGCACCACCATCCCCACTTCGACTTTGACGAAGATGCGCTGCTGCACGGCGTGCAGTTGTTTGCCCACGCGCCGTTTGCCCTCAACACCGACGATTGACCATTCAGATGCATACTTATAATAAGCATGCTTATTATTTTCGGCATTCCTTTTCCACACCTCTCCCACGCTTGAAAGCACTGACAAAAATGCGCACCGAGCTGAAACTCTCCCTGCTTGCCGCCGCCGTGGCCCTGGCCGCCTGCGGCAAGAAAGAAGAGGCAGCGGCCCCTGCCGCCTCCACCGCATCGACCGAAGCCCTGGTGGTCAAGATCGGCCACGTGGGCGCCACCAGCGGCGGCGCGGCCCACTTGGGCAAGGACAATGAAAACGGTGCGCGCATGGCCATTGACGAGCTCAATGCCGCGGGCGTCCAGATCGGTGGGCAGACCGCGCGCTTCGAACTCATGGCCGAAGACGACGCCGCCGATCCGAAGCAGGCCACGGCCGCCGCCCAGAAGCTGGTCGACGCCAACGTCAACGGCGTGGTGGGTCACCTGACCTCCGGTGCGACCCTGCCCGCTTCGCAGCTCTATCACGACGCGGGCATCCCCCAGATCACCCCCTCGTCCACCAACCCCAAGTTCACCCGCCAGGGCTTCCCCGGCGCCTTCCGCCTGGTGGCCGACGACACCCAGCAGGGTGGCGCGATGGGCCGCTACACCGTGCAGAACCTGCAAGCCAAGACCGTGGCCGTCATCGACGACCGCACGGCCTACGGCCAGGGTCTGGCCGACGAGTTCGAGAAGGCCGCTGTCGCCGCCGGCGCCCAGCTGGTGGGACGCGAGTACACGAACGACAAGGCCACGGACTTCAACGCCATCCTCACCTCCCTCAAGGACAAGAAGCCCGATGTCATCTTCTACGGCGGCATGGACGCCGTGGGTGGACCGATGCTGCGCCAGATGAAGACCCTGGGTTTCGCCTCGAAGATGGTGGGCGGCGACGGCCTGTGCACGGCCGAGATGATCACGCTGTCGGCCGAGGCGCTGGGCGATGAGCAGGTCTACTGCGTGGAAGCCGGTGGCGTGGATGGCGACGAAGTCGCGGTGAACGAGAAGTTCCGTGCCGACTTCAAGGCCAAGTACGGCGTCGATGTGCAGGCCTACGCCGGCTATGCCTACGACGGCGTGAAGCTGTTGGCCGCCGCCATGCAGACCGCCGGCTCGGCAGAGCCCCAGAAGTACCTGCCGGCCCTCAAGGCCATCAAGTACCAGGGCGCTTCCGGCAATGTGGAATTCGACGAGAAGGGTGACCGCAAGAACGCCGCGCTGACCCTCTACACCTTCAAGGCCGGACAACGGGTCAAGCTGGCTGTCATCCGCTGAGCGGTTGGTCCTCAGGCCCGGGGCCGGTGCCGCTGCAGTCCGTCCAGCAGGGCGGGCACCATGGCCTCGGACTTTTCGGCCACGAAGAGCGCGCCCTTGCCCAGGGCGTGCTGCTTGAGCTGCTCATCCACCACCGCCGACACCACGGCACAGGCCAGGCCAGGGCAGATCTGGAGCACCTTGGCCACCAGTTGGGCACCCGCCATGGTGGGCATGTTGTGATCGAACACCGCCAGGTCGATCGCCGGGCCATGCGTCCTCACATACTCCAGGGCCTGGTAGGGGTCCGACAGGGCATGGGCCCGGTGCCCCTCCCTGGCGCAGGTCCGCACCACCATGTCGTTGATCTGATCGTCGTCATCCACGTACAGCAGATGGCGCACCGGCCCGGTCGACGAGGCTGTCATGGCCGACGCGGCCGGCACCTCAGCGGCCACGGGTGTGGCGCTTTCGAGCCAGAGGTCAAACGTGGTGCCCACCCCTTCAACGGAGTGAAGCTTGAGGCCGGCCCCGTGCTCCTTGAGGATGCCGTGCACGACCGACAGCCCCAGACCGGTGCCCTGCCCGCGCTCCTTGGTGGTGAAGAAGGGCTCGAAAATCCGCTGGGCCGTGTCGGGCGACATCCCTCGTCCGTTGTCCTGCACGCGCAACCACACGCCCTGGCGATGGCCCGGCGCAGAGCTTTGCAGCACGGCGTGTCCGGGCAGCGCTTCAAACGCCTCCCGCAGGGCCGCCGTCAACACCACCTGCACCCGCCCGTTGAACTGGTCGGTCACCGCATGGATGGCGTTGGTCCCCAGGTTCAGCAACACCTGCTCCATCTGGGTCGCATCCGCCAGCACCACCGGCAGATCGGCGTCCGAGGCCATGTCCACGCGGACCCCTGGCGGCGCCGTGGTCTTGAGCAGCGAGCAGGCCTCCTGAACCACCGGCAGCAGATCGATGGGGGTCTTGCGGGGCAACTCCTTGCGGGCAAAGGCCAGGATCTGCCGTACCACCGCGCGGGCACGTCGCGCCGCCTTCTGGATCTGCTCGACACTCTCGCGCAGCTCGCCCTGGGGCGGTGCCTCTTCCAGCGCCAGCGAGGCATTGCCCAGCACGGCCGCGAGGATGTTGTTGAAGTCATGGGCAATGCCACCGGCCAGGGTACCCAGCGCCTCCATCTTCTGAGCCTCGCGCAGCTGCACCTCCAGGGCATGCCGGGCGTCCTCGGCGGCCATGCGTTCGGAGAGGTCGAAGTCGATGCAGAAGAACTCGGGATGCCCACCCGCATGGTCGAGCAGCACGTGCCCGGAATACACATGAACATCCGAGCCGTCCTGGTGACGCAAGGTCAGCTCGCTGGACGGAATGGCCTCGCCCGTGCGCAGCATGTCGGCCGTGGCCGCCACCACGGCCTCGCGCATGCCATCCGGAATGATCAGGTCCAGCAGGCTGCGCCCCAGGGCCTCTTCCTGCGTGTAGCCGTACAGGCGCTCGGACGCGGCGTTCCAGAACCGGCACACCAGCTGGCTGTCGTAGCCCTGCACCGCCACGTTGGGAATGGCCTCGATGAGCCGCCGAAAGCGCTGCTCGCTGGCCCGCTGGGCCTCCTGGGCGGCACGGTTGTCGGTCTGGTCCATGACCAGCACGTGCCAGAGCAGCGAACCGTCGGACTCCCGGATCGGGCGCCCCATGCCGTGCAGCCACTTGCGCCGTCCCGACCGGGTGGTGATCCGCCACTGACAGTCCCAGTCGCGCAACTCACGTGCGCACTCATCGACGCTGCGGCGCATTTCCGGCAAATCCGCAGGCTCTACCATGGCCCACAGCGAGGCCATGTCGTGTTCCACGGCGGTGCGGTCCAGCTCCCAGATTTCGAAGCAGGCCTGGGTCATGTGCTCCAGGCGGCCCACCCCGTCCCCCCCCACCCGGTACCGGAACACGGCACCGGGCAGGAATGCGGACAGGCCTTCGTAATCGGACAGATCTCTGGGATTCATGCCGGCGCCACACCCCTGTGAGGTGGCGTCAGGAAGGTCCGGCACGCCATTCGATGCGCCTGTGCCCAGATCCGTCCCGGTTCGCCACGTTGATGGTTCTTGTGGCGCCAAGTGTGGTCAGAGATCCCTGATGTGTCAATTTGCTACTGACCCTGCCCCAGTGCAAACCCCTGGACACCGTCGAAGGCGTACAGGTTTTCGGTCTTGATGACATCGGTGCCCTGCCCCACCAAGGCACCCAGCAGCGCCACCACATCGGCCGGCGCCACCTCGCCCCCTTGCTCGGCGGCCATGAAGCGGCAGCGCCAGTGGTCGGTGCAGAAGGTCTCCGGGAAGCCCTGCGGCCAGACCTTGACGCCTCGGTTGGTGATCATCTGCAGCCGCAGCGATGGCAGGCTCAGGGACCCGATGGCGGCCGCCAGCGCGTCCGGCGTGGTCGATGCCTGGTGCACGAAGACATCCACCCCCAGCAGGCTCTTGCGTGCCCGCGCCTGCACGGACAAGGTCGGCGCCGACACCGCGGCGGGTGCCGCCTCGGGAGCCTGCTGGTAACTGACCGGCGCGAGGGTGCGCGGCGTGCGCCCCAGACGCTCGATGATCGCATCGGCAAAGTCCATGCTGCCAAACGGGCGCGAGAGCCTCGACGAAGCATGACCGGCCAGGTCGGCGGTGAACACCCCGTCCTCCAGGGTGCACAGCCAGGCGTTGTGGATCCTGGCGGCGACATCGGGCTGGCGGATGTGCACCAGCATCATCACGGCCGCCAGCAGCAGTCCGCTGGGGTTGGCAATGCCCTTGCCGGCGATGTCTGGCGCGCTGCCGTGGATGGCCTCGAACATGGCCACATGCTCGCCGATGTTGGCGCTGCCGGCCAGCCCCACGCTGCCGGTCATCTCGGCCACGATGTCGCTGAGGATGTCGCCATACAGGTTGGTCGTGACGATGACGTCGAACTGCTCGGGCCGGGTGGCCACCCGGGCGGCGCCGATGTCGATGATCATGTGTTCGGTCTGGATGTCGGGGTAGCCGGTGGCGATCTCGTCAAACACCTGGTGGAACAGCCCATCGGTCATCTTCATGATGTTGTCCTTGGTCATGCAGGTGATCTTGCGCCGGCCGTTCGCACGGGCGTACTCGAAGGCGTAGCGGATGATCCGCTCGCAGCCGGGCCGGGTGATCAGCTTGAGGCACTGCACCACCTGATCGGTCTGCCGGTGCTCGATGCCGGCGTAGAGGTCTTCCTCGTTCTCGCGGACGATGACGATGTCGAGCTTGGGGTGGCGTGTGGCCACAAAAGGGCTGTAGCTGACACAGGGGCGCACGTTGGCGTACAGGCCCAGGGTCTTGCGGATCGTCACGTTCAGGCTCTTGTAGCCCCGGCCGCTGGGGGTGGTGATTGGCCCCTTGAGCAGGACCCGGGTGCGGCGCAGGCTGTCCCAGCACTGGGGAGCGATGCCGCTGGTGTGGCCCTGCAGGTACAGCTGCTCGCCAATCTCGATCGTCTCGGGCGCGATGCGCGCGCCCGCCGCCTGCAGCACCTTGAGGGTGGCCTGCATGATCTCGGGCCCGATGCCATCACCCGCAGCCACCGTGATCGGCACCGGCGTAACCGTGCCGATGCTGCCGTCGATATCGCTGCCGCTCAGCAGATGGGAAGGTACATCGTTTTTCATGGTCGCATTCTCTGGAAGGGGTTGGGGTGAAGCGACTGTAGGCAGGTCAATACATAAATACAATTTCTTTGTTTTCATGAAACTTATAGATTTGAATCTATGTTTCTGGAGTGCCGTCCATGCCATCGCCCATCAAGCGCCTGATGCGCATTTCGCCGCAGCAGCTGCGCGCCTTCGAGGCCACGGCGCGGCTGATGTCGATCACCCGTGCCGCCCGCGAACTGCACGTCAGCCAGCCCACCATCAGTGTGCAGCTCAGGCAGGTCGCCGAGCTGATCGGTGAACCCCTGTTCGAGCCGGTCGGCCGCGGCATCCGCCTGACCCTGGCCGGCGAAGCCCTGGTCGAGGCGGTGGGTGAAATCAGCGCCACCTGGCAGCGTTTCGAAGGTCGCCTCTCGGATCTGCGGGGGCTGGTCAGGGGCCGGCTGCGCATCGCCGCGGTCACGACGGCCGAGTACTTCGTGCCCGACCTGCTGGGGCCTTTCGGTGCCCTGCATCCCGGCATCGACATCGAGCTGGCGGTCGAGAACCGTGACCGTGTGATTGCCCGGCTGCACCAGCAGGTCGATGACCTGGCGGTGATGATGCTGCCGCCCGACGACCTGCCCCTGCAGAGCCTGCCCTTCATGGACAACCCGCTGGTCGTGATCGGCCCGGCGCAGCACCGGCTGGCCAGACTCGGACATCCGGTGCCCCTGGAGGAACTGACCGGGGAACGCTGGCTGATGCGCGAACCGGGCAGCGGCACGCGCTGGGTGGCCGAAAAACACTTCGCGTCGCACGGCTTCACACCCCGACTGGCCATGAGCCTGGGCAGCAACGAAGCCCTCAAACATGCCGTGGGCGCGGGCCTGGGCATCGGTGTCATCTCGGCGCTGGCGATCGGCCCGGTCGGCCCATCCGGCCGAGCCCACCGGCACTCGCCCTGGGTCCGCCTCCCGGTGGAGGGTTTTCCGATCCTGCGCCAATGGTCGCTGGTCTGGCGCACCGATGTGCCCTTGTCGCCCCCGGCGCGGCAGTTCGTGAGCTATCTCGAACACCAGGGCAAACCGTCATCAAAAGCAGCCGGCCCCATGCAATAGCCCGCAGCCCGGTCCCTGTTTCACGCCTGTGGAATCATGGCGGCTGTTCGCCAGACATCACAGATGACACCCCGCTACCAAGGCCAGATGATCGCCCTGCTGACCCAGCACGGCAAGGAGAAGGTCATCGCACCGGTTCTGGAGCCCGCCCTGGGCTGCCAGGTGGTTCGTGTCGAGGGTTTCGACACCGACAGCCTGGGGACCTTCACCCGCGATATGGCCCGCGTCGGCAGCCAGCTGGACGCCGCCCGGCGCAAGGCACAGGTGGGGATGGAACTGTCGGGCTGCCCGGTGGGCCTGGCCAGCGAAGGCAGCTTCGGTCCGGACCCGTTCACCGGCATGTTTTCCTGGAACATCGAACTGCTGGTGCTGATCGACCGCCGGCTCGGCATCGAGATCACCGGCATGGCACAGGGCCCCGGCAAGTCCGCCCACCTGCTGACCGGGGACTGGTCTGCCCTGGAAGCGTTCGCCATGCGCGAGGGGTTCCCGGCGCACCAGCTGGTGCTGAGGCCCGCTCATGAGGACGATCCCCGCGTGTTCAAAGGCATCAGCGACTGGCAGAGCCTGAGATCCCGCTTCGATGAGTGTCTGGCGCTGTCGGCCAATGGTCAGGTCTTCACCGAACTGGACCTGCGCGCGTTCGCCAACCCGAGTCGCATGCAGCGCATCGGGGAAGCGGCCAGTGACCTGCTGCGGCGCCTGGCGTTCCCCTGCCCAGCCTGCGATGCCCCGGGCTACGCGGTGGTGGCCCGCGAACCCGGTCTGCCCTGCGCGGCCTGCGCCACGCCCACCTCGGCTCACCGGGCCGAGCGATGGCAATGCGTGCGCTGTACCCATGCCCAGGTCGTGCCACGCACCGACCTGATCCATGCCGATCCCCAACACTGCCCCCGATGCAACCCATGAACGCCACCCCCACAAGACGCGTGCTGCTGGCCGGCGCCACCGGCCTGGTCGGCGGCCATCTGCTGCAGCAACTGCTGGCGGACCCGGGGGTGAGCGAAGTGCATGTCGTGGGACGGCGCGCACCTGCCATCCGGCACCCGATGCTGAAGGTTCATGTGGTGGACTTCCGGCGGCTGCCCGCGCTGCCGGCGGTGGACGAGGTCTACCTGGCGCTGGGCACCACGATTCGCCAGGCGGGCAGCCAGGCGGCGTTCCGGGCCATCGATCTGGAGGCCAACCTGGCGGTCGCACGTGCCGCGGCCGCGGCCGGCGCGCGACGGGTGGGTCTGGTCAGCGCGGCGGGGGCCAATGCCCGCTCGACGGTTTTCTACAGCCGCGTCAAGGGCGAACTGGAACAGGCGCTGGCTGAGCTGAATCTCGACACCCTGGTGATCGCCCGTCCCTCCTTGTTGCTGGGGGATCGCGATGGCCTGGGACAGCCACCCCGTCTGGGCGAACGCCTGGCCATGCCGCTGGCCCGCCTGCTGGCGCCCGTGCTGCCCGGCGCCTGGCGGCCGGTGCAGGCCCGCGACGTGGCCCGGGCACTGGCCGTCACCACGCCCCGGGCGCGTGGCACCGCCCTGCTGTCGTCAGGCGAGCTGATCCGCGCCGCGGCCGGTCACTGATCCCGGCCGTCTGCCGCACTCACCGACGGCAAGGGGTGGTGTTCGATCCGCCCCGCCCTGGCCGAAAAGCGGGTCAGGGCATCGAGCGTCTCCACCTCGACCTGCGCACGCCGACCACCATAGACGTTGGCCCCGAGCCAGGCCAGTTCTTCCTCCAGCGCCTCGGCGCTGTCCAGGTGGGTGAACCAGACCCGCGCCTCGGCATCCCAGCGATAGCCCCGTGCCTTGAGCCGATCCTTGCCCTCAAACGGTGCGCCGGTGGCCCTGAGCCGGTAGCTCGGACGGCCCATCGCCTCGATCAGGCGGCTCAGACCGGTGCCCGACCCCTGGGCGTCCGGACTGGCCAGCACCTGCAGCAGCGCATGGCAGTCGACCAGGGCGCGGTGGGCGTCGTAGAACCAGCCTCGGTCCTGGGCCAGGGCACTGAGTTTGGCCGACTCGGCACCCCTGGCCTTCCAGTCGATGTCCATGAAAGAGCAGGCCCACGGTTTGGCCACAAACGCCGCAAAGCGCGCCTCGACAAAGGGCCGGTCAAAGCCGGCGTTGTGGGCCACGATCAGGTCGGCCCGCGCCACCATGGCCTGGACCTGTTCGTCATCCAGGCGCTGGCCACGCACCATCTCATCGGTGATGCCCGTGACCTGCCGGGCCACCTCCGGAATGGGCATGCCAGGATCCTCGAAGCCTTCAAAGGTATCCAGCACGCCAAAGGGTTGCCCGGACCCGGTGTCCACCGACACCAGCAACATGGCCAGCTCGATGATCCGGTCCGTGGTCTGCGACAGACCCGTGGTTTCCGTGTCCAGAATCAGGATCCGCAGGGCCGGTGACGGCTGCCCAACAGCCGACGGGCTCGCCGGCAATGGCCCGAAGTCCATGATCGGCAGCAGACGCCTGAGGACCCGGTAGTCGGGGTGCGCCTCCAGGCGCTGCGCCAAGTCTTCCAGGCTCAGCGCGGTTGCTGGCTCCTGCCCAGCCACCAGGGCGGGCTTCTCGTCGGGGGTCTCGAATGCAAAACTCAGTTGGCTCATGCAGCAGGCCAGTCAGGCGGCGTAAAACCTCTACTGTATGAGGATCCTGTTCAGCAGACTCACGGGGCATGAAAACAACTGGGAGGCACCACCCGGTTGGCGATGTCAGACCAGGGCATCGAAGGGCATCCAGCCCATCCTGACGAGCGGAATTGCCTCATCATGACGGCGGATGTACGGTGCCATGCACGGGCACCTCATGTCTGCCCGTTCATCCAAGGAGCACATGATGACCAGGCACCAGGACAGCACCGACAAGGACAAATCCCATGAGGGCAAGGTAGCCAACGACACCAACAAGACAGGGGAGAGGAACGCAACCCAACTGAACCAGGGGCACCGAACACCCGAGAGTCGAAGCGACCGTGAGTCCCATGTGGGTGGCAGCAACCAATCCCAGAGTCGCCGAGGGTCCTTCAGCGGCAACCACAGCCGTTGAAGTGAAACCCATGACCGACACCACACTCATTGCCGGACCGCATGGTCTTGTGTATGGGTCACACCAAGAACCTGATCGCGCACCAGCCGGCCATCCACGAGCTCAAGCACCCTGTCGCAGCGCGCGGCCAGGCGTGGGTCGTGCGTCACCACCAGGAACGAGGTGTTCAGTTCCGCGTGCATGCGGCGCATGAGTGCGAACACCTCGTCCGACGAAGCGGTATCCAGGTTGCCCGTGGGTTCGTCGGCCAGCACCATCGGTGGCTCCAGCACCATGGCCCTGGCAATGGCCACGCGTTGCTGCATGCCGCCGGACAACTCGCCCGGACGCTTGCCCATGGCGTGCGCCAGGCCGACAGCGTCCAGAATGGCCCGGGCGCGCTCCAGCTGTCGGGGCGTCACTCGCCCCTCCCGCATCAGGGCGGGCAAGGTCACGTTCTCCAGCGCGGTGAACGCCGGCAGCAGGTGGTGGAACTGGAACACGAAGCCCAGCTTGATCCGGCGTTGCAGCGTGAGCGCCTCGTCGTCGATGCCCACCATTTCTTCGCCGTCGATCCGGTAACTGCCCGAGGTCATGCGCTCGAGCAGGCCCAGGATGTTCAGCAAGGTGCTTTTGCCCGAGCCGGAGGGACCGATGAGGGCCACCATCTCGCCCCGGGCAATGCTGAACGACACCCCATGCAACACCTCGGTCTCGTTGGGCTGCCCCACGTTGTAGCGCTTGCAGACATCGGCAAGCTCCAGCAGCGCCGGCGTGCGGTTGGCGACAGACGAAGAAGTCATAGCCGTATCGCCTGCGCCGGGTCCAGGCGGGCCGCGCGGCGCGCCGGCGCCACGGCGGCCAGCAAGCCACAGACGGTGGCCAGGCCGGCAATGCGCAAGGCCAGCCCCGCTTCCAACGCAATGTTGAACAGGGGCAGGCCGTCCGAGCCCCTGACGAAGTGGGTGAACAGCCAGATCAGCACGACGGCCAGCAACACCCCCAGCGCCGAGCCCAGCGCCCCCACGATGACGCCCTGCAGCAGGAAGACACGCAGCACCTGGTTCCGGGTCGCGCCCATGGCCCGCAGGATGCCGATCTCCCGCTGCTTCTGCACCACCGACACCACCAGCACGCTGGCAATGCCCAGCACCACCACGACCATCACCACCCCGCGGATGACGGATGTGCTCACCGATTGCGCGTTCAGTGCCGACACCAGCTGGGCATTCGCCTGCTGCCAGCTCTCGGCCTTGTAGGGCCACCGGGCAGCCAGCTCGTCCGCCAGCGCCTGCGCGGCCCAGATGTCCACCAGGGTGAGATCCAGACCCGTGGCGCTGCCGGGCAGGCCCACCAGGCTCTGGGCGGTGCGCAGGGGCACGATGACCGTTCGCCGGTTGAGGTCCCTCACCCCCAGATCCACCAGGGCCGTGATCCGCAGGGAGTCTTCGACACCGTCCGTCACGATGCCGATCCGATCCCCGACCTGCACCCCCAGGTCCTGCGCCAGTTCGCGGCCAATGATGCCTTCGCCGGGTCCCAGCCGCGCGGTGCCTGCCACGATCTTCGAGCGCAGCTTCACGATGCGGTCGTATCGCTCCAGTTCGACACCCATCAGGGCAATCGCCTTGGAGGCTTCGCCACGCACCGCCAGACCGGCCGCCGACACCATGGGTGAGACCGCAGCGACCTGCGGCAAGGCTTCGAGTTCGGGCAGGAGGCGCTGCCAGTTGTCGATGGACCGCGGGCGCTGCGCCCGCGCCTGCGTCTGATCCAGCTGGATCACGTCGGTCCCGGGCGGCGTGGGCGACACCAGCACCCGCTCTTCCGGCGGACTCAAGGTGACATGGGCCTGGGAGCCCAGGGTCTTCTCGATCGTGTTGCGCTGCAGACCCGAGATCAGGGCCGAGATGTACGCGACCACCGCCACGCCCGCCGCCACCCCCACGATGATGAGCAGGGTCTGCATTCTTCCTTCACGCAGGAAGCGGACCGCCACCAGGCTTTCAAATCCAAGCAACATGAATGACCTCAGCGTCCCATGGCGTTGGTCATGGCGGGACCGGCATTGTCGCTGCTGGACCCTTGCGCCGAAGGTGCGCGTGCGCTGGTCACGGCACGCACGCGGGCTCCCGGACCAGGTGCCGGTCCGACCAGCACGGTCTCACCCGCCTCCAGGCCCTCGGTCACCTCGACCGATGCCAGGGTCCGCAAGCCCAGACGCACCACCCGAGCCTCGACGCGGCCATCGCGCGCCACCCACACCGTCGGCGCGGCGTCGCCCTCGCCCCGCAGCGCATTCAGGGGCAACACCAGCGCCTGCTCGCGCCGCGCGGTCTCGACCTCGACGGACACGGTCATGTCCTCGCGCAGGAAGTCGGGCACGGGGTCCGGCAAGGAGAACTTGACCTCGACCGCGCCGCGCTGGGCGTCCACCAGCGGGGCAATCGACAGCACCTGCGCCTTGAACACTTGCGTCGGGTATGCGTCGGCCAGCACATTCGCCGGTTGCCCGGGCGCCAGCTGCTCAAGATACCGCTCATCCACTTGCGCCACCAGCTGCAGCGGGCCGGACAGCGCCAGGGTCAACAGGGCGCGGCCCGGTTGAACGATCTGCCCGGGCTCCACCGCGCGCGAAAGCACGCGTGCCTGGGCTGGGGCTGCAATCTCCGTCTCCTTCAGGCGCACCTGCGCGGAACGGCGGGCGGCCGTGGCCAACGCCAGCTGGGCCTGTGCCTGCGCCACATCGGTTCCGGTCTCCGCATTCGCATCGCGTTGCGCACGCGCAGCATCCAGCTGGGCCTGCGCCACGGCCACGGCACGGCGGGCCTCATCCAGGCGGGACTGACTGAGGAAACCCTGCCCCACCAGCCCCTGTGTGCGGTTCAGATCGGCCCGGGCCGCCACCAGCACGGATTCCGCCTGCGTCACGTTCGCCTGTGCGGCCAGCCGGCCGGTGCTGCGCAGACCGTCCAGCCGCGCCTGGGCCTGCCGTTCATTGGCCTCGGCCTGTGCCAGGGCGGCCTGCAGTTCCCGCCCGTCCAGACGGATCAGCACGTCTGCGGCAGCCACCTGGGCGCCCTCGTTCACCACCACCTCACTGACCCGGCCCGTCAAGGTGCTGCCGACCTCGACGCGTGAGAGGGTGGTCACGCGCGCGGCGAACTGCAGGGTCCGCACCAGCGGCTTCATACTGACTTGGATGGACGGTGCCTGTGGCGCACGCCAGCCCCACCAAGCCAACAGAACCAGTGACAGCGCAACGAGCACTGCGCCCAGGGACAAGAAGAGAGATCGCCGCGACATGCCCTATTCTGGCTCAGACAGACGGCGGCACACCGACCCTCAGGACTGGCCGCAAGAAGCACAAGGGTTTCGCAGCGCCTTGGCCGAATTTGCGGGTCCTGGCCTGGATGCGCCGCGTCCGGATCGGGAAGGTGCTCTGCCAGCCCGGAGCCGCCAGGCACTTTCACCTGCGTGTCCGGGTGGCCCTCGGTTGACGATGCGGTCGCTCAGAACCGCAGGTCAGGCGAAGGCGTGGGATCCACGCCCTGCGCTTGAGCCGCCTCTTGCTCCACGCGAAGCGCACGCAGGAAGGCCGGACGATCCTGCAACCGTTGCCAATACGCGGCAACCGCCGGTGTGAACTGGGCATCCAGCCCCAGGTGGCGCGCCAGCAGCAATGCGTACCCCACAGCCACATCAGCGGCGGTGAAACGGCCCGCACACAGGTAGTCGTTGTGCTGTACAGCGGCGTCCACGGCGCGCAACCGGGCCAGAAACCACCGCGCATAGTCGGAAGCCACCTGGGGTTGTTGTCGCTCGGGTGGTTCGAAATGGGTGTACCGCAGCACCAGCGTCTGCGGAAAGGTCAGCGTGGCGTCGCTCATGTGCAGCCAGTTCAGGTAGGCGCCATAGGTCGACTCGTGAACGGGCACGTCCAGCACGCCCGGGCTGTGGCGCGCGGCCAGGTAATGACACATCGCCGCCGATTCGGTCATTCGCGTGGCGCCGTCTTCCAGCAGGGGCACCGTTCCCAGCGGGTTCAGATCCAGGTAGGACCGGGCGTGCATGCGGGGCGGGAACGGGAGCATGCGCAGCTCGTAGGGCAGCCCGAGTTCCTCCAGCATCCACAGGGGACGCAAGGACCGGGCGCTGACGCAGTGGGACAGAACGATCATGGAAGGATGGGTCATCAATGGCGAGCCTCATGGCCGTGACCCAAGCATGCCATACCAGTGGCATCGCCATCTCTGTTCCATCTCTGTGGCCAGAGCCGCGCTGATGGCCTGACCCCAAACGCCCAACCGGACCAGCCCCCGCCCGCTCAGAGGTCTTGCAGTGCGGCCCGCAGATGTTGCTGGAAAAGCCCGGCGTCCGCCAGTGCCTGGGCATTGAGCAGGGCGAGCTTGACGAGGAAGAGCTCGGTCTTGTCGGGACCGGCCTGGTCGATGGCCTGGGCCAGCGCGTCGTAGACGGTCTCCAGCCCTTCGATCGGCAGCGTCGCGGGTGTGTTCATGGTGGTCATCCTGGTCGGCGGGTGGTTCACTGGGGCAGCGCGGCGGACAGGGCAGCCTGCAGGCGGTGGGCATCGAGCGTGAGCCAGCGCGCGCACACGTGCTGGTCCGGACGCAGCAGGTAGGCCGCGCCGCTGGCGCGCACCCCGTAGCGGGCCCGGAAGTGCCCGTCGGCATCGGCAA